>NZ_CP126279.1:0-309528 GCF_003234815.2 Curtobacterium sp. MCBD17_035 | reverse complement strand
CGTCGAGGCGGGCGATCTCGTCCGCGGAGAGCTGGACGTCCGCCGCTCCGAGGCTGTCGGTGAGCTGCTCCTCGGTCCGCGCGCCGACGATCGCCGACGTGACGCCCGGCTTCGCGAGCGTCCAGGCCAGGCCGACCTGCGTCGCGGTGACGCCCCGCTGCTCGGCGATGTCGACGAGCACCTCGATCGTGTCGTACAGGCGGTCCTCGTCGTCGATGGGCGGCTCGGTCCAGCCCTCGAAGCGCCGCGAACCCTCCGGCACGTCCTGACCGCGACGGTACTTGCCGGTGAGCAGACCACCAGCGAGCGGACTCCAGACGAGGATGCCGATGCCCTGGTCGAGCGTGATCGGCACGAGCTCGTTCTCGGCGTCACGGGACTGCAGCGAGTAGTAGATCTGCTGGCTCGCGAAGTGCTCCAGGTGGTGCTTGTCGGAGGCCCACATCGCCTTCATGAGGTGCCATCCGGAGAAGTTCGACGCACCGATGTAGCGCACCTTGCCCGACCGAACGAGGTCGTCCAGCGCGCCGAGCGTCTCCTCGAGGGGCGTCGATCCGTCCCAGCCATGCAGCTGGTAGAGGTCGATGTGATCGGTGCCGAGCCGACGGAGGCTGTCCTCGGCGGCCTTGACGATGTGGTGGCGGGACAGTCCGCCGTCGTTCGGTCCGGGCCCCATGCCCCCGCGGACCTTCGTGGCGATGAGCACGTCCTCACGCGCGCTGCCCAGCGCCTGGCCGAGGATCTCCTCGGACGCGCCGTCGGAGTAGACGTCGGCCGTGTCGATGAGGTTGACGCCCGCGTCGCGCGCGATGTCGATCTGCCGGCGTGCCCCATCGACGTCGATGTGGCCGACCGGACTCGCCCACCCGGTGCCGGCGAACCCCATCGTGCCGAGGCTGATCGTGGAGACCTGCAGTCCCGTGTTGCCCAGATGACGGTATTCCATGCGGCCGACCCTACTCAGACAACAGACAGCAGTACGCCCAGATGAGCGACGCGCTCGGTCACTTCGACGAGGCCTGGGGCGGGAACTGCTCCTGTATGAAGACGTCTCGCGGCTGCGGATAGGTGGACACGAGGCTGGCCCCGCTCATCCAGCCGCCGACGCGCTGTCCGTTGGGGAGCGATATGCGGATCCACTTGTCGCCCTGTCGCGGGGCGGCCTTGTCCCAGGCAGTGGGCGTGCTCTCGTAGGCGGTCTGCCGCCGCGGCAGCTTGAGCCAGCTCGGCCACCACTGCACGGTTGGCGCCTCGAGACGGAGTTCCGCGTGGAGGCCCAGGGCCAGTGCGGTGGGGATGACGACCGCCATCACGAGGATCGCGACGCCGGCGAGCGCCGGCTGTGCGCTCAGGGTCTCCCGCGGCGCTGTGATCCGGTCCACCCGCTGTGGACAGCACGTCGTCCACACCGCGTCGGCTCGGAGACTGCACCATCCTCTCGTCTACCCTCGTCCTCATGGCCAACGCCCACGCGGAGACCGTCGCCCACCCGACGCCCTTCGTCGAGATCGACCGCCCCGAGTGGTCCGCCCTCGCACCCTCCCAGCACCTCGCGCTCACCGAGACCGAGATCGTCCAGCTCCGGGGGCTCGGCGACCGGCTCGACATGGACGAGGTGCAACAGGTCTACCTCCCGCTGTCCCGGCTGCTCAACCTCTACGCGGCGGGCGCCCGGAGCCTCCACGCGGCCACGAGCGGGTTCCTCGGCGAGCGAGCGTCACGCACGCCCTTCGTGATCGGCGTCGCGGGGTCCGTCGCGGTGGGCAAGTCCACCGTCGCGCGGCTGCTCCGCGAGCTGACGAAGCGGTGGGAGGACACCCCGCGGGTCGAACTCGTGACGACGGACGGCTTCCTCTACCCGAACGCGGAGCTCGAGCGCCGCGGGATCATGGACCGCAAGGGGTTCCCCGAGTCCTACGACCGCCGCGCCCTGCTGCGCTTCGTCAGCCAGGTCAAGAGCGGTGCGGCCGAGGTCCGCGCCCCGTTCTACTCACATCTGCAGTACGACGTCGTGCCCGACGCCGAGATCGTCGTCCGCCAGCCCGACGTGCTCATCGTCGAGGGGCTCACGGTGCTCGCACCACCCGTCAACGGCGGCTTGGCGCTGTCGGACCTCTTCGACTTCACGATCTACGTCGACGCGAAGACCCGCGACATCGAGTCCTGGTACGTCGACCGCTTCCTCGCCCTGCAGCAGGCGGCCTTCGCGGACCCGAACTCGTTCTTCCACCGCTTCGCGACGCTCTCCCACGAGGACGCCGTCCGCACCGCGACGGACGTCTGGCGGAGCATCAACGAGCCGAACCTCCTCGAGAACGTCCTGCCGACGCGATCCCGGGCGACGCTCGTGCTCAAGAAGGGCGCGGACCACTCCGTCTCGAGCGTGCTGCTCCGCAAGATCTGACGCACCACCCGGACACGACCGGGAGGCGCGGTGCGGGTCCGATCCGCACCACCCGGACACGACCGGGAGGCGCGGTGCGGGTCCGATCCGCACCGCGCCTCCCGGCCCTGATCAGGCCGCGTCGAGTCCGAGCCGGTCGTGCACGACCGCGGCGAGTTCATTGGCGACGCGCTCGGCGGTCGCCTGGTCCGCCGCCTCGACCATCACCCGGACCACGGGTTCGGTGCCCGACGGCCGGAGCAGGACCCGCCCGGTGTCACCGAGCGCTGCCTCCGCGCCCGCGATGGCGCGCTGGACACCGGCGTCGTCGAGGCCGTGCCGGTCGACACCCCGCACGTTGACGAGCACCTGCGGGAACACGGTCATGCAGGCGGCCAGTTCGGCCAGGGTCTTGCCCGTGCGGGCCATCTCGGCGACCAGGTGGAGCCCGGTCAGGATGCCGTCGCCGGTCGTGGCGAACTCGTTGAAGATGATGTGGCCCGACTGCTCGCCGCCGAGCGAGTACCCGCCCTCGACCATCTTCTCGAGCACGTACCGGTCGCCCACGGCGGTCTCGAGCACCGCGATGTCGTTCTCGGCCATCGCCCGGCGGAGACCGAGGTTGCTCATGACCGTGGCCACGAGCGTGTCGTCCTGCAACCGGCCGCGCTCCTTGAGGGACAGCGCGAGGATCGCCATGATCTGGTCGCCGTCGATCGCGTTGCCCTCGGCGTCGACCGCCAGACACCGGTCGGCGTCGCCGTCGTGGGCGATCCCGACGTCGGCGCCGACCTCGAGCACGGCGCGGGCGAGGTTGTCGATGTGGGTCGACCCGACGCCGTCGTTGATGTTGACGCCGTCCGGGTCGGCACCGATGAGGGTGATTTGCGCGCCGGCGTTGACGAACACCTCGGGCGACACACCAGCCGCCGCCCCGTTCGCGCAGTCGAGGACGACGTGGATGCCGTCGAGCCGCGCGGGCAGGGTGCTCAGCAGGTGGACGACGTAGCGGTCCTCGGCGTCGGCGAAGCGGGTGATCCGCCCGACGTCGGCGCCCGTGGGCACCGGGACCTCGGCGCTCCCGATCGCTGCCTCGATGCGGTCCTCGACCTCGTCGGGGAGCTTCCGGCCGCCGGCGGCGAAGAACTTGATCCCGTTGTCGGGCGCCGGGTTGTGGGACGCGGAGACCATCACGCCGAAGTCCGCGTCGGTGTCGGCGACGAGGAACGCCGCCGCGGGGGTGGGGATGACCCCGGCGTCGAGGACGTCGACGCCGGCGCTCGCCAGGCCGGCCGCGACGGCCGCGCCCAGGAACTCCCCGGAGACGCGCGGATCGCGCGCCAGGACCGCGATGGGACGCGGCCGACCGGACGCACGACGTGCGTCCGCGTGGTGTCCGTGCGTGAGCACGGCCGCGCTCGCCTGGGCGAGGCCCAGTGCGAGCGCGGCCGTCAGCTCGCCGTTGGCGAGACCACGAACACCGTCCGTTCCGAACAGACGTGGCACGGTGATGCCGTCCGAAGCGCGATCAGCGCTTCGAGAACTGCGACGCCTTACGGGCCTTCTTGAGACCGGCCTTCTTGCGCTCGATGACGCGGGCGTCACGGGTGAGGAAGCCCGCCTTCTTGAGCGTGGCGCGGTTGTTCTCGCGGTCGATCTCGTTGAGCGCCCGGGCGATCGCCAGACGCAGCGCGCCGGCCTGGCCCGAGGGGCCTCCACCGGTGATGCGGGCGGTGACGTCGTACGAACCGATGAGCTCGAGGACCTTGAACGGGTCGTTGATGAGCTGCTGGTGGAGCTTGTTCGGGAAGTAGTCCTCGAGCGAGCGGCCGTTCACCGAGAACGTGCCGGCGCCGGGGACGAGGCGCACGCGGGCGATGGCCTCCTTGCGGCGACCGACGGCCGCGCCCGAGACGTTGAGGATCTGACGAGGAGCCGCCTCCGAGGTCGCCGGGGCGCTCTCGGTGCTGAAGCTCGACGGGGTCTGGTCGATGGAGTCTGCGATCTGAGCCATGAGTGTGGAGTCCTGTGTCTTCTGCTGCGTGGCCGTCGTTACTGCGCGACCTGGTCGAGGGTGTACGGCGTCGGCTGCTGGGCGACGTGCGGGTGCTCGGGACCGGCGTAGACCTTGAGCTTCTTGAGCTGGGCGCGGCCGAGGCTGTTCTTCGGGAGCATGCCGCGGATCGCCTTCTCGACGGCGCGGGTCGGGTGCTTCTCGAGCATCTCCGGGTAGGTCGTGGCGGTGATGCCGCCCGGGTAGCCGGAGTGCCGGTAGTACGTCTTCTGCGCCAGCTTCGAGCCGG
Source organism: Curtobacterium sp. MCBD17_035 (assembly GCF_003234815.2). Taxonomy (NCBI): domain Bacteria; kingdom Bacillati; phylum Actinomycetota; class Actinomycetes; order Micrococcales; family Microbacteriaceae; genus Curtobacterium; species Curtobacterium sp. MCBD17_035. Next base: position 304,842 of record NZ_CP126279.1, on the reverse strand, counting down.
TCAGGGCGACCTTCTCGGCGTTGACGATGATGACGAAGTCACCCATGTCCATGTGCGGAGCGAAGGTGGCCTTGTGCTTGCCGCGCAGGAGCGCCGCGGCGTGCGAGGCGAGACGACCGAGGACGACGTCGGTGGCGTCGATGACGAGCCACTTCGGCTGGACGTCCGCGGGCTTCGGTGAGAACGTGCGAGTCACAGGTGTGCTGCTTTCGTGTCGAGGTGAGGTGTCCGTGAATCCCACTCCGGTGGGGTGTTCCGCGGGGCGACGCCCGGCGAACGCTCCGGTGGAGGGCTCAACTTCGGGTCCGACGCACGAGGCGCAGACCAATCGACGACACTACCGGAGCGTCGCGGTACCGTCAAACCTCGACGGACTCAGTGCCCGATCGGGACCCAGCGGTCACCGACCCGGTGCACGGCGGGCCCGTGGCCCGGCAGCACGATCCCCGGCAGGGGCAGCGCCGCGGCCGACTCCACAGCGGTGGCCGTGTCGGCGGTGAACAGGGCCGGGATCATCCGCGGCCGCGGCGACCACGACCGGGGCTGCACGTCATGGTGCGTGACGACCGCGTCGCCGGTGACGAGCGCGTCCGCGGCGGGCAACAGGTACGCCGTCGACCCGAGCGTGTGCCCGGGGGCCGGCAGGGGTGCGATGGCCCGCTCGTCGAAGTCGCGAGGCGTGAACGCGCGGACCGGGGGCACGGCCACGGGGTCGAGGCCGCCCGAGCGGACGGCACGGGCGGCCCAGCCGAGCACCCGCGGCGCCGCGATCCGGCCACCGATGTCGCCGAGCGTCGCCTGGTCTCGCTCGGGCCCGCGCACGGCCGCGACCTCGTCGGCGTGGGCCAGCACGGTCACGCCGGGGTGGGCCTCCAGGATCGCGGGGAGGCCACCGATGTGGTCGACGTGCCCGTGCGTGACGTACACCCGGCGCAGGTCGGCCGGGTCGTGTCCCGCGTACCGGATGGTGTCGAGCACGAGTCCGGCGTCGGCGGGGTACCCGGCGTCGACGAGGGCGACCCCGTCCTCCTCGGCGAGCACGACCCAGTTCGACACGGGTCCCTCGACGAACACCACGCCCGGTGCGACCGCGACGACGGCCCGGGGCCTGCGCCGGCTCACGCGCGTCGCTCCGCGACCGCACCCGACCCTGCGGGGCCTTCCGGGGCGGCGGTGGGCGCGGCGGTGCTGATGCCCACCTGTCGAGCCTGGTCGGCCTCCGACCGGTGCCCGTCCTGGTCGCGGCGGGCCCGGGTCTGCTCCGCGCGGGCCGCGAGCTCGTCGTCGGGCGGGTAGCCGACCTCGGTGAGGACGAGCCCCTTCGCCGGGGCGACCGTGAACGCGCTCGTGCGCACCGCCTCCTCGCGCAGCTCCGCCAGCCGGTGCGGCGCGAGCCGCCCCTCGCCGACCGCGAGCGACGCACCCACCATCGCCCGCACCATGCTGTGGCAGAACGCGTCGGCCTGGAGGGACGCCACGAGCACGCCGTCCGGCTCACGGTGCCATCGGAACTCCTGGAGCGTTCGGATGGTGGTGGCGCCTTCCCGCGGCTTGCAGAACGTGGCGAAGTCGTGCAGGCCCAGCAGCGTCAGGGCGCCCGTCTCCATCGCGCCCTCGTCGAGGCGCGTGGGGTACCACAGCGTGTGGCCGCGGCGGAGCGGGTCCCGCGGTGCCCCGAGGTCCGCGACGCGGTACGCGTACCGTCGCCAGACCGGGGAGAACCGGGCGTCGAACCCCGGCGGCGCGACCGCGACGGCCGTCACCACGACGTCACTGTCGAGCCCCGCGATGCCGTTCAGGCGGTGCAGGAGGGCGTCCGTCGGCAGCCGCTGGGGTCGGCCGGCCGCACCGCGGTGCGGTCGAGCGAGGCTCTCCCACTGTTCGGGGGTGAGGTCACAGTGGGCGACCTGCCCCGTCGCGTGCACGCCCGCGTCCGTCCGGCCCGCCACCGTGAGGCGGGGCGCCGGACCGGAGCGCCGGAACACGGTCTCGAGCGCGGACTCGAGTTCGCCCTGCACCGTCCGGAGGGTCGGCTGCCGAGCCCATCCGGCGAAACCGCTGCCGTCGTAGGCGATGTCGAGCCGGAGACGCACGGTGCCGGCCTCGTCTGTCACGGAACGAGGGTACCGGCGTCAGCACCACGTCAGTGCCACGTCAGCGCCCGCCCGGAGCATGGGCACCGTCGAACGAAAGGACACCCCATGAACGACCAGGCGACGCTCGCCGTCGAGGCGACCGGCCTCGTCAAGACGTTCGGGCAGAACCGTGCGGTGGATGGCGTCGACCTGCGGGTCGAGGCGGGCACCGTGTACGGCGTGCTCGGGCCGAACGGCGCGGGCAAGACCACCACCATCAGCATGCTCGCCACGCTGCTCAAGCCCGACGCGGGCGAGGCACGCATCTTCGGACACGACGTGCGGCACGAGGCCCAGGCGGTCCGACGGCTCATCGGCGTGACCGGGCAGTACGCGTCCGTCGACGAGACGCTCAGCGCGACCGAGAACCTCGTCATCTTCTCCCGACTGCTCGGCCTCGGTCGGGCCGAGTCGCGGGCGAAGGCCTCGGACCTCCTCGAGCGCTTCGGACTGACCGAGGCCGCGAAGCGCCCGCTCAAGGCGTTCTCCGGTGGGATGCGACGGCGGCTCGACCTCGCCGCGAGCCTCATCGCGCAACCGCCACTCATCTTCCTCGACGAGCCGACCACCGGGCTGGACCCCCGGACGCGTGCGCAGATGTGGGACACGATCCGCGAGCTCGTCGCGACCGGATCGACCGTGCTCCTCACCACGCAGTACCTCGACGAGGCCGACCAGCTCGCCGACCGCATCGCCGTCATCGACCGTGGACGCGTCGTCGCCGAGGGCACGGCGGACGACCTCAAGGCATCGGTGGGCACCGCCTCCCTGCAGCTCCGGCTCGCGGACGCCGCCCGGCTCGGTGCGGCGCAGGCGATCGTCGAGCGGATCCTCGGGGCCGGCGCCGCCGTCTCACCCGAGGGCGCCCGCATCACCGCACCGATGGCCGACCCGGACCGCGTCGCGGACCTGCTCGTCGCGCTCCGCGACTCGGGCGTCTCCCTCGCCGAGATGAGCGTGCAGAAGCCGACGCTCGACGAGGTCTTCCTCACCATCACCGGGCGGAGCGTCGCGCAGGACGACCCGACCGACGACACCGACCGCGTCCTCGAAGGGACCCTCGCATGACCGCCATCACCAGCACACGCCGCACCGTCACCCCGCGCCCCGGCGTCGGCGGTTCCGGACTCGGGGCCACGGTCCGACAGTCGCTCACCATGGCGTACCGCGGGCTCATCAAGGTGCGTCGGACGCCGGAGCAGCTCTTCGACGTCACGCTCATGCCGATCATCTTCACCGTGATGTTCACGTACATCTTCGGCGGGGCCATCGCCGGCGGCGTGACGGCCTACCTCCCGATCATCATCCCGGGCATCCTCGTCCAGACGAACATCACCTCGTCGATCGTCACGGGCGTCCAGCTCCGCGAGGACATGGACAAGGGCGTGTTCGACCGGTTCAAGTCGCTGCCCATCGCCCGCATCGCCCCGCTCGCCGGAGCGCTGCTCGCCGACACGGTCCGCTACGCGATCGCGACGACCATCACGTTCGTCGTCGGGTTCTGCATGGGCCTGCGCCCCGAGGGCGGTTTGGGGTCGGTCGTCGCCGCGGGACTCCTCGTCGTCGTGGTCGCCTGGGCGATCAGCTGGGTGTTCGCGTTCTTCGGCGTCGTCGCGCGCACCGCGTCGAGCGTCTCGGGCATCTCGAACATGGTCCTGTTCCCGCTGACGTTCCTGTCCAACGCGTTCGTCCCCGCCGACACGCTGCCGTCCTGGCTCCGGTGGTTCAGCGAGGTGAACCCGATCTCGCACCTCATCACCGCCGTGCGCGACCTCGTCAACCACGGGCAGGTGGGCAGCGACCTCGTGCTCTCGCTCGTCGGTGCCGCCGTCGTCGTCGCGGTCTTCGCCCCCTTGACCGTCCGCGCCTACATGCGGAAGGCCTGAGCCTCCGCCCGCCGCGGGACGCGGACCTGCTCGAGCAGCGCTCGGGCCCGCGCGACGGCCTCGGCCCGGTCCAGACCGGCCGAGGCCGTCTCGGCGTCCGCGAGGGCGGCCCGTCCCGTCCACCGCGCGAGCACGCCCCGGACGCGCTCGTACCGGAGCACGGCGAGGTCCTGCCGCGCTCCCACGCGCACGGCGGTCCCCCAGATCGCCGCGACGAGACCCGGTTCGACGCGCTGCGTGGTGGCCCCCCACAGGGCAACCGCGATGAGCGCGTCGCCGATCACCGGCAGGTCGAGCCACCACGCGCCGATGCGGATCGCGACGAGCGCGCCGACCTTGGCCACCCGGGCCGCCTCCGTCGCCCTGCCGTCGTCCGGGAGGCGCGGTGCACCCCCGTCCCGCTCGCGGGCCTCCAGATCGATAGCGATGCGCGCCGCGGCGACCATGAGCGTCCACTGCGGTGCCTGCTTCATGTGGTCACGGACGTACGCGAAGCCGCGGTCGTACTCCTCCAGCGCGGTCTGCACGTCGCCCTCGGCGCGGGCGGCCTCCGCCCGGACGGCGAACGCGAGCGTCCGGAACTGGAGTCCGTCGTCGTCGAGTCGGGCGCCCGGTCGGGGCAGGTCGAGGTCGACCGCGACGGCGCGCGCCCGGTCCGGCTGACCGGCAGCGGCGGCAGCCAGGCCCATCGACCAGCTGATCTCGGCGAGGTCGTCATCCGCGCCGAACCACTGCAGTCGCTCCCGTGCGCGATCCGCGGCGACCAGTGCCTCCTCGGGGTGCCCGGTCTGAGTGAGGAGCTGCACGCGGGACACGTCGGCCGTTCCCGCCGTCCAGAGGTCGCCGTGGGCGCTCGCGAGCGCCTCCGCCCGGCGGGCGTAGCGGAGCGCGTCCGCCACGTCGCCCGCGTTCTCGGCCAGGGGCGCACTGATCGTCAGGGCGAAGCACGCGACCTCGGGGTCGTCGTCGTCGCGGAGGCGGGCGAGGGTCGCCATCGCGAGGTCGGTGCGTCCGATCGCGGTGAAGAGCTCCGCCTGCGCATCCGCCAGGCGGACTCCGGTCGGACCGTGCTGCCGACGCAGTCGGCGCAAGGCGGACACGGCGACGGCGGCCGTCCGGAGGTCGGTGAACGCCGACGACGCCCCCATGACGGTGAGGGCCACGACGGTGGGCAGGAGCAGGTCGGGGTCGGGCGCGCCGCCCGCCAGCGCCGCGACGACGTCGGGCGCGATCGCCACGACCTCCCCGTGCACGCCCCGGAGTGACCAGTACGTCCCGAGCGCTGCGGCGATGGGCGCGATCGCCCTGCGGTCACCCCGGCCGAGCGACCACCGCAGGAGCGCGACGAGGTTGTCGACCTCGCGTTCGACCTCGCGGAACACGCGACGCTGCCCGGGACCGGCGAGGAGCACGTTCCGATCGAGGGCGTGGGCCGCGCCCCACCGGATCATCACCGTGCGCACGTCCTCGGTCGTACCCCGCTCGGTGAGCCGCGCGGCACCGAACTCCCGGACCGTCTCGAGCAACCGGTAGCGTGCGGGCTCGCCCTCGCGCTCCGTCAACTGGACGAGCGACTGCTCGACGAGCTCCGCGAGGTCGTCGAGCGCCGTGTCGACCCGGTCCGGGCGCACGACGGCCTCGACCGCCTCCACCGCGACGCCGTCCGGGAACAGCGCCAAGCGGGTCAACAGGTCCTGGGCGCCGTCGTCGAGGAGCCGCCAGCTCCACTCGATCACGGCGAGCAGCGTCCGATGCCGTTCGGGCGCGGTCCGATCGCCTCCGCGGAGCAGGGCGAATCGGTCGTCGAGCCGTCGCTCGATCTCGTCGACACTCATGCCGCGGACGCGTGCCGCCGCCAGCTCGATCGCGAGCGGCGAGCCGTCGAGCCGGGCGCAGATCCGACGGACCGCATCGACCGGCAACACGGCGCCGGGCCGGGCGGCCCGGGCACGCTCGGTGAACAGCCGGACGGCGGCGCCGTCGGCCTCGACCGGCAGGGGCGGGAGTGGTGCGACCACCTCGCCCGGGACCGCGAGCGGGGCACGTGACGTCGTGAGCACGCGGAGGCTCGGGACCTCGCCGAGCAGGTCGACGACGAGTGCGGCGACCTCCCCGACGACGTGTTCGCAGTTGTCGAGCACGAGCAAGGTCGGCGCTTCCCCGAGAGCCCGGAGGACCCGTGACCGGAGGTCCGCGAGCACGACGTCCCGGAGCGACCGTCCGGCGCGGAGTTCCGCGATCCCGAGCACCGCGCCGAGCGCGGGGACGATGTCCGCGCCGTCCGTGAGCGAGGCGAGCTCGAGGACGACGACGGCGACGTCGGGCGCGGTGCGCCCCGCGACCTCCTGCGCGAGCCGGGTCTTGCCGAGGCCTCCGGCACCGAGGACCGTGACCAACCGCTCCTCCTCGACGAGCCGCTCGACGGCCTCCACCTCGGCGTCCCGGCCGATGAGCGTGGTCGGGGATCGGCGCAGACCGAGGCGCCGCACCGTGCGGGCCGACGTCGACGTCGCTCGGAGGATCTCGATGTTGAGCCGCACCAGGTCCGCCGACGGGTCCGCGCCGAGCTCCTCGGCCAGGCGATCGCGGTGTCCTGCGAACACCGTGAGGGCCTCGGCGCCCCGTCCGGCCGCGACGAGTGCCCGCATGTGCCCCGCGACCGCAGCCTCGTCGAACGGGTGGGCCACGACCTCCTGCTCCCACAGCCGCGCCGCGCCGTCGGGGTCGTCGCACGCCGAGAGCGCCTGGGCCAGGGCGCGCCGCAGGGTCCGCTGCACGGTCGCCGCCCGGTCCGCGAGCTCCTCGGCGACCGGTCCCTCGAGGTCCGCACCCGGCTCACCGCGCCACGTGGCCAGCACGGCCGATGCCCGGCGGGCCGCGCCGGCTGGATCGGTCCGGAGTTCGTCGGAGATCCGCTCGGCGACCTGCTCGGCCCGTCCCAGGTCGAGCGCCGACGGGTCCAGGGCCAACCGGTAGCCGGTGCCCGTCGACGCGACGACGCCCTCGACGGTCGACCGCCGTACCCGCGACACCAGGGTCTGCAGCGCGGCACGCGCCCCCTTCGGCGGGGTGTCGCCCCAGAGCTCGTCGATGAGCGTCTCGGTCGTGGCGGTGTTGCCCCGGGCGAGCACGAGGACCGCGATGAACGTCCGGGCGAGCGCGCCGGGCAGCGGATCGAGGTCCCCTGCCGGGGACTCGACGAGCACCGGGCCGAGGACGGCGACGCGTGGCTGACCGGTCACGCGTCGAGTCTAGGGACCGGGGGCCCCACCGACGACGGAGGGCCTCCGCAGCGATCGCTGCGGAGGCCCTCCGTGTGGTGTGCTGGCGAGGACCTACTCGGTCTCGTCGGCCTTGCTGGCGGCGTCCGCCTCGACCTCGGCGGCCGCGTCGGTCGTCTCCTCGGCGGCGACGGGCTCGGACTCCGCGACGGCGTCCGTGCTCTCGGCCTCAGCAGCGTCGGTCGCGGTCACGTCGGTCGCGGTCGCCTCGGTCGCGGTCGCCTCGGTCGTCTCCGCGGCGACGGCGGCGTCGTCGGTGGTCTCCTCGGTGGCGGCCTCCTCGGCGGCGGTCGTCGACACGGCCCCAGCTGCGGCCGAACCGGACGCACGGTTCGAGCGACGGTTCACCGGAGCGGGCGTGCCCGAGACGGGCTCGAGCACGAGCTCGATCGACGCGAGGGGCGCGTTGTCGCCCTTGCGGAAGCCGAGCTTGGTGATCCGGGTGTAACCGCCCTGGCGGTCGGCCATCTGCGGCGCGATCTCCGTGAAGAGCGTGTGCACGACGGACTTGTCCCGGATGATGCTGATCACCTTGCGGCGGGCGTGCAGGTCGCCACGCTTCGCGAACGTCACGAGACGCTCCGCGACGGGACGGAGGCGCTTGGCCTTCGTCTCAGTCGTGGTGATGCGGCCGTGCGTGAACAGCGCGTTCGCGAGGTTGCTCAGGAGCAGGCGCTCGTGCGCGGGACCGCCTCCGAGGCGGGGGCCCTTGGTGGGCTTGGGCATGTCAGTTCTCCAGTGGTGGGAAGGTGGGTGTGCTGCGCTCCGTCAGGAGCGGCACGGGATCAGTTGGACTCGTCCTCGTCGTACCCGCTGTAGAAGTGGGCGCCGTCGAATCCGGGAACGGTGTCCTTGAGGGACAGGCCGAGCTCGGTGAGCTTGTCCTTGACCTCGTCCACCGACTTCTGACCGAAGTTGCGGATGTTCATGAGCTGCGTCTCCGAGAGGGCGACGAGCTCGCTGACCGTGTTGATGCCCTCGCGCTTGAGGCAGTTGTAGCTGCGGACCGACAGGTCGAGGTCCTCGATCGGGGTCTGCAGCTCGTTCGAGAGCACCGCGTCGACCGGCGCGGGGCCGATCTCGATGCCCTCGGCCGCCGTGTTGAGCTCGCGGGCGAGCCCGAACAGCTCGACCAGCGTGCGGCCGGCGGAGGCGATGGCGTCGCGAGGCGTGATCGCCGGCTTCGACTCGACGTCGACGACCAGACGGTCGAAGTCCGTGCGCTCACCGGCACGGGTCGCCTCGACCCGGTAGGTGACCTTGAGGACCGGCGAGTAGATCGAGTCGATCGGGATCTGACCGGCCTCGCTGAACTCGGAGCGGTTCTGGGTCGCCGAGACGTACCCACGACCGCGCTCGATCGTGAGCTCCAGCTCGAACCGGGCGGTGTCGTTCAGCGTGGCGATGACGAGGTCCGAGTTGTGGATCTCGACACCGGCCGGAGCCGAGATGTCCGCCGCCGTGACCTGGCCCGCGCCCTGCCTGCGGAGGTACGCCGTGATGGGCTCGTCGTGCTCGCTCGAGACGACCAGGTTCTTGATGTTGAGGATGATCTCGGTGACGTCCTCCTTGACACCCGGCACGGTGCTGAACTCGTGCAGCACACCGTCGATGCGGATGCTGGTGACGGCGGCACCGGGGATCGAGGACAGGAGCGTGCGGCGCAGCGAGTTGCCGAGGGTGTAGCCGAAGCCCGGCTCGAGCGGCTCGATGATGAACCGCGAGCGGAACTCGGAGATCGGCTCCTCGGTCAGGGTGGGGCGCTGTGCAATGAGCACTGTGGATTCCTTTCGGCGAAGTGTCCGCTATATGACACTTGGCGGTACGACGGGGCCCGAGGCCTCGCCGGGTCTGTTGAGTTGTGATCACGCGCACCGACGTGCGCGATCGAACGACCAGGAATGGCCGCGACCGGTCGACCCCGCTCGATGAGCGGGCGTCCGGTCGCGGCCGAGAGCTCCTAGCTCAGACGCGACGACGCTTCGGCGGGCGGCATCCGTTGTGCGCCTGCGGGGTGACGTCGTTGATCGAGCCCACCTCGAGGCCGGCGGCTTGGAGCGAGCGGATCGCGGTCTCGCGGCCCGAGCCCGGACCCTTGACGAAGACGTCGACCTTCTTGACGCCGTGCTCCTGCGCCTGCCGGGCGGCCGACTCGGCGGCGAGCTGCGCCGCGAACGGCGTGGACTTGCGCGAGCCCTTGAAGCCGACAGCACCGGACGAGGCCCAGCTCAGGACGGCGCCCGACGGGTCGGTGATGCTGACGATCGTGTTGTTGAACGTCGACTTGATGTGGGCCTGGCCCACGGCGATGTTCTTCTTCTCCTTGCGCCGCGGCTTGCGGGCAGCAGTCTTGGGGGTAGCCATGGTGATCTCCTATCGGGCCTTCTTCTTGCCTGCCACGGTGCGCTTCGGGCCCTTGCGGGTCCGCGCGTTGGTCTTGGTGCGCTGTCCACGCACCGGGAGACCACGACGGTGGCGGAGGCCCTCGTAGCTGCCGATCTCGACCTTGCGGCGGATGTCGGCGGCCACCTCACGGCGGAGGTCACCCTCGACCTTGAAGTTGCCCTCGATGAAGTCGCGGAGGGCGACGAGCTGGTCGTCGGTGAGGTCCTTGACGCGGATGTCGCCCGAGATACCGGTCTCGGCGAGCGCCTGGAGGGAACGGGTACGGCCGACGCCGTAGATGTACGTGAGTGCGATCTCCACACGCTTCTCGCGCGGGATGTCGACGCCTGCTAGACGTGCCATGTCTGGCTGCTCCTGTTTTCGGTGGAGGTGTGGCGCAGTACCGGTGCTCGGGCCTCCGCCCCGAGGTGTCCCCGGTCGGTTCGTCGCCGATCGGTTCTGGCACTGCGTTGTCGATGTTCAGTTGTGCGTGCTGCTCAGCTGTTCGCTGTCGAGCCGGTGCGGGGCCTGGCGACCCCGCACGGCACCCGGCCGCGGCGGAGGGACTAGCCCTGGCGCTGCTTGTGGCGCGGGTTGCTCTTGCAGATCACCATGACGCGGCCCTTCCGGCGGATCACCTTGCAGTGCTCACAGATGGGCTTGACGCTGGGGTTGACCTTCATGTCGATTCCTCGATCTCGCTGGCTTCGTACCCGACGGGGCCGTCGGGCCGTTCCTTTCCGGCGAGGATCACTTGTAGCGGTAGACGATCCGGCCGCGAGTGAGGTCGTACGGGCTGAGCTCCACGATCACGCGGTCCTCCGGGAGGATGCGGATGTAGTGCTGACGCATCTTCCCCGAGATGTGCGCGAGGACCTTGTGTCCGTTGGTCAGCTCAACGCGGAACATCGCGTTGGGCAGAGCCTCGAGCACCGAGCCCTCGATCTCGATGACGCCGTCTTTCTTGGCCATAGCCTCACTGTCGCTTGGGTTGCTGTCGCTGGGAGTGATCCGAACCGGTCTGCGGGTTCGGCGTCCGGTCTGGCAGGATGTGCGGACCGGACCGGTGACCGCCGGAGCAGTCACCTGCGCCACGCCGAACGGCATGACACACCAAAGATCGATCTTATGTGGTAGCGGGACGATTGCCAAGTCCGGCCCGGTCTCGGCGCGTCCTGTTCGCGACCCGCGATCGCGCCGTCAGCGACCCCTCTTCAGGGGTTCTCCGGCGATTTCCAGGAGTGCGACAGGAGCACCATCGTACGGTTCTCCACGGGAGTGCCGCCGCGCACCTCCGCCCGGCGATGCTCCGCCACCCGCGATGCCGCCCATGCCCCGCGCTGATGCGCCCACCGAACGGAGTCCACCTCGTGTCCGACGCCCCGCTGCGCCGCCGTCGCGGTCGCCCCGGCATCGCCCGGCACGGACGGCTCCGTCGTCCGAACTCCTGGCGGACGCTGCTCACCGTCATCGCGTCCGTGCTCAGCGTCGCCCTCGTCAGCAGCGTCGCCGTCACGGCCTTCGCCGCGGTGACGCTCACGGGATCCGTCTCGACGGTCAAGCTCAGCGACGACGACCAGGCGAGTGCCAACAAGACCTCCATCACGGCGATGAAGGGCGGGGCGAACATCCTGCTCATCGGCAGCGACACCCGCGTGGGTCAGAAGGCGGAGTCGCTCGACACCGAGGGTGCGCGGAACGACGTCACGATCCTCATCCACATCTCCGCCGACCACACGCAGCTCACCGCCGTGAGCTTCCCCCGCGATCTCGTCGTGCCCCTCCCCGCCTGCACGAACCCGGACACGGGGACGTCCTACCCCGCGTCCTCCGCCGCGCAGATCAACACGGCGCTCGGCAACGGCGGTGTCTCGTGCGTCGTGGACACCGTCGAGAACCTGACCGGCGTCTCCATCCCGTACGCCGGTCTCATCACCTTCGACGGCGTCATCGAGATGTCGAACGCGGTCGGCGGTGTCTCGGTCTGCGTCGCGAACTCGATCAACGACGGCTACACGGGCCTCCATCTGTCGGCCGGGACGCACACGCTCCAGGGCACACAGGCCCTCCAGTTCCTCCGGACTCGCCACGGCGTCGGCGACGGCAGCGACCTCGCGCGCATCAGCTCCCAGCAGGTGTTCCTGTCCGCCCTGCTCCGCAAGGTGACCTCGAACGGCACGCTGTCGAACCCCCTGACCCTGTACAAGCTCGCGCGCGCCGCGATCTCGAACATGACGTTGTCCGATGGTCTCGCCTCGGCCCAGACGCTCGTGTCACTCGCCACGACCCTCAAGAGCATGAGCACGGCGGACATGCTGTTCGTCCAGTACCCGGTGACCGACGATCCCTACGACGCGAACCGCGTGATCGTCTCCCAGAGCGACGCACACACGCTCAACGTCGCGCTGCAGAACGACACGAAGACGAGCCTCACCGACTCGAGCACCGGCCGTGCCTCCGAGGCCGAGGGCGGGACCGGCAGCGCGTCTTCCTCCGGCACCGGCAGCTCCGGGTCGTCGAGCAGCGGGACGTCGAGCAGCGGGACGTCGAGTGCACCCTCCTCCGGGTCCTCGGCGGGCAGTTCGGCATCGAGCACGCCGAGCGCGACTGCGACGCCGCTGCCCTCGACGATCACCGGACAGTCGGCCGCCGAGCAGACCTGCTCGGTCGGCAACTGACAGCGGTCGCAGGCCGGGCGGGCGGCCCGCCGGTCCGCCGCTGACTTGCGAACGATCGGGAGGCGCGGCGCAGCCCGCCCGCCCGGCTCGGGAGGCGTGATGTGCTCCCGCCTCGGATGAGACGAACCGGGGCGTCGAGTGGCCTGTGACGTCGCGTCGCCCACTGGTTCCCGCACTGCGGCTGGTTCACCCGCGCCGCTGGTTCCCGCACTGCGGCTGGTTCACCCGCGCCGCTGGTTCCCGCACTGCGGCTGGTTCACCCGCGCCGCTGGTTCCCGCACTGCGGCTGGTTCACGCGCTCCGCTGGTTCACGCGCTGCGCTGGATCACGCGATGGGCTGCGGCTGCACCCCGAGCGGTGCCAGGGCGGCGGCGCCGCCGTCCGCTGCGGTGAGCACCCAGATGCCGTTTTCGTGCACCGCCACGCTGTGCTCCCAGTGCGCGGCGTCCGAGCCGTCGAGCGTGCGGACGGTCCAACCGTCCGCATCGGTGCTGCTGTCGATCGTGCCGGCGGTCACCATCGGCTCGATGGCCACCGCGAGCCCCGGACGGACCGCGGGACCCCCGCCCCGCACCCGGTAGTTGAACACCGGCGGATCCTCGTGCATCGAACGACCGATGCCGTGACCCGTGAAGTCCTCCACGATGCCCCAGGCGCCGGTCTCGTCGATCGCGTCCTCGATGCTCGCGCCGATCTCGTTGAGGTTCCGTGCCGTCGCGAGAGCCGCGATCCCCCGCCACATCGACCGCTCGGTGACGTCCGCGAGCATCGTCCGTGCCGCGGCCCGCTCCGGGTCTCCCCCGGGCACGACGACCGTCACGGCGCTGTCGCCGTTCCAGCCGTCAACCTCGGCGCCCGCGTCGATGGACACGATGTCGCCGGCTTCGATCACCCGTTCGCCGGGGATGCCGTGCACGATCTCGTCATTGACGGAGACGCACAGGGTGTGCTGGTAACCGGGGACCAGCTGGAAGTTCGGGACGCCACCGCCCTCGAGGATGACACGCTCCGCGATCGCGTCGAGCTCACCGGTGGTGATGCCGACGCGCAGCGCCGACCGGACGGCGTCCAGTGCCTGGGCGGTCAGGAGCCCCGGCCGGACCATCGCCCGGAGTTCCTCCGACGACTTGTAGAGCGACGGGCGGCGGAACCGCGCCACGGTCAGGCGACGGCGCGGCCGAGGCCGCGGGTCGCGAGCGCGTCGGCGATGCGGTCACCGACCTCGTCGACACCGCCGAGACCGTCGACGTCGATGACGAGCCCCCGCTGTGCGTACACGGCCACGATGGGCTCCGTCTGCTCGAGGTAGACGTCCTGCCGGTGCCGGATGGCGTCCTCGGTGTCGTCGCTGCGACCCTGCTCGAGCGCACGCCTGCGGAGCCGGTCGACCAAGGCGTCCCGGTCGGCGACGAGCTGCACCACCGCGTCCAGGGCCTGCCCCTGCTCGGCGAGGAACCCGTCGAGGAACTCCACCTGCGCCGTCGTCCGGGGATAACCATCGAGCAGGAACCCCGGCTCGGCGTCCGGCTGACGGAGCCGATCGGCGATGAGCTCGTTCGTGAGGCTGTCGGGCACGTAGTCGCCGGCGTCCAGGATCGCCTTGACCCTGATGCCCAGCGGCGTCTCGTCACGGACGTTCTGCCGGAAGATGTCGCCCGTCGAGATCGCCGGGATCCCGAAGGCCTCGGCGATCCGCCCTGCCTGGGTGCCCTTGCCCGCACCAGGCGGGCCCACGATGATCAGCCGCGCGCTCATCGGAGGAGTCCCTCGTAGTGGCGCTGCTGCAGCTGCGAGTCGATCTGCTTCACGGTCTCGAGGCCCACACCGACGATGATCAGCAGGCTGGCACCACCGAACGGGAAGTTCTGGTTGGCGCCGAACCAGGCGAGTGCGGCGAGCGGGATGAGCGCGATGATGCCGAGGTAGAGAGCGCCGGGGAGCGTGACCCGTGTGAGCACGTAGTCGAGGTACTCCGCCGTCGGACGTCCGGCACGGATGCCCGGGATGAACCCGCCGTACTTCTTCATGTTGTCGGCGACCTCTTCCGGGTTGAACGTGATCGCGACGTAGAAGTACGTGAACCCGACGATGAGGAGGAAGTAGAGGACCATGTAGAAGGCGTTGTCGCCCGAGGTCAGGTTGTTCTGGATCCAGGTGACCCATGCCGCGGGCTCGGTCCCGTCGGACTTCTGGTTGAACTGTGCGACGAGCGCCGGCAGGTAGAGCAGCGACGACGCGAAGATGACGGGCACGACACCGGCCATGTTCACCTTGATCGGGATGTACGTGTTGTTGCCGCCGTAGGTGCGACGCCCGACCATGCGCTTGGCGTACTGCACCGGGATCCGGCGCTGCGACTGCTCGACGAACACGACCGCCATCATGATCACGAGTCCGACGAGGATCACGAAGAGGAAGAGCTCGAAGGACTGCGACTGCTCGATCGCCCAGAGCGCGGTCGGGAACTGGGCCGCGATGGACGTGAAGATGAGGAGCGACATGCCGTTGCCGACGCCGCGCTCGGTGACGAGCTCGCCCATCCACATGATGAGTCCGGTGCCAGCCGTCAGCGTGACCACCATGAGGAGGATCGCGTACCAGCTGTCGTTCGAGATGATCGACGTGCAGGAGGTCGACGCCGAGCTGCCGAAGAGGGCACCCGAACGCGCGACCGTGATGAGCGTCGTCGACTGCAAGACGCCGAGCGCGATCGTGAGGTACCGCGTGTACTGCGTCAGCTTGGCCTGACCCGCCTGGCCCTCCTTGTAGAGGGCGTCGAAGTGCGGGATCACGACGCGCAGCAGCTGCACGATGATCGACGACGTGATGTACGGCATGATGCCGAGCGCGAAGACCGAGAGCTTCAGCAGCGCGCCGCCGGAGAACAGGTTCACGAGCCCGTACAGGCTCCCCTGGGATGAAGCGCTCGCGAGGCACGACTGCACGCTGGCGTAGTCGACGAACGGCGCGGGGATGTAGGACCCCAGGCGGAACAGCGCGATGATCGCGAGGGTGAAGCCGATCTTCTTGCGAAGGTCGGGGGTGCGCAAGATCCGCGCGACCGCTCTGAACACGAGTTCTCCGTACTTCGTTCAGTGCGACCCGAGCATCTCGGATCGCGTCAAGCGATGCCGAACCGGCGGCCCGAGCTGTGCTCGGACCGCCGGTCAGGTACTACTTGGAGACGGTGCCGCCCGCCGCCACGATCTTCTCCTCGGCGGAGCCGGAGACCTTGTCGACCGTGATGTTGAGCGCCACGCTGATGTCGCCCTGGCCGAGGACCTTGACCTTCTCGTTCTTGCGGACCGCACCCTTGGCGACGAGGTCACTCACGGTGACGTCACCGCCCTGCGGGTAGAGCTCGCCGAGCTTGTCGAGGTTCACGACCTGGTACTCCACGCGGAACGGGTTCTTGAACCCGCGGAGCTTCGGGGTGCGCATGTGCAGCGGCATCTGCCCACCCTCGAACCCGGCCTTGACCGAGTAGCGGGCCTTCGTGCCCTTGGTGCCACGTCCGGCCGTCTTGCCCTTCGAGCCCTCACCGCGTCCGACGCGGGTCCGGTCCTTCTTCGAGCCAGCAGCGGGACGGAGGTGGTGGACCTTGAGGACCTGCACGCGGCCCTCGGTGTTGCCGGCCTGTCCGGCCTTGGGGGTTTCGTCGCTCATGCGTTGATCTCCTCGACCTTCACGAGGTGCGCGACCGTCGCGACGTACCCGCGGTTCTGGGCGTTGTCCTCACGCTCGACCGACTGGCCGATGCGCTTGAGGCCCAGGCTGCGCAGGGTCTCGCGCTGGTACTGCTTCTCGCTGATAACGGACTTGATCTGGGTGACCTTGATCTTGCCGGCCATCAGGCACCTGCCTTCTCGGTCGCAGCCGTGCGGGCCGCGGCCTCGGCACGCAGCAGACGACCCGGGACGACCCGGTCGACGTCGAGGCCACGGCGGCTGGCGACCGCACGGGGCTCCTCGAGCTGCTGCAGCGCCGTGACGGTCGCGTGCACGATGTTGATGGTGTTGGACGACCCGAGCGACTTGCTCAGGACGTCGTGGATGCCGGCGCACTCCAGGACGGCGCGCACCGGACCACCGGCGATGACGCCGGTACCGGCAGCGGCCGGGCGGAGGAGCACGACGCCAGCGGCGGCCTCACCCTGCACGGGGTGCGGGATCGTGTTGCCGACGCGCGGGACGCGGAAGAAGTTCTTCTTCGCCTCCTCGACGCCCTTGGAGATCGCGGTCGGGACCTCGCGGGCCTTGCCGTAGCCGACGCCGACGAGTCCGTTGCCGTCACCCACCACGACGAGCGCGGTGAAGCTGAAGCGACGACCACCCTTGACGACCTTCGACACACGGTTGATCGTCACGACGCGCTCGAGGAACTGGCTCTCGGCGGCGCGGTTGTTGCGGTCGCCGCGACCACCCTGCTGGCGGTCACGACCCCCACCACGGCGTCCGCGCTCGGGGCCCGTGTTCTCGCGGTTCGCCGACGCGGAGCCGGCTGCGGTCTCGACCGGCTTCTCGACCGGTGCTTCCTGATTGGTGCTGCTCGCGGTGTCGCTCACAGGTTCAGCCCTCCTTCACGGGCGCCTTCGGCGATCGCGGCGACGCGACCGGCGTACTTGCTGCCACCGCGGTCGAACACGACCGCCTCGACACCCGCGGCCTTCGCGCGCTCGGCGACGAGCTCGCCGACGCGACGCGACTTCGCGGTCTTGTCGCCGTCCAGGCTGCGGAGGTCCGCCTCCATGGTCGACGCGCTGGCGACGGTGTGGCCCTTGGTGTCGTCGATGACCTGCACGAACACGTGACGCGACGAGCGGGTGACGACCAGACGCGGACGCGTCTCGGTGCCGGTGATCTTCTTGCGGAGGCGGCTGTGACGGCGCGCCTTGGCGGCCGACTTGCTCGCTCCTCGAGTTCCGAGAGCCATGATCACTTACCTGACTTTCCGGCCTTGCGGCGGACGACCTCGCCGGCGTAGCGAACGCCCTTGCCCTTGTACGGCTCGGGCTTGCGAAGCTTGCGGATGTTTGCGGCGACCTCACCGACGGCCTGCTTGTCGATGCCGTTCACGGTGAGTCGGTTGTTGCCCTCGACGGTGAAGCTGATGCCCGCGGGCGGCTCGACCGTGATGGGGTGCGAGTAGCCGAGTGCGAACTCGACGCTCGTGCCGCGTGCCTGGACGCGGTAGCCGGTCCCGACGACCTCGAGGCCCTTGGAGTAGCCCTGGGTCACGCCGGTGATCTGGTTGGCGATCAGCGTCCGGGTCAGGCCGTGCAGCGAACGCGAGGTGCGCTCGTCGTCCGGGCGGGTGACGAGGATCTGGTTGTCCTCGATCGCGACCGCGATGGGGCTGGCGACGGTGAGCGCGAGCTCACCCTTCGGCCCTTTGACGGCGACGTTCGCGCCGTCGACCGTCACGGTGACGCCGGCGGGGATGTCGATGGGAAGACGTCCGATACGAGACATGGTCGATCACCACACGTAGGCGAGGACTTCCCCACCCACGCCCTTCTGCTCGGCCTCGCGGTCCGTGAGGAGACCGGAGGAGGTCGACAGGATCGCCACGCCGAGGCCACCGAGGACCTGGGGGATCTCCGTCGACTTGGCGTAGACCCGGAGACCGGGCTTGGAGACGCGCTTGATGCCGGCGATGGAGCGCTCGCGCTCGGGGCCGTACTTGAGGTCGATGGTGAGGGTCTGCCCCACGCGGGCATCCTCCACACGCCACTCGCTGATGTAGCCCTCGCGCTTGAGGATCTCGGCGATGTGGGTCTTCAGCTTCGAGCTGGGCAGCGAGACGGCGTCGTGGTGCGCCGAGTTCGCGTTGCGCAATCTCGTCAGCATGTCTGCGACCGGATCGGTCATCGTCATGGTTGGTTCATCCTGTTCTCACCCGGTTTCGACACCCGTTCCACGGATGCCGACCTGTGTGATCGGGCGACGTCAGGGCGATTCCCCGACGTCTCGGTGCTCGTGCGGCGGGCCGGAGGGGGCGCCCCTCCGGCCCGGCCGTCCGAACGATCTTAGACCGTCTGCTCGGTGGAACGGAACGGGAAGCCGAGCTGGCGGAGCAGCGCGCGGCCTTCGTCGTCCGTCTTGGCCGTGGTGACGACGGTGATGTCGAAGCCACGGACGCGGTCGATGCGGTCCTGGTCGATCTCGTGGAACACGCTCTGCTCCGTGAGACCGAAGGTGTAGTTGCCGTTGCCGTCGAACTGGCGGTCGCTCAGACCGCGGAAGTCGCGGATGCGGGGCAGTGCCAGCGACAGCAGGCGGTCGAGGAACTCCCACGCGCGGTCACCGCGGAGGGTGACGTGCGCGCCGATGGGCTGGCCCTCGCGCAGCTTGAACTGCGCGATGGACTTGCGGGCCTTCGTGACCTGCGGCTTCTGGCCGGTGATGGCCGTGAGGTCGCGCACCGCACCGTCGATGACCTTCGAGTCACGAGCGGCCTCGCCGACACCGGTGTTCACGACGACCTTGACCAGGCCGGGGACCTGGTGGACGTTCGTGTAGCCGAACTGCTCGGTGAGCGCCGCGGCGATCTCGTTCTTGTACTTCTGCTTCAGCCGCGGCTGGACCTTCTCGCTAGACGCGGCCTCAGCCGGCGCCGTAGTGGTGTCGCTCATCAGAGGTCCTCCCCCGACTTCTTGGCGTAACGGACGCGGACGGTCTTGCTGACGCCGTCCTTCTCGACCGTCTCGGTGCGGTGACCGACACGGGTCGGCTTCTTGGTCTTCGGGTCGACCACGGCCACGTTGGACACGTGGATCGGGGCCTCGTGGGTCTCGATGCCACCGGTCTTCGAGCCGCGCTGGGTCTGACCGACGCGGACGTGCTTCTTGACGAAGTTCACGCCCTCGACGACGACACGCTGCTCGTCGGGGAGCACCTCGATGACCTTGCCCTGCTTGCCGCGGTCGCCGCCGCGCGCCTGCGACGGGCCCGAGATCACCTGGACCAGGTCGCCCTTCTTGATGTTCGCCATGACTAGATGACCTCCGGTGCCAGCGAGATGATCTTCATGAACTTCTTGTCGCGGAGCTCGCGACCGACCGGCCCGAAGATGCGGGTGCCCCGGGGGTCGCCGTCCGCCTTGAGGATCACCGCGGCGTTCTCGTCGAACTTGATGTAGGAGCCGTCCTGACGACGGGTCTCCTTCTTGGTGCGAACGATGACGGCCTTGACGACGTCACCCTTCTTGACGTTGCCGCCCGGGATCGCGTCCTTCACGGTCGCGACGATCACGTCACCGAGGCCGGCATAGCGACGACCCGAGCCACCGAGCACGCGGATGGCCAGGATCTCCTTGGCTCCGGTGTTGTCGGCGACCTTCAGGCGGGATTCCTGCTGAATCACTGCTGTCTCCTATTCCGCAAGTAGGCCCGGGGGCTTACTTGGCCTTCTCGAGGATCTCGACCAGGCGCCAGCGCTTGGTGGCGCTGAGGGGACGGGTCTCGCTGATGAGGACCAGGTCGCCGATGCCGGCGGTGCCCTGCTCGTCGTGGGCCTTCACCTTGGAGGTGCGACGGATGACCTTGCCGTAGAGGGGGTGCTTCACGCGGTCCTCGACCTCGACGACGATCGTCTTGTCCATCTTGTCGCTCGTGACGTAGCCACGACGCGTCTTGCGGTAGCCGCGCGCGGTGGTCGCGGCGTCGACCTCGGTGGCCTGCTTCTCGGTGGCCATCACTTCTCCTCGGTGCTGGTCGATGCAGCGGTGTCGGTCGTCGTGGCCTCGGCCGCGTCGGCCTTCTTGCGGGACGACTTCTTGGTCGTGGTGGTGCTCGCCTCGACCGGGGTCGGGGTGGCACGGATGCCGAGCTCGCGCTCGCGCAGCACCGTGTAGATGCGGGCGATGTCGCGCTTGACGGCACGGAGGCGGCCGTGGCTCTCGAGCTGGCCGGTGGCCGACTGGAAGCGCAGGTTGAACAGCTCTTCCTTGGCCTTCTTCAGCTCGTCAGCGAGACGCTCGTCCTCGAAGGTGTCGAGCTCCGACGGACGGAGCTCCTTGGAACCGATCGCCATTATGCGTCGCCCTCCTCGCGCTTGATGATGCGTGCCTTGAGGGGCAGCTTGTGGATTGCACGGGTCATCGCCTCGCGGGCGATGTCCTCGCTCACGCCGGAGAGCTCGAAGAGCACGCGTCCCGGCTTGACGTTCGCGACCCACCACTCGGGCGAACCCTTACCGGAACCCATGCGGGTCTCGGCGGGCTTCTTCGTGAGCGGACGGTCCGGGTAGATGTTGATCCACACCTTGCCGCCACGCTTGATGTGACGCGTCATGGCGATACGAGCGGACTCGATCTGGCGGTTCGTCACGTAGGCGGGGGTCAGGGCCTGGATACCGAAGTCACCGAACGACACCTTGGTGCCGCCGGTCGCCTGGCCGCGACGCGTGGGGTGGTGCTGCTTGCGGTGCTTGACTCGACGGGGGATAAGCATGGTTACGCCTCAACTCCTGCGCCGGCCGGCGCCTCCTGCGGAGCCTGCTGCTCGCGACGGTCGCCGCGGGGGGCGCCGTCACGGCCGCCACGACCGCCACGGCCGCCGTCACGACGCTCGGGGCGCGACGAACGCTGGTTCGCCTGCTCGCGAGCGAGCTCCTTGTTGGTGATGTCGCCCTTGTAGATCCAGACCTTCACACCGATCCGACCGAAGGTCGTGCGGGCCTCGTAGAAGCCGTAGTCGATGTTGGCGCGGAGCGTGTGCAGGGGCACGCGGCCCTCGCGGTAGAACTCCGAACGGCTCATCTCGGCGCCGCCGAGACGACCCGACACCTGGATCCGGACGCCCTTGGCGCCAGCGCGCTGGGCGCCCTGGAGGCCCTTGCGCATGGCGCGACGGAACGCAACACGAGCGCTGAGCTGCTCCGCGATGCCCTGGGCGACGAGCTGCGCCTCGGTCTCGGGGTTCTTGACCTCGAGGATGTTCAGCTGGATCTGCTTGCCCGTGAGCTTCTCGAGGTCGCCGCGGATGCGCTCGGCCTCGGCGCCACGGCGGCCGATGACGATGCCAGGACGGGCCGTGTGGATGTCCACGCGGACGCGGTCACGGGTGCGCTCGAGCTCGATGCGGGCGACGCCGGCGCGGTCGAGGGACTTGGTCAGCATCTGACGGATGCGGACGTCCTCGGCGACGTAGTCGCTGTACCGCTGGCCCTTCTTGGTGCTGTCCGAGAACCAGTGCGACACGTGGTCCGTCGTGATCCCGAGACGGAAGCCGTACGGGTTGACCTTCTGGCCCATTACTTGCTCGCCTTCTTGCTGGTAGCGGCCGCCCCGACCTCGTCCGGCGTCGCGAGGACGACCGTGATGTGGCTGGTGCGCTTGTTGATGCGGAAGGCTCGCCCCTGGGCACGCGGCTGGAACCGCTTCAAGGTCGTGCCCTCGTCGACGAAGACGCGGCTCACGTAGAGGTCGCGCTCGTCGAGGAAGCTGTTCGTCTGGTCCGCCTTGACCCGGGCGTTCGCGATCGCCGAGGCGACCAGCTTGTAGACCGGCTCGGAAGCGCCCTGCGGGGCGAACTTCAGGATGGCGAGGGCCTCGTGGGCCTGCTTGCCGCGGATCAGCTCGATGACGCGACGGGCCTTCTGAGGCGTGACGCGGATGTGTCGCACGCGTGCGATCGACTCCACCATTTCGTTCCTCCTTCAGCGTCCCCGCGTTAGCGGCGACGGCCCTTCTTGTCGTCCTTCACGTGACCACGGAAGGTGCGGGTCGGCGCGAACTCGCCGAGCTTGTGACCGACCATCGACTCGGTGACGAACACCGGGATGTGCTTGCGGCCGTCGTGCACGGCGATCGTGTGCCCGAGCATGTTCGGAACGATCATCGAGCGACGCGACCACGTGCGGATCACGTTCTTCGTGTTGGCCTCGTTCTGGACGACCACCTTGCGAAGCAGGTGCTCGTCGACGAAGGGGCCCTTCTTCAGACTGCGTGGCATCTTCTACAACTCCTACTTGCGCTTCTTACCGGCGGTGCGGCGACGGACGATGAGCTGGTCGCTCGGCTTGTTCGGCTTGCGCGTCCGGCCCTCCGGCTGGCCCCACGGGCTGACCGGGTGGCGACCACCGGAGGTCTTGCCCTCACCACCACCGTGCGGGTGGTCGATCGGGTTCATCGCGACACCACGCACGGTCGGGCGGACGCCCTTCCAGCGCATGCGGCCGGCCTTGCCCCAGTTGATGTTCGACTGCTCGGCGTTGCCGACCTCGCCGATCGTCGCGCGGCAGCGCGCGTCGACGTTGCGGACCTCGCCCGACGGCAGGCGGAGCTGCGCGTAGGGGCCGTCCTTCGCCACGAGGCGCACCGAGGCACCCGCGGAACGGGCGAGCTTGGCGCCACCACCCGGACGGAGCTCGATCGCGTGCACGACCGTACCGACGGGGATGTTGCGGAGCGGCAGGTTGTTGCCCGGCTTGATGTCGGCGCCGGCACCCGACTCGACGACGTCGCCCTGCTTCAGGCGGTTCGGCGCGAGGATGTAGCGCTTGGTGCCGTCCACGAAGTGCAGCAGCGCGATGCGCGCGGTGCGGTTCGGGTCGTACTCGATGTGCGCGACCTTGGCGTCGACGCCGTCCTTGTCGTTCCGACGGAAGTCGATGACCCGGTACTGGCGCTTGTGGCCACCACCGATGTGACGCGTCGTGATCCGGCCGGAGCTGTTGCGGCCACCGGTCTTCGGGAGCGGACGCAGGAGCGACTTCTCCGGGGTCGAACGCGTGATCTCGGCGAAGTCGGCGACGGAGGAGCCGCGACGACCCGGGGTCGTGGGCTTGTAGTTACGAATAGCCATGATGTATCCCTTCCGGTCCTCAGCCGACAGCCGTGAAGATGTCGATCGAACCGGACTTGAGCGTGACGATGGCGCGCTTGGTGTCCTTGCGCTTGCCGATGCCGAACCGCGTACGACGGGTCTTGCCCGGACGGTTCAGGGTGTTGATGCCCGCGACCTTGACGTCGAAGATCTTCTCGATGGCGAGCTTGATCTCGGTCTTGTTCGCGCGCGGGTCCACGAGGAACGTGTACTTGCCCTGGTCGATGAGGCCGTAGCTCTTCTCCGACACGACCGGCGCGATGATGATGTCGCGCGGGTCCTTGTTGAAGCCGCTCATGCGTTGTTCTCCTTCGCGGTCTTCGACGCGACGAAGGCGTCGAGGGCGCTCTTGCTGAAGACCACGTCGTCGCTCACGAGGACGTCGTAGGCGTTCAGCTGGCCGTACGTGAGCGCGTGGACGTTGGGCAGGTTCCGGACGCTCTTGAGCGCGACCTCGTCCGTCGACTCGAGCACGACGAGGACGTGCTTCGACGGGGCGATCTTCTCGAGGAGCGTGCGGACGCTCTTGGTCGAGGGGACCTCGGCGTCGAGGAAGGCCTCGACCGCGTGGATCCGCCCACCGCGAGCGCGGTCCGAGAGCGAACCGAGCAGCGCCTTGGCGATCATCTTCTTGGGGGTGCGCTGCGCGTAGTCGCGCGGCACGGGTCCGTGGACGATGCCACCGCCGGTCATCTGCGGGGCGCGGATCGAGCCCTGACGCGCGCGGCCGGTGCCCTTCTGCTTGAAGGGCTTGCGGCCGGCACCGGAGACCTCGCCGCGGCGCTTGGTCTTGTGGGTGCCCTGACGCGCGGCGGCGAGCTGCGCGACGACGACCTGGTGGATCAGCGGGACGTTGGTCTCGACGTCGAAGATCTCGGCGGGGAGCTCGACCGTGCCGGCCTGGGCGCCCGACGCGTCGAGCACGTCGATCGTGGTTGCAGTCGTGGTGGCCATGCTCACTTACCCTTCACGGCGGTGCGGACGAAGACGATGCGACCGCGAGCACCGGGGACCGCGCCCTTGACGAGCAGCAGGTTCTTCTCGGCGTCCACGGCGTGCACCGTGAGGTTGAGGACGGTGACGCGCTCCCCACCCATGCGACCGGCCATGCGCATGCCCTTGAAGACGCGCGACGGGGTCGACGAAGCACCGATCGAACCGGGCTTGCGGTGGTTGCGGTGCGCACCGTGCGAGGCGGAGACACCCTTGAAGTTGTGGCGCTTCATGACACCGGCGAAGCCCTTGCCCTTGCTGGTGCCGACGACGTCGACCTTCTGGCCGGCCTCGAACATGTCGACGGCGAGCTCCTGGCCGAGCGCGTACTCGCCGGCGTCAGCGGTGCGGATCTCGGTGAGGTGGCGGCGCGGCGTGACACCGGCGGCCTCGAAGTGCCCGGCGGAGGGCTTGTTGACCTTGCGGGGGTCGATCGCGCCAGCGGCGATCTGGACGGCCTGGTAGCCGTCCTTCTCGGCGGTGCGGATCTGGGTCACGACGTTCGGGGTGATCTCGACGACGGTGACGGGGATGAGCTTGTTGTTCTCGTCCCACACCTGGGTCATGCCGAGCTTCTTGCCGAGCAGGCCCTTGACGGTCTTGGTTGCGATGGCCATCGTTGTCGCCCCCTTACAGCTTGATCTCGATGTTGACGTCTGCGGGCAGGTCGAGACGCATGAGCGAGTCGACGGCCTTCGGCGTCGGGTCGATGATGTCGATGACCCGCTTGTGCGTGCGCTTCTCGAAGTGCTCGCGCGAGTCCTTGTACTTGTGGGGAGAACGGATCACGACGACCACGTTCTTCTCGGTGGGGAGCGGCACCGGGCCGACCACGGTCGCACCGGCACGGGTCACCGTGTCGACGATCTTCCGGGCCGACGTGTCGATGACCTCGTGGTCGTACGACTTGAGCCGGATGCGGATCTTCTGTCCCGCCATGTCTCTCTCGTTCCTCTCTGCGCCGCGCACCGCGTGGGCCGCCTGACGCCGCCTGCCTCGTCGGGCAGGCTGTTTGCCTAGATCACCGGCACGTCACCGTCGGGATCACTCCCGCCGGCCATGACCGCTGTTCTCCTGTCAACTGCCCTCCCGGGCCGGTCGAGAACCCACTCCGCAGGAGGGGGATTTCGACCGTTCCGGTCGGACCCGTATCGCCTCCGCGGAGCACACGGGTGTCCCGTGCGTTCCAGGTGTGGAGTCGATGTGGTGTTCTTGCTGCCTGCGGCCCAGGCGCAGCCACCCGGAGGGCGGGGCCTGTGCACTGCCTGGGCAGTGACCCGGCGGACACGTGTGTCCGCGGAATTTGGAACCGGACAAGTCTCGCATGTCCTCCGCACTCGTGCAACCCGGGCGTGTCGCGTGCGATCCACGCCGTCGGGGGGCTCGAGGAGCGGCGGACGGGCGGTCCGGGGCGACCTGGTGACGGGCCTCCCGTCGGGAGTCCGGCGACCGCCCGCCGGACGTCAGACGGTCGGACGGAACCAGGGCGGGAACACCGCGACGCGCGGGGCGTGGCCGCCGGCCTCCGCCAGGACCGAGCGGACGTCGTCGCGGACGCGGTCGTTCGGCACGCCGACGACCGCGACGGCCGAGAACGGCACACGCGGACCCGCCAGCAGCTCGACGCGCTGCAACTCGGGGTCCTGGAGCGAAGCGCGTCGGAGCAGGGTGCCCGCGGCCTCCGGGCCGACGGCCGAGCGCGCCGCGGGGTCCTCCGCGTCGAGATCCGTCACGATGACCGACGCCCCGAACGCGACGGTCGGCACGACCAGCATGACGTAGTCGACCGGACGACTGCGACGTGCCGCGTCGGACCACCGGTCGTCCTCGGCGCCGGTGCGCAGCGACTGCCAGGTCAGGGCCTCCGGGGTGAGCACGAAGGGGACGTGGTCCGCGACGGACCCGCCGTCCGGGGTGGCCGCGGCCGCTCGGGCCGCGCGGACCTCCGCCGCGCTGACGTCGAACTCGGGGACCACCGACGACGCGGCCAGCAGCGCACCCTCGGCGACGATGGCCGCGAGGTTGTCGCGATGGGTCCAGTGGTGCGCGCGCATCGACGCGAACGGGCGGACCTGGGGCTCCGCCGCCACCGGGGCCGCGGTCCGGGTCGCACTCCGGGAGGCCCGGGGCGCGTCCGACGGACCGTCCGACCGGAGCGAGACCGGACGGGCACGCCGCGGGGCGCGGGTCGGTGCGACGACCGGTTCCGCCCGCTGCCGTGGGGTGCAGATGTCACAGAGCTCGACGGGGAAACCGTGGATGCACTCGTCGGTCACGCTGGCCTCTCCGTGCCGACGCCCGAACGGTCGGCACGTGCATCAACGGTACGTCATTCAGTCGCGGTAGAGCAGCGCGCGGACCTCGGACTCCGCAGAGGCCAACCGGGCGGGATCGATCGTCTCGCCGTGGTTGTACGCGTCGATCACGCGCGGGTCGATGTAGCTTTGCCGCG
This sequence comes from Curtobacterium sp. MCBD17_035, assembly GCF_003234815.2. Classification (NCBI taxonomy): domain Bacteria; kingdom Bacillati; phylum Actinomycetota; class Actinomycetes; order Micrococcales; family Microbacteriaceae; genus Curtobacterium; species Curtobacterium sp. MCBD17_035. Next base: position 278,204 of record NZ_CP126279.1, on the reverse strand, counting down.
CCACGGTCGGGGTGTTGCCGAGCACGTCGGACGCGGCCTTCACCGCATGCGATATCGCCTTCTTGCGCTTGGCGTCGGACGACTGGGGCCCCGTCTTCGCCAGGTCCACGGCCGCGGCGACCGTACCGTGCAGCGTCCGGAAGTCCTTCGCCGTGAAGTCGTCGCCGGCGCGCTCCTTGACGTACTCGTTGATGAGCTCGGCCGACAGCGGACGCCACTCGGCACCGGGCTCGTCGCGGAACGAGAGCAGTCGCGCGTTCCCGCCCCGACGCTTCATGCCGACGAGCACCCGCGCGAGGTCGTGGTCGTGGATGGTGGAAGACCACTCCTGCCCGCTCTTGCCCGGGAACCCGAGCTCGATGTCGTCGCCCGAGATGTGCGCGTGGGAACACAGCAGCGTCGACAGGCCGTGGCTCCCGTGCTCGAGCGCGTACCGCTCCGAGCCGACCCGGAGCGACCCCTGGTCGAGCATCCGGAAGGCCGCGGCCTGCGCACGTCGGAGGTCCGGGTCCGGTCGGCGGAGGTCCATGGTCACCATCCGTCGAGCGGACGGGAGCGACTCGGCGAGGGCGAGCGCCCGGTCGTACTTGATCTTGTCCATCCGCTCGCGCCAACCCGGGTGGTACATGTACTGGCGCCGACCGGCGCCGTCGATGCCCGTCGCGAGGATGTGTCCGTTCTCGTACGGCGAGATCCACACGTCGTTCCACGCGGGCGGGATCACCAGCTCGTCGAACCGGTGGCGGAGGTCGGCGTCGTGGACGGTACCGCCGTCCGGATCGCGGTAGGAGAACCCCTTGCCGGATCGGACCCGGTGGAATCCGCGTCCCGTCGTCCTCGAACGGCGCAGACGTGTCATGCGACCAGTCAACACCGGCATCCCCGCCGATGACCCACCGAGGTGCCCACGGTCCTCCCGGCTCGCGGTGGGCTCGCGCACGTCGCGCCCTGCCTCCTCCCGCCCCGTCATGCCCAGGGACGGCCACGTCCCGCCCGGGGACACCACGTCCCGCCCGGGGACACCACGTCCCGTCCGGGAACGACGAAAGGGGCCGGACCCGAAGGTCCGACCCCTTGTCGCAGCAACCGGAGTTACTTGATGATCTTCTCGACCGTACCGGCGCCGACCGTACGACCACCCTCACGGATGGCGAAGCGGAGGCCCTCCTCCATGGCGATCGGCTGGATCAGCTCGACCGTGATGGAGGTGGTGTCGCCGGGCATGACCATCTCGGTGCCCTCGGGCAGCGTGATGACGCCGGTGACGTCCGTGGTGCGGAAGTAGAACTGCGGGCGGTAGTTCCCGTAGAACGGGTTGTGACGACCACCCTCGTCCTTCGACAGGATGTAGACGTTCGCGGAGAACTCGGTGTGCGGCGTGACCGAACCCGGCTTCACGACGACCTGGCCGCGTTCGACGTCCTCGCGCTTGGTGCCGCGGAGGAGCAGACCCGTGTTGTCACCGGCCTCGGCGGAGTCGAGCAGCTTGCGGAACATCTCGATGCCCGTGACGGTGGTCTTCTGCGTCGCGCGGATGCCGACGATCTCGACCTCCTCGTTCACCTTGAGCGTGCCACGCTCGACACGACCGGTGACGACGGTGCCACGACCGGTGATCGTGAAGACGTCCTCGATCGGCATCAGGAACGGCTGGTCGGTGGCGCGCACTGGGTCCGGCACGTTCTCGTCGACGGCGTCCATGAGGTCGGCGACCGTCGCGGCCCACTTCTCGTCACCCTCGAGCGCCTGGAGCGCCGAGACGCGGACGATCGGGGCGTTGTCGCCGTCGAACTCCTGGCTCGAGAGGAGCTCGCGGACCTCGAGCTCGACGAGCTCCAGGATCTCCTCGTCGTCCACCATGTCGGCCTTGTTGAGGGCCACGACGATGTAGGGGACACCGACCTGACGGGCGAGCAGCACGTGCTCACGCGTCTGCGGCATCGGGCCGTCGGTGGCGGCGACCACGAGGATCGCGCCGTCCATCTGCGCCGCACCCGTGATCATGTTCTTCACGTAGTCCGCGTGGCCCGGGGCGTCGACGTGCGCGTAGTGGCGCTTCTCGGTCTGGTACTCGACGTGCGAGATGTTGATCGTGATACCGCGCTGCTTCTCCTCAGGCGCGTTGTCGATCTGGTCGAACGCCGAGGCCGTGTTCAGCTCCGGGTACTTGTCGTGCAGGACCTTGGTGATCGCCGCGGTGAGCGTCGTCTTGCCGTGGTCGACGTGCCCGATGGTTCCGATGTTGACGTGCGGCTTGGTCCGCTCGAACTTGGCCTTAGCCACTGTGGGTCCTCCTCAGGACTCGGATGCAGGACCCCCGGTTCACGTCCGGCGGCGCTGCGTGTTGGTGTGGAACTACTGTACTTGGTGGCGAGGGGGCCGCTGCCGACCCCCTCGCCTGGGGAGTCACGCCGAGGGCGTCACTCCCCCTTGCTCTTCTGCACGATCTCGTCCGCCACGGCCCGGGGGACCTCGGCGTAGGAGTCGAACACCATCGAGTAGACGGCGCGGCCCGACGTCTTCGACCGGAGGTCGCCGACGTAGCCGAACATCTCGGACAGCGGCACGCTCGCGCGGACCACCTTGACGCCCGAGGCGTCCTCCATCGACGAGATCTGCCCACGACGGGAGTTCAGGTCGCCGATGACGTCGCCCATGTACTCCTCGGGGGTGCGGACCTCGACGGCCATGAGCGGCTCGAGCAGGACGGGGTTCGCCTTGCGCGCAGCCTCCTTGTAGGCCATCGAACCGGCGATCTTGAACGCCATCTCGGACGAGTCGACGTCGTGCGCCGCACCGTCGAGGAGGGTCGCCTTGACGCCGACCGTCGGGAAGCCCGCGAGGATGCCGACCTGCATGGCGTCCTGGATGCCGGCGTCGACCGAGGGGATGTACTCGCGCGGAACGCGGCCACCCGTGACCTTGTTCTCGAACTCGTAGACCTTCTCGGCCGTGACCTCCATCGGCTCGAGCGCGATCTGCACCTTCGCGAACTGGCCGGAACCACCGGTCTGCTTCTTGTGGGTGTAGTCGTACCGCTCGACCGGCTTGCGCAGGGTCTCGCGGTACGCGACCTGCGGCTTGCCGACGTTCGCCTCGACCTTGAACTCGCGCTTCATGCGGTCGACGAGGATGTCGAGGTGGAGCTCGCCCATGCCCTTGATGACCGTCTGACCGGTCTCCGCGTTGAGCTCGACCCGGAACGTCGGGTCCTCCTCCGCCAGCTTCTGGATGGCGGTGGAGAGCTTCTCCTGGTCCTGCTTGGTCTTCGGCTCGATCGCGACCTCGATGACCGGCTCCGGGAACGTCATCGACTCGAGGACGATCTGGTTGTCCGGGTCGCACAGGGTGTCACCGGTCGTCGTGTCCTTGAGGCCGATCACCGCGTAGATGTGGCCCGCGGTCACGCTGTCGACCGGGTTCTCCTTGTTGGAGTGCATCTGGAAGATCTTGCCGATGCGCTCCTTCTTGCCCTTGGTCGAGTTGATGACCTGCGACCCGGACTCGATGGAGCCCGAGTACACGCGGACGTAGGTGAGGCGACCGAAGAACGGGTGCACCGCGACCTTGAACGCGAGGGCGGAGAAGGGCTCGGTCGAGTCGGCGTGACGGGTGAGGATGGTCTCCTCGTTCTTCACGTCGTGGCCCTCGACCGCCGGGACGTCGAGCGGGCTCGGCAGGTAGTCGATGACCGCGTCGAGCATCGGCTGCACACCGCGGTTCTTGAACGCCGAACCACAGAGGACCGGGTAGACCTCGCTGTTGACCGTGAGCTTGCGGATGGCGCCCTTGATCTCGTCGACGGAGAGGTCCTCGCCACCGAAGTACTTCTCGAGCAGGGCGTCGTCGGTCTCGGCGACGCGCTCGATCAGCTTCGCGCGGTACTCGTCGGCCTTGTCCTTGAGGTCGGCCGGGATCTCCTCGATCTCGTAGTGCGCGCCCATCTGGACGTCACCCTTGGCGTCACCGCGCCAGGTGAGCGCCCGCATCTCGACGAGGTCCACGACACCCTCGAACGTGCTCTCGGCACCGATCGGGAGCTGGATCACGAGCGGCTCCGCGCCGAGGCGGTTGATGATCGTGTCCACCGTGAAGTAGAAGTCCGCGCCGAGCTTGTCCATCTTGTTGACGAAGCAGATGCGGGGCACGTCGTACTTGTCGGCCTGACGCCAGACGGTCTCCGACTGGGGCTCGACGCCCTCCTTGCCGTCGAACACGGCGACGGCGCCGTCGAGGACGCGGAGCGAACGCTCCACCTCGACGGTGAAGTCGACGTGACCAGGCGTGTCGATGATGTTGATCTGGTTCTTGTTCCAGAAGCACGTCGTCGCGGCCGACGTGATCGTGATGCCGCGCTCCTGCTCCTGCGCCATCCAGTCCATCGTGGCGGCCCCGTCGTGGACCTCCCCGATCTTGTGGGTGATGCCCGTGTAGAACAGGATGCGCTCGGTGGTGGTGGTCTTGCCGGCATCGATGTGCGCCATGATGCCGATGTTGCGGACCTTGTTCAGGTCGGTGAGCACGTCCTGTGCCACAGGGTTCCTCCGAGTAGTTGTGGGAGTCGACAGCGCCCATGGGGGCGCCGGGATCATGTCGCCGGCACCCCCGATGGGGCCGGGAGTGTTACCAGCGGTAGTGCGCGAAGGCCTTGTTCGACTCGGCCATCTTGTGGGTGTCCTCGCGGCGCTTGACCGCGGCACCCAGACCGTTCGACGCGTCGAGGATCTCGTTCATGAGACGCTCGGTCATCGTCTTCTCGCGACGGGCCTTGGCGTACGAGGTGAGCCAGCGGAGCGCGAGCGTGTTCGCACGGTGCGGCTTGACCTCGACCGGCACCTGGTAGGTCGAACCACCGACGCGGCGGCTGCGGACCTCGAGGGTCGGGCGGACGTTGTCGAGGGCCTTCTTGAGCGTCGCGACGGCGTCCTGCTGGTTCTTGGCGGCGACGCCTTCGAGTGCACCGTAGACGATGCGCTCGGCGAGGCCCTTCTTGCCGTCGAGCAGGATCTTGTTGACGAGCTGGCTGACGACCGGAGCGCCGTAGACCGGATCGGCGACGACGGGGCGCTTGGGGGCGGGTCCCTTACGAGGCATCTATCTCAACCCTTCTTCGCGCCGTAGCGGCTGCGGGCCTGCTTACGGTTCTTGACGGCCTGGGTGTCGAGCGCACCACGGACGATCTTGTAGCGGACGCCGGGGAGGTCCTTCACACGACCACCACGGACGAGCACCATCGAGTGCTCCTGGAGGTTGTGGCCCTCACCGGGGATGTACGCGGTGACCTCGGTGCCGTTCGAGAGCTTGACACGAGCGACCTTGCGCAGTGCCGAGTTCGGCTTCTTCGGGGTGGTGGTGTAGACGCGGGTGCACACACCACGCTGCTGGGGGTTCGCCTTGAGGGCGGGCGCCTTGGTCTTGACGACCTTCGGCGCGCGGCCCTTGCGAACCAGCTGCTGAATCGTAGGCAACTGCTGCTCCTGGTTCCTGCTCGATTCCCTGGCCGACGTGATCCGTCGGCTTCCTCGTCCCGCGGCCGGACGGCGCCCGACATGGTGATCCGTGTCGCTTCCCGTACAACCCCGACACCGGGCCGACGATTCCAACGTCGGACCACGGCGGGCGACCGCTCTCGCGGTACCGCCTGGGACGGACATGTCCTGTACCGCTCCGTGAGCGTTCGGACTTCCGGGCACGCCGCTGTCGGCGCACACCGGAACAAGATTACTCGGCGTGACAGAGGCGGTCAATCCCGCTCAGGAGGCCGTGCCCGCGTTGGTGCCGTTCGTCACCGTCGGTCGGCACACCGCTCCCGCGTCCGTGATGCCCGTGACGACACCGTCCGCGGGGAACGCGACCGGACCCGCACTCGCGATGCCCGCTCCGGCCGGACTCGAGAACGTCGCCGAGAACGACGCGCTCCCGGGCGAGGCCGACCGGAGCGGCCGTCATGGCACCGGGGACCGGGACGGTGTGGGCGGCGGCGTCGGCCTCCTCGGTCGTCACGACCGCCCGGTACCGAAGCCGGGCCCGCCCTCCTGGCGGCGGCGGTCCTCGTGGCGGGCCAGGAGCACCGCCGCGATCACGACCACGAGCGCGATGACGACCGTGCCAACGACGAAGGGGCCGAGCGCGTAGCCGGCGGGGAACACCACGAGCTGCGCGGCGTCACCGTGGACCAACGCGTAGCCGACCGACCCGACGCCGAGCATGACGAGGTACGCCGTGGCCGCACACACCAGCCCGGACATCGCCGGACTGCCGCTCCGCGCGCCCACCGCCGTGCCTGCGAACACCACGATCGCGACGCCCGTCACCATCGCCGGGCCGAGGTACGGGGTGGCGTCGGGTTGGCGGATGACCTCGAGGCCGGAGAACAGGCTCTCGAACCCCGTGACCGCGATGACGAGCGCGAAGAACAGCACCGTCGTCATCGTCGCGAGGAGCCACCGGGACATGGGACGAGCGTAGTGCCGGGGGCGAGGGGAGGTCAGGCCGCCGCTCGGTTCACCCAGCCGCCTGTGTCGAGGTGGCATCGGTCGACGACGAGGACGCGGACGACGCCTTGAGGACGTAGATCTCGCCACCGAGCGACCAGTTCTGCCCGCCGGACCCGCCGCTCGAGGTGTCCGAGAGGGACTGTGAGACGGTGTCGACGAGGAACAGCCGGGACCCGTTCTGCAGGGCCTTGGTGAAGGCGAGCGCCTGCTGGTACGAACCCGTCACCGCGACCGTCACGGGGACGACCGTGAAGTCCGCACTCGTGATCGACGAGTCGGTCGTGGGGCCGCCAGGGGCGGGCGTCGCCGCTGGTGCGGCCGCGGGGGCCGCCGTCGCCGTCACGCTCGGTGACGGGGTGGCCGACGCGCTGGCCGTCGGCGAACCGGTGCTCGTGCCCGTCGTGGTGGCACCGGCCCCGGCGGCGGCGGCCGGCGGCGCGTACGCGACGGGGGTGTCGAACTGCACCGAGGAGATCCCGACGCCGCTCGTGGTCGCGGCGGTGTTGATCTCACGCGTGAAGCCCGTGGTGTCGGCCTTCGCAGGGACCGATTCCTGGAGGTCGGCGAACGTCGTCTTCATCGTGCCGAGCTTCTGGTACTGCTCCTCGAGGCGCGTCAGCTCCGCACGGTTCGAGGCGTTCGTCTCGTCGATGCTCTCGCGCTGGAGGTCGTTCGCGGACGCGGTCGCGAGCTGCGGCTGCACCCCGAGGAACCAGCCACCGGCGATGATCACGAGCGCGGCGACGCCCGCGAGGACGAGTGAGAGCTTGTGCTTGTTCATCGGTCGCTCCCCGTGTACTTGCCGTCGTAGGCCTTCTCGTCCAGGTCGACCGAGATGGACGCCGTGTACGCGTCGCCGTCGGTCGCGTGGTCGATCGACCCGATCGAGGAGTCGACGTAGCCCTTGAGCTTCGAGAGCCGGTCGGTCCAGTCCGGGACCGACGGGACGGAGGTGCTCGACACCGAGACCTGGATGGCCGCGACCCGCGACCCGTCGAGCGGCGAGGTGCTCTGCGCGAACGGCGCCGTCGCGTTCGCCGACGTGATCGTCATGCTCGTGATCGTGACGCCGCTCGGGAGGTACGACGCGAGGTCCCCGAGCATCGAGGACCAGTCGATCTCGGTCGATCCACCGACGGTCTGACCCGCTTCGAGCAGTGCGATCTGCCCCTCGAGCGTGCGGACCTCGGCGTACTTCTGCTGCTCGAGGAGGAGTGAGGTCGTCTCGTTCTGAGCGGTCGCGAGATCGGTTCGCGACCGGATGGCATCGACCGTCGCTCCGCCCGCGACGAGCAGCACCACGACGGCGAGCACGACGACACCGAGCCACGCGCGTCGCGCGACCGCGCGCTCGCGTCGGTCGAGGTGCACCTCGGTGGGCAGGAGGTCGACACGGGGCTCACGGCCGACGAGGGAGGACGCGACCGCCGCCCGCGTCGCCGGCGCCGCCGAGCCTCCCGTCGTCGCGGTACCGCCCGTGACCCGGGACTGCTTGCCGGTGCGCGGCGCCTTGGCGCCGCCGATCACCGAGGTGCGCTGCTTCTGCTCCTTGCGGATGTCCGCCTCGACCTTGCTCATGCTGCCCTGCTTCCGACGGCGAGCCCGAAGGCCACCGTGATCGCGTCGCCGCGCTCTGCGACGTCCTGCTCCGAGATCGATCCGGCGAGCGCCACTCCGCCGAACGCCTGCCCGTACGACACGGGGATCCGGGTGTAGTCGGCGAGTGCCTCCCGGAAGCCGCGCATCCGGGCGCCTCCGCCTGCGATGAGGATGTGGCCGACGGGTTGGTCCGGGTGGGTGTTGACGAAGTAGTTGATCGTGTTGCGGAGGCTCGCGAGGACCTCGGTGATCGTCTCGTGCGTGACCGCGATCGCGCGACGGTCGTCCGCGGTCTGGGCGACGGCCGCGATCCCGAGGTGGCGCTTGACCGCCTCGGCGTCGTCCGCCGCGATGTCGAGCTGTCCGCTGAGGGCGCGTGTGACGTCGGCACCGCCCGCTGGGATGATGCGCACGAACTGCGGCACGCCGTCCGTCGCGATGACGACGCTCGTCGTGTCGGCCCCGATCTCGATGAGCGCCACCGTCCCGACCAGACCCGGTCGTGAGACGAGTGCGCGGGTCAAGGCGAACGGGATCAGGTCGACGCCCGCCGGGTTCAGGCCCGCGAGTTGCACCGCTTTGACGTTCGCCAGCACGGCGTCCTTGATCGCGGCGATGAGCAGACCCCGGACGACCGGTCCGTTCTCCCCCATCCCCTCGGACGTCGGGTAGAAGTCGAGGATCGCGTCGATGACCGGCACGGGAAGCATGTCCTGGACCTGGAACGGCAACGACTCGCGGATCTGCTCGATGGGCGCGAGCGGCACGGTCAGGTCACGCGACAGCACACGCTGGTTCCCCATGCCGAGCACGACGTCCCGGGAGCGGAACTTGCCGAGGGACCACAACTGCTTCAACGCGCCGGCCACCGTGTTCGCCTCGAGGACCTCACCCCGGCTCACCGATCCTTCCGGCGTGGGGACCTCGGCGAACCGGACGACGGTCGGACGGCCGCGGTCGGCCGAGGCGACCTCGACCGCGCGGATCGAGGCGGCCGCGATGTCCAGGCCGACGATGCTCTTCGCCATGGGTGTGTTCTCCGTAGGGGGCGGCGCTCAGGCCAGACCGATGAGGTGCAGGTAGGCGTGCGACGCGGGCGCGCCGACGAGGACGCCGACCCAGGCTCCGGTGAGCATGGACGGGCCGAAGGGGATCCCTCCGCGCCACTTCGCTCGGCGCGCGGCGACGAGGACGAGCGCGAAGATACCCCCGACGAGGAAGGCGCCGAAAGCACCCACTGCGAGGGGTCCCCATCCGAGGTACGCGAGCGCGAGGCCCAGGATCCCGGCGAGTTTGACGTCGCCGAGCCCCATGCCGCCGGGCACCGCGATGGCGAGCACGAGGTACAGGACCCCGAGCGCAGCGGCACCGATGACGCCCCGCACGAACGCTGCCCAGTCGCCCGACAGTGCCGATGCACCGGCCAGGAGCACCGCGAGCACGACGGACGACGGGTAGGTGATGGCGTTCGGCAACGTGTGCGTGTCGACGTCGATCAGAGCCAGGGCCACGCTGATCGCCATGAGGTAGAGGAACGCCAGCAGCAGGACGACGTGCGCGGCGAGCACCCGGTCCCCCGCGGTGGTCGCCGGCCAGAACCGGAGCGCCACCACGACGAACAGGAGGCCCGTGGCGAGCTCGACGAGTGGGTACCGCGACGAGATGGGCGCGCCGCAGTCGCGACACCTGCCGCGCAACACGAGCCACGAGAGCACCGGGACGTTGTCGTACCCGCGGATCGCATGGTCGCACCGCGGGCACGCGCTCGGCGGCGACACGATCGACACGTGCGCCGGCACCCGGTACACGACGACGTTGAGGAACGAGCCGATGAGCAGCCCGAACACCCCGCCGAGGGTCGCGACGAGCGGGCCGAGGTCGAGCGCGGTCGTCATCGGCACTTCCCCCCGGTCGTCGCGCACGAGCCGTCCGGGTTGTAGGCCGGCTGGACCTCGACCTGCGTCGTGACGCCGTAGGACGTCGACACGGGCTGCAGGAACTTCGGCGGTGCGGTCGTGAGCAGCCGGTTGTCGTAGATGTAGTTCTTCGTGAAGCCGGTGCTCACCTTGCCGTTGCCGCTGTTCGAGGTCGCGACCGTGCCGCGGTACTTCTGGGCGATCGAGCCCTTCACCGTCAGGGTGCCGAGCGCGCTCCCCTGGTCGTAGTTCTGCACGTAGAACGTTCCGTTGTTGCTGGCGATGGCCGCGTCGATCGTCAGGTTGGTGCCAGCGGATCGGACGAGCTGGACGTTGCGGCACGTGACGTAGTTGCCGTAGCCCTGGTAGTAGACCGACTGGTAGTTCCAGCACGTCATCGGGTTGTAGACCTCGACCGCGTTCTGCCCGACCAGGCCGAGGATGTCGTCGTTCGGGTCGGTGTAGGTGATGTCACCGGTCACCCAGACCGTGCCCGCCGATGCGATCGTCATGTGCCCCGAGAACCTGCCGCTGACGAAGACGTCGCCGGCGGTGCAGCTGTAGACGGAGGACGCCGTGCCGGGTGTCGAGTCGGTGCCGATCCACTCGTTCGACGTCGGGTAGCCGACCCCGTTGCTGAACGTCTGGTTGTCGCTGTAGCTGACCGAGTTGCCACTGACGGTCACCTTGGTCGTGCAGTACGTGTTGGTGTAGCGCTGCGGGTACGACGAGCCCCAGTAGTTCGGGTCGGACTTCGTGGTGGGCACGCCCTGCACGTACATGAGGTTCGTCGGGAGCGTCGGGATCGTCGCACCGCTCGCGCTCTGGAGCGCGGCGCTGCTGCCACACAGTGCATCCGCTGCTGCCGCGTCCGAGGAGTGGCTCGTCGCGGTCACCTGCGTGAACCGCGTCCACGGGGACCAGATCGTCATGGTGCCGCCGCTGTTGAACTGCACCTTCGTCGGTCCGGTGTACAGGCACCCGGGGCGCGGGACGGTCGTCGGCAGGTCCGTGCGGGCCTCCTGGGCCATGTTCGTGTTGAGCGACGGCAGGCCGAGGTAGGCGGCGGCGCTCGGCTGGCCGCCGTTGTACTTGGGCGTCGTCGTGCAACCGCTCGGCGCGAGGACCTTGCCGCTGTGGTCCTCGACGGAGGAGTTGAACGTCGACCCGCAGGCGGTGAAGTCGTCGTCGGAGCGGATGGCACCGTTGAGCACGTCGCCACTGGCGAACTGCACGGGGTCGCAGGTCCTGCTCCTCGCCTGCCACTGGTAGTCGTTCGTGCAGTTGTCGCCCGTGATGTCGTTGTCCGCCGACTCGTACTGGGTGAAGTACAGGTAGTTGATGAAGCCGTCGCCGCGGAGGTCGGCCACGAGCGACCGGGTCTTCGTCCCGCTCTTGCCCGTCACCCGAACGCGGAGGAAGCCCTGTGACGCGTACTTCGAGTTGTCGACCTCGTAGCGGAAGAACTCGTCGGTCGTTCCGACCACCGGAGCCCACGTCGAACCGCTGCTCGTGAACGCGACGTTGCCGTTGTCGCCCTGGAACACCGAGCCGCTGTCCTTGCTGAACTGCGCGTCCTTGTTGCCGTACGTCGCGTAGCCGTTGTCGTTCGAGATCTTCGCCTGGTAGTCGGCGAGCCCCGCGTACGCTGCCGCCGCCGCGTTCTGGTAGTTGCGGTCGTTCCCGGACTTGAGCGACCCGGCCGTCGAGAGCGCGACCATCGCGGCGACGATCATCGTGACGATCATGCCGAAGATGATGACGTTGGCGAGGACGAACCCCTGCTCGTCACCGCGGTCGACGCTCCGCATCACGCGGACGATGCGGTTCATCATGGCGCCGGACTCGCAGTGCTCGTGCTGTACCCGACGTTGAACAGGTACAGGGTGTTCTGGATGTGGGTGTTCGAGGCGGTGCCGGCCTTGGTGGAGCCGAGCTCGAGGTTCACCTGGATCGCACGGACCGCGCTGGGGTTCGCCATCGGACTCGCGATCTTCGCACCGCTCGCGTCGAGGTACGTGAAGAGGTCCGTGCCGTCGCTCGTCGGCGACGCGACGGGACCCCCCAGCGTCACCGTCCGTGCGGCCGCGCCGGTGGTCGTGAAGCTGTAGTAGCCCTTGGTATCGGCCGAGCCGTCCCACTGCTTCTCGACCAGGTTGCCCGTCGCGGTGTCGATCTTGAACTCGACGTACTCCGGCTGGTCCACCGTGCCGTTCGTCAGGTTGACGTACGAGTAGAAGGCGAGGTCTGTTGCCGTTGCGGTGGTGATCGCGTTCGCGTACGTGCCGTCCGGCTTCGGCAGGACCGTCGCGGCGTGGATGTACTGGGTCAGCGCGTTCATGACGTTGGACGCCTGCCGCGTGTTCGTCTCGGCCGCGCTGCCCGTCTTGCTCGCGTGCAGCGATGCGGCGAAGAAGCCGCCGACCGCGGTGAGGACGATCATCGAGACGGACATGGCGACGATGAGCTCGATCAGGGTGATGCCGCGCTGACCGCGGTGGAACTGCCGGATGTCGCCGATCACTTCGTCTGTCCTCGCGGGTCGACGAGCACGGTGTTGCCGGTGACCGAACCGGGCGTGACGTTCTTGATGTTCGCGCCAGCGACGGTGCCGGTCACAGCACCGGACGCTCCCGATGTCGTGGAGATCGACCAGGTCCCGAAGGGCAACGCGAGCGTTGCGGTCGAACTCGTGGTCTTCGGGAAGTTCAGCGTCATGCCGGCCGAGCACCCGGGATCGTCGGCGGTGGTTCTCGACGCCGTCGTCGCCCTGAGGTACGAGCCGCTCGCGACCGACACCTGGATGACGCCGAGTGCCACGTTCTGCGGAGGCGACACGGTCTGCCCTGGGCTGACGCTGACGACCGGCACCGGCACACTGGTCCCGACGGCGCCTGCCGAGGTCGGGGTCGTCCACTTCGTCGGGTTGGTGTCGATGCAGCTGCTCGCACCCGAGCTGCTGTTGAACGTCCCCCCGTACATCTGGTAGCCGTCGGAGAACGGGAAGACGTTCATCGACACCTTCGTCGAGGACGTCACGGTCGCGCTGGTCGACCACGGGGTCATCGTGTCGAGGCCGCCGGAGTTGCTCGACAGGGTCGTCGTCATGTTCGTCGCCATGGTCGCGCTGTAGGTCTGCGCGTAGTTGACGGGGATCGTCGCGGCTTGGTCGTACGAGATCGGTTGATACGCACTCGCGCCTGCGATGACGGGGATGGTCCAGGTGGACGTCGCAGCCTGGTTGGAATCGATCCCCCCGGTCGTGCTCGCGGTCAGCGTGTACGTGCCCGGCTGCACGTCCGTTGCGTACCAGCAGCCCGCCGCGTCGGTCGTGGTGGGGGCGGTGGTGATCGCCGCGCCGGTTCCCCCGCTCACGGGCGCCGCCGACACGCTGACGCCCGCGTTCGCCGCGCCAGCAGCGTCCCTGACGGAGACGATGATCGTTCCATCACCGGGATCGGTGACAGCGTCGGACGGCGCGATGGCCGAGGTCACGGTCGTCGACAGCTTGCCGGGGCCATGCGGGTTGTTCCAGCTGACCGTCTCGGCGACGCTCTTGTACGCCAACGTGCCGTTGCTCGATCCGCAGGCTCCGGTGGCACCGTCACTCTGGACCCAGTTGGCGGTGCGCGTGACCGTGTACGTGACACCGCCGATGCTCTTGGTGGTGGAGGCGCTCAGGACGCTGAAGATGCCGTTCGTCGTCGCCGCGGCGGTCTGTCGCATCGTGTCGATGTCCTGCGACGCGAGCGACACGGCCATGTCCCGGCCGCGGCTCGCTTGCGTGGTCTGCAGGGAGTTCGTGATGCCGTAGGCGAGGCCCACGCTGATGATCGCGAAGACCATCATCGCGACCATGACCTCGATGACCGTGAAGCCCTCCTCGCGGCCGGTCAGGGCGCGGTCGAGGTACTTGCGGAGAGCAAGCATCTCAGGTCCTTCCGCTATCGGCTGGGAGAGTCTCAAGGAAGCGCAAGCCCCCATCACCGATTTCGGCGATGGGGGCTTGCGCTCATGGATCAGGAGCAGCCGCTCGGGATGCTGGCCGTCTTGGTTACGCCCTTCTGGTCCGTGGCGTAGAAGTACGTGTTGTTCGTGCTCTGACCGAGGATGCAGAACGCACCGTTGCTGCCCGTGACCAGGTTCAGGACCTTCGTGTTGGAAGAAGCGGTCACACCCGCGTTGGACCAGCTCTGCGAGGCGGCGGTGCCGCCAGCAGCGGGTGTGGTCGTCGCCACGGTGCCCGTCGCTGAGATCAGGGCAGTGGAATCAGGCGTCTTTCCGAGGTCGGTCTGAATGCTCACGACCGCCGTCTTCGCGTTCGACACGTCGGACTGCGTGGCACTGTCCTGCGCGTTCTTCTGCACGCCGAGGTACACCGGGATCGCGATCGCGGCGAGGATGCCGATGATGATCACGACGACGAGGAGCTCGATCAGGGTGAAGCCCTTCTCGTTCTCCTCGAGCAGGTTCTGCCGGCGAGCGTTGAGCTTGCCCATGAGGCGGAAGTACATGAGATTTCCATTCTTTCGGGAATGTGAGGGGAGAATTGGATCCGGCGTGTGCTCGCCGCCGGAGACCAGCGTATTCAGGGCACTCGCTCGGGAGAATCCCGAGAACGGGGGTGATCGGGCAAGCGAAATGCCCCCAGAAACGGGGGCAGTTCGCGGGCGAACCACCCCCGCACGGGGGCATTCCGGTCAGATTCAGTGGATGAGCGTGGTGATCTGGAAGATCGGCAGGTACAGCGCGACGATCATCCCGCCGACCACGACGCCGAGGAACGCGATGAGCAGCGGCTCGATCAAGGAGGTCAGGGCTTCGGTGGTCGACTCGACCTCGGCGTCGTAGAACACCGCGATCTTCTCGAGCATGACCTCCATGGAACCGGCGTCCTCGCCGACCGCGACCATTTGACTCACCATTTGCGGAAAGACACTCTCCCGCGCCAGTGGAGCGGCGATCGATTCACCTTTCCGAACGGATTCGGCGACGCGGTCCAGGGCCTTTTCCACCACGAAGTTGTTCGACACCTCGCCGACGATCTTCAACGCTTGCAGGATGGGCACGCCGGCGCCGATCATGTTCGCGAAATTGCGGGCGAACCGGGCGATCACGATCTTGGTGCTCAATTGCCCGAACACCGGCAACTTGAGCCGGATCGGGTCGAGGAACCCACGCACCCGGTCGGTGTTCTTGTTGGCGCGGTACCAGAGCCATCCGACGATGATCAGCACCGCCAGGACCGGACCGAGCCAGACCATGGCATGCGATGCGTACACGAGCATCATCGTCGGCAACGGGAGCTTGCCGCCGAGACTCGCGAACATGTTCTGGAAGATCGGCACGATGAAGATGAGCATGATCACGACGCTGGCCAGCGACATGATCAGCACGACGGTCGGGTAGGTCATCGCGGACTTGATCGTCGAGCGGAGCTTGTGCTCCTTCTCGAAGTTCATCGCGATCGAGTCCATCGCCTGGTCGAGGAACCCGCCGGTCTCACCCGCGCGGATCATGTTGATCATGATCGGCGGGAACTCGACGGGGTACTTCGACACGGCGTCCGAGAACGAGACGCCCTGCTCGACCTCATCGCGGACCTTGCCGAGGATCTCCTTGAGCTTCTTCGACTCGGTCTGGTCGGCCAGGATCGTCAGTGCGCGGAGCAGCGACAGGCCGGACGAGAGCATGGTGGACGCCTGACGCGCCATGATGGCGAGGTCCTTGAGCCCGACGCCTTTCTGGAACCCCGGGATCTTGATCTCGGCCTGGAGGCCCGTGCCCGGCTTGGCCTCGTCGAGCGCGATCGGCGAGATGCCCATGGTGCGGAGCCTCGCGACGGCGGCACCCTCACTCGCGGCGTCGAGCTTGCCCTTGACGAGCTTGCCTGCGGTGTCACGCCCGCGGTAGTCGAACGCCAGGGTCATCAGTAGCCTCCCGAGTACTTGTCGCCGAAGTCGATCTCGCTCGCGGCGATGGCGGCGGCGGACGAGTCGGACGGCGACTCGACGCGCTGGACGAGGCGACCGAAGCCCTCTTCGTCGTGCACCTTCTCGAGCGCGGCCCGGCGCGTGATGGTGCCCACGTTGACGAGTTCGGCGAGGTCCTGGTCCATCGTGTGCATGCCGGCGTCACCGCCGGCCTGCATGGCCGAGACGATCTGGTACGTCTTGCCCTCACGCACGAGGTTCGCGATGGCGGGCGTGGTCACCATGACCTCGGTCGCCACGACGCGGCCCGAGCCGTTCGCCTTGGGCACGAGGGTCTGGCAGACGACACCCTGCAGGGTCGCGGCGAGCTGGGTCCGGATCTGCCCCTGCTGGTGCGGCGGGAAGACGTCGATGACACGGTCGATGGTGCCGGGCGCACTCTGCGTGTGCAGGGTCGCGAACACCAGGTGGCCGGTCTCGGCCGCGGTGAGCGCGACCGAGATGGTCTCGAGGTCGCGGAGCTCGCCGATGAGGATGACGTCCGGGTCCTGGCGGAGCACGTGCTTGAGCGCCTGCGCGAACGAGTGGGTGTCGGCCCCGACCTCGCGCTGGTTGATGATCGCCTTCTTGTGCTCGTGCATGAACTCGATCGGGTCCTCGACCGTCACGATGTGGTCGGCGCGAGTCTCGTTGACGAGGTCGATGAGCGCGGCGAGAGTCGTCGACTTGCCGGACCCCGTCGGGCCGGTGACGAGAACGAGCCCACGGGGCAACTTGGCGAACTCGCCGATGTGCTCCGGGATGCCCAGCTGCTTGAGGCTCTTGATCCTGGTGGGGATGATGCGGAAGGCCGCGCCCCAGTTCCCGCGCTGCTGGTAGAAGTTCACGCGGAACCGCGACTCGGTCGACAGCGAGTACGCGAAGTCGAGTTCCTGCTCCGACTCGAACTGCCGCAGCTGCTCCGGGCTGAGCAGTGTCGTGAGCGCGTTGATGACCTTGTCGCGCGACCACGGGCCTCCCGGCACGGCGGGACGGAGCGAACCGTCGACGCGCACGGTCGGTGCCGCGTCCGCGGTGACGTGGAGGTCCGACGCGCCCTGGTACACGACCTGCGACAGGGCGACGACGAGGTCCGGGTCGGCGACCTCACGCGCGTGTCGCGTGTACTCGATGACGACCGCGTCGTCGTCGGTGGGGACCGCCGCGGCGACGTGCGCGGCGGGCGCCGGCACGAACGCAGGGGTCGGGAGGACCGTGGTCGGCGGGGCGGGTTGTACCGGCACCTGGGCGGTCGCGACCTCGGACGGAGCGGCGTACGCGACGGAGGAGGCGACGGGGTACTGCGGTGCCGGCGGTGTCGCCGGGACGCTGCCGTCGGGCGAGGCGTACACCGGCTCCGAGTACGGGGACGACACCGACGCCGTGTTCGCCGCGGCCCACGCAGCATCGTCCGACAGGTCGAACACACGCCCGGTGCCCGCGACGACCGGCTGCTGGCCGGTCTCCGCGAGCCGCGCCGCGCGCCGTCCACCGACGACGTTGCCCGCGGAGCCGGGGTGCCATCCGGCGACGGGCTCGTCAGAGCCGGCACCGAGGTCGTAGACCGAATCACTCATGCGATGACCTGTTCGTTCGTTCTCTGGGCTACGCGACGACGCGCAGGATCTCCTCGACGCTGGTGAGGCCGAGCTTGACCTTCTCCCAGCCGTCCTGGCGGAGCGTGAGCATGCCCTGGGCCTGGGCGACCCGGCTGATCTCGACGCTCGAGCTGCGGGAGACGGCGAGGCGCTCGATCTCCTCGGAGACGGTCATGACCTCGTGCAGGGCGATGCGGCCGCGGTACCCGGTGTTCGAGCACACGGCGCAGCCGACCGGTGCGTACACGGTCGGCAGGGGCTGCGCCACGTCGTCGATGAAGCGGAGGTCCTGGAGTCGCTCCATGGTGTGGTTCGCCGGTGCCTTGCAGCGGTCGCAGAGCTTGCGGGCGAGGCGCTGCGCGACGACGCAGTCGAGGGCAGAGCCGACGAGGAACGGCTCGATGCCCATCTCGGTGAGGCGGGTGACCGCGCTCGGGGCGTCGTTCGTGTGGAGGGTCGAGAGCACGAGGTGACCGGTGAGCGACGCCTCGATGGCGATCTGGGCCGTCTCGTGGTCGCGGATCTCACCGAGCAGGACCACGTCGGGGTCGGACCGGAGGATGCTCCGCAGCGCCGAGGCGAAGGTCAGGCCCGCCTTCGGGTTGACCTGCACCTGGTTGACGCCCGGCATCCGGTACTCCACCGGGTCCTCGACGGTGATGACGTTGATCTCGGGCTTCGCGACGGCGTTCAACGTCGTGTACAGCGTGGTCGACTTGCCGGAACCCGTCGGGCCCGTGACGAGGATCATGCCGTACGGCTTGGAGTAGGAGCGCTTGTACGCCTCGGCGTTGCGCTCGAGCAGGTTGAGGTCGCGCAGGGACATCGACGTGTTCGAGTTGTCGAGGATCCGCATGACGACCTTCTCGCCCCACACGGTGGGGAGCGTCGCGACGCGGAGGTCGATCTGCCGGCCGCCGTGCCGCACGGACATGCGGCCGTCCTGCGGCTTCCGTCGCTCGGCGATGTCGATGTCGCTCATGATCTTGAGCCGGCTGATGACACCGTTCTGGATGTTCTTCGGCGCCGGCGTCATCTCGTGCAGCACGCCGTCGATGCGGTAGCGGACCCGGACGTCGTGCTCGCCGGGCTCGATGTGGATGTCGGACGCGTGGTCCTGGATCGCCTGCGACACGAGCAGGTTCACGAACCGGACGATCGGGACGTCGTCGAGGCCGCCGTCGCCGATGTCGACCTGCTCGTCGTGGTGCACACCAGCTTCCTCCTCGAGCGAGGAGGTCAGGTCGTTGAGTTCGTCGTCCGCACGGAGGTACCGGTCGAGTGCGGCGACCATGTCGCGCTCGTCCACCTGCAGCGGCTTGATGACCCGACCGGACGCGGCACGGGCGTCGTCGAGGGCGAGCACGTTCGCCGGGTTCACCATCGCGAGGACGAGGGCCTCGCCCTCGAACCCGACGCCGAGGATCCCGTGCCGACGACACAGGGCGGCCGGGAGCATGGACACCGCGGTGCCGTCGACGGGGTAGTCGGTGAGCGGCACAGACTTCGAGTTGTTCGACGCCGCACGAGCCGTGACGAACTGGGCCTCGCTCACGACGCCCTGGTCGACGAGGGACCGGATCGCCCGCTCGTCCACCTGCTCGTCGCCGGTGAGGGTGTCGAGGTGCTCGATCGGCAGCGCGCCGTTGAGGATGAGGATCTCCGAGAGGGTCGCCATGGCGCTCCTCACCTCCTTGTTCTCGCACGATCAGGGGACGCGGCACGGCAGGGATGACCGAGACCTCGTCGATGCGGCCGGAACGCGATGCGGATCGGACCCGGGACGCCGCGTTCTCGGACGTTGACCCACGCTAATTCGTGCGCATGATCCGGGCGCAGTCCCAGAAAGAGGGGGGACCGCGCTGGATCAGAACAGCGCTGCGTGGCTGACGGTCGTGCGCGCCCGTACGAACCCCATCCGCTCGTAGAGGCCGAGCGCCCCGGAGGGGTTCTCCGCGTCGACGTCGAGCACGACGTGGTCGAGGCCGGCCCGCTGGGCTGCCCGCATGGTCGCGCCGAGCACGAGCGGGGCGAGTCCCCGCCCTCGGTGGTCGCGCACGACCCCCACGTAGTCGACGTAGGCGTGCGATCCACCCCGGGCCGCGAAGGCGTCGGGATCGACCTCGGTGACCGAGAACGCGACCACGACTCCCGACCCGTCGACGACGACGTACGAGAGGTCGAAGCGGAAGGTGTCCTCGTGGAACCGGCGCGCCCAGTCCTCGGCCGGGGTCGACTGCGATCCCCAGTGGTCGCGGAAGGCGTCGTTCCGGGCGATGCGGATCGCCTCGACGTCGGACTCGACGGACGGCCGGAGCACGAACCCGTCCGGGACGGCGCGCTCGGGGATCGGATCGGCGAGGTCACGTTCGAGCTCGAGCCAGTATCGGAGCGGCACGAGACCGGCGCGTGCGGCGAGGCGCAGCGGTCCCGAGCCCTCGGCCGCGGCGAGTTCGAGCATGCCCGGCACCGTGAGCTCCGAGGCCGCGAGGAGCTGCCGACCGCGACCGAGTTGCCAGGCGAGGACGCGCCGGCCGATCCCCTGCCCGCGGACGTCGGGGTGCACGGCGCCGAGGAGCAGGACGCGGAGCATGGTCTCGCGTCCGGGGACCGCGAGGTCGAGCGCTGCAGCCATGACATGCCCACCAGCATCGACGCCGACGAGGCCGTCCCGCTGCGGATCGACGCCACTTGTGGAGAA
The DNA here is from genome assembly GCF_003234815.2 of Curtobacterium sp. MCBD17_035. Lineage (NCBI taxonomy): Bacteria > Bacillati > Actinomycetota > Actinomycetes > Micrococcales > Microbacteriaceae > Curtobacterium > Curtobacterium sp. MCBD17_035. The sequence goes on along the minus strand of NZ_CP126279.1, from coordinate 257,921 downwards.
CCAGTGGGCGATCTCGCCTCGGGAGGGCCGCCACGTCGGGGCGTCGACCGCGGCAGCGGCGACGATGAGCTGGTGCACGGCCTCGAGGTCACGCTGCTCGAGCGGCCGGAACGACAGCCCGGCGATCGACGTGGGCAGTGACAGGGCCGCCGGAGCGGTCACCCGCTCGGCGAGGGACGTGGTGCTCGTGCTCATGCCGCCAGTCTCCCAGGAACCGTCCGTCCGGCGCGGCCGGGATCTCGACGGGCACAGCGCCGGTGTCGCAAGATGGACCATGGACATCACGAGCGTGACCGTCGGGCTCCCCGTCACCGACATCGAGGCGTCGTGCCTCTGGTACGGCGCGGTGTTCGAGCGCGCCGAGCCCGACCTCGAGCCCGCCGACGGCGTCGCCGAGTACGAGGTCAGCGGCATCTGGATCCAGCTGTACGAGGACGAGCACGCCGAGGAGCAGTGCGTGGCCGTCCGGTTCGGCGTCGATGACGTCGCCGCCCAGCACGCGCGGATCGGCGCCCTCGGCATCGACGTCGGCCCGATCGCCCGGGTCCCCGGCGCCGTCGAGTACTTCGACTTCCGCGATCCCGACGGCAACGTGTTGAGCCTCTACTCGCTCATCGACGAGACGGGTCGTGACGAGTCCGGGCGCGACAGCGACGCCGGTCGCGCGCCCGGCAAGGGCTGACGCCGGGCGGGAGGAACGGGGCGGCCCCGCACCGCGCCTCCCGACCGCGGCCGGCCACAGAGCACCGGCGAGATCGCAGTGGTTGTCGCTCCGAATCCGGTCGGAACGGCGACGACTGCGATCTCCCGAAGGGACCGGAGGACCGGGGAACGCGGAAGGGCCCCGCACCGATGATCGGTGCGGGGCCCTTCGTGGTCACCTGACTCAGTTGTAGGTACCCGGCGTGAAGTCGTCCGACGAGAAGCTGTCGAAGTCGACGAAGCTCAGGTCGGCGTCCGAGAACGAGGAGTCGTCGGCGAAGATGCGGTTGGGGTACCGCTCCGCCTTGGCTTCCTCGGTGGCCTGGACGTCCACGTTCCGGTACCGGCTGAGGCCCGTCCCCGCGGGGATGAGCTTGCCGATGATGACGTTCTCCTTGAGGCCGACGAGCTGGTCCTGCTTGCCCTCCATGGCCGCCTGCGTCAGGACGCGGGTGGTCTCCTGGAAGGACGCGGCGGACAGCCACGACTCGGTCGCGAGGGACGCCTTGGTGATGCCCATGACCTCCTGGCGGGCCGAAGCGGTCTTCTTGCCCTCCTGGAGCGCCGCGCGGTTGATCTCGTTGTACCGCGAACGGTCGACGAGCTCACCCGGGAGCAGCTCGGTGTCGGCGTGGTCGACGACCGTCACCTTGCGGAGCATCTGGCGGACGATGACCTCGATGTGCTTGTCGTGGATCGGCACACCCTGCGAGCGGTAGACGTCCTGCACGCCACCCACCAGGTGCTTCTGCACCTCGCGGACACCCTTGACCCGGAGGACCTCCTTCGGGTCGACCGTGCCGGCGATGAACTGCTCGCCGAGCTCGACGTGCTGGCCGTCCTCGACGAGGAGGGTCGCACGCTTGAGCACCGGGTAGACGAACGGCTCGTCACCGTTGTCCGGCGTCAGGATGACCCGACGCTGCTTGTCCGTGTCCTCGATCGTCACGCGACCGGCGGCCTCCGCGATGGGCGACGCACCCTTCGGGGTGCGGGCCTCGAAGAGCTCCGTCACGCGGGGCAGACCCTGCGTGATGTCGTCCGCCGACGCCGAACCACCCGTGTGGAACGTGCGCATCGTGAGCTGCGTGCCGGGCTCGCCGATCGACTGGGCCGCGATGATGCCGACGGCCTCGCCGATGTCCACCAGGTTGCCCGTGGCGAGCGAGCGGCCGTAGCACTTCGCGCAGACGCCGACCGCCGACTCGCACGTCAGGACCGAGCGCACCTTGATGCTCTCGACACCCGCCGCGACGAGCTTGTCGATGAGGACGTCACCGACGTCCTCACCGGCCTCGGCGAGGACCGTGCCCTGCTCGTCCGTGACCGCGGTCGCGAGCGTGCGGGAGTACACGGTGTTCTCGACCGTGGCGTCGCGGTGCATCGTGCCGTCCGCGTCCTTGGTCGCGATCGGCAGCTCGAGTCCACGCGTCGTCCCGCAGTCGTCCTCACGGATGATGACGTCCTGCGACACGTCGACGAGACGACGGGTGAGGTACCCGGAGTCCGCCGTGCGGAGCGCGGTGTCGGCGAGGCCCTTGCGGGCACCGTGCGTGGCGATGAAGTACTCCGCCACGGTCAGGCCCTCCCGGTAGGAGTTGATGATCGGGCGGGCGATGATCTCGCCCTTCGGGTTGTTCACCAGACCACGCATACCGGCGATGTTCCGGACCTGGAGCCAGTTACCACGAGCACCCGAGGACACCATGCGGTTGATGGTGTTGTCCTTCGGGAAGTTGTCGCGCATCTCCTGCGCGATCTCGTTCGTGGCTTCGGTCCAGATCTTGATCAGGTCCGCGCGACGCTCGGCGTCGGTGATCAGACCCTTGTCGAACTCGCCCTGGACCTTCGCCGCCTGCGTCTCGTAGCCGGCGATGATCTCCTTCTTGCGGGGCGGGGTCACGACGTCCGACAGCGCCACCGTGACGCCCGAGCGGGTGCCCCAGTAGAAGCCGGCGTCCTTGATCCGGTCGAGCGCCGCAGCGACCTCGACCTTGGGGTACCGCTCCGCGAGGTCGTTCACGATCGACGACAGGGTGCCCTTGTCCGCGACCTTCTGGACGAACGGGTAGTCCGCCGGGAGGGTCTCGTTGAAGAGCGCGCGACCGAGCGTCGTCTCGAGGATGAACGGCTGACCGGCCTCGAAGCCCTCGGGGGCCTCGCCCTCGGCGAAGTGGAGGTCCGACATGCGGATCTTCACGAGCGCGTTGAGGTGCAGCGAGCCCTGGTCCTTCGCGAGGATCGCCTCGGCGACGGACGAGAACGCACGGCCCTCGCCGACGGCACCCTCGGTAACGGTCGTCAGGTGGTGCAGACCGATGATCATGTCCTGCGCGGGCAGGGTCACCGGGCGGCCGTCCGACGGCTTGAGGATGTTGTTCGAGGCGAGCATCAGGATGCGGGCCTCGGCCTGGGCCTCGACCGACAGCGGCAGGTGCACGGCCATCTGGTCACCGTCGAAGTCCGCGTTGAACGCGGCACACACGAGCGGGTGGAGCTGGATCGCCTTGCCCTCGACGAGCTGCGGCTCGAAGGCCTGGATGCCGAGGCGGTGCAGCGTGGGCGCGCGGTTGAGCAGCACGGGGCGCTCGCGGATGATCTCCTCGAGGACGTCCCACACCTGCGCGCGCGACCGCTCCACCATGCGCTTGGCGGCCTTGATGTTCTGTGCGTGCGACAGGTCGATCAGGCGCTTGATGACGAACGGCTTGAACAGCTCGAGCGCCATCTGCTTCGGGAGACCGCACTGGTGGAGCTTGAGCTGCGGGCCCACGATGATGACCGAACGACCGGAGTAGTCGACGCGCTTGCCGAGCAGGTTCTGGCGGAAGCGACCCTGCTTGCCCTTGAGCATGTCGCTCAGGGACTTGAGTGCGCGGTTGCCGGTACCCGTGACCGGACGACCACGGCGACCGTTGTCGAACAGCGCGTCCACGGCCTCCTGCAGCATGCGCTTCTCGTTGTTCACGATGATCTCGGGGGCACCGAGGTCGAGCAGGCGGCGGAGACGGTTGTTGCGGTTGATCACACGACGGTAGAGGTCGTTGAGGTCACTCGTGGCGAAGCGGCCACCGTCGAGCTGCACCATCGGGCGCAGCTCCGGCGGGATCACCGGCACGACGTCGAGGACCATCGCCGCCGGCGAGTTGCCGGTGATGAGGAAGGAGTTCACGACGCGGAGACGCTTGATCGCGCGGATCTTCTTCTGGCCCTTGCCCTCGGCGATCTGCAGGTGCAGCGCCTCGGCCTCGGCGTTCAGGTCGAAGCCCTCGAGCCGGAGCTTGATCGCCTCGGCGCCCATGTAGGCGTCGAAGTAGATCCCGTACCGGTCCTGGAGCTCGTGGAACACGGCGTCCTCGGGCTTGAGGTCGCCGACCTTGAGGTTGCGGAAGTCCTCCCACACCCGCTCGAGGCGCGTGATGTCCTCGTCGAAGGACTTGCGGACCTGCGACATCTCCTTCTCGGCGCCGTCCTTGGTGCGACGCTTCTGGTCGCTCTTGGCGCCCTCTTCCTCGAGCGCCGCGAGGTCGTCCTCGAGCTTCTTGAGGCGGTCGGCGATGATCGAGTCGCGCTGGTTCTCGAGGTTCTTGATCTCGAGGCGCATCTCGTTCTCGAGGCCGGGCATGTCGGCGTGACGGCCCTCCTCGTCGATGTCGATGATCATGTACGCCGCGAAGTAGATGACCTTCTCGAGGTCCTTCGGCGCCATGTCGAGCAGGTACCCGAGGCGCGACGGGACGCCCTTGAAGTACCAGATGTGCGTGACGGGCGCGGCGAGCTCGATGTGGCCCATGCGGTCACGGCGGACCGAGGACTTGGTGACCTCGACACCGCAGCGCTCGCAGACGATGCCCTTGAACCGGACGCGCTTGTACTTGCCGCAGGCGCACTCCCAGTCGCGGGAGGGACCGAAGATCTGCTCGCCGAACAGACCGTCCTTCTCGGGCTTGAGGGTGCGGTAGTTGATGGTCTCCGGCTTCTTGACCTCGCCGTACGACCACTGACGGATGTCGTCGGCCGTGGCGAGGCCGATCCGCAGTGCGTCAAAGGAAGTTGCTTCGAGCAATGTTCTTCTCTCTTGCTGGATCTGACGTGTGTCGGGCGGGATCAGATGTCGTCGATCGTGGACGACTCGAACCGCGAGGAGATGTTGATGCCGAGCTCTTCAGCGGCGCGGAAGACCTCGTCGTCCGTGTCGCGGAGGCTGACCGCGGTGCCGTCGGCCGAGAGGACCTCGACGTTCAGGCAGAGCGACTGCATCTCCTTCATGAGGACCTTGAAGCTCTCCGGGATGCCGGGCTCCTGGATGTTCTCGCCCTTGACGATCGCCTCGTACACCTTGACGCGGCCGAGGATGTCGTCGGACTTGATCGTGAGGAGCTCCTGGAGGGCGTACGCGGCGCCGTAGGCCTCGAGGGCCCAGACCTCCATCTCGCCGAAGCGCTGACCACCGAACTGCGCCTTCCCACCCAGCGGCTGCTGCGTGATCATCGAGTACGGACCGGTCGAGCGGGCGTGGATCTTGTCGTCCACCAGGTGGTGCAGCTTCAGGATGTACATGTAGCCGACCGAGACGGGCTCCGGGAACGGCTCGCCGGAGCGACCGTCGAAGAGCTGCGCCTTGCCCGAGGAGCCGATCAGCCGCTCGCCGTCGCGGTTCGGGAGGGTCGAGTCGAGGAGTCCCTCGATCTCGCGCTCCGCCGCGCCGTCGAACACCGGGGTCGCGACCTTCGTGCCCGGAGCCGCGGTGCGCGCGGCCTCCGGCAGGTTCTCGGCCCACTCCTGGATGCCCTCGACGTTCCAGCCCTGCTTGGCGAGCCACCCGAGGTGGATCTCGAGGACCTGGCCGAAGTTCATGCGGCCGGGGACACCGAGCGGGTTGAGGACGATGTCGACCGGCGTGCCGTCGGCGAGGAACGGCATGTCCTCGACCGGGAGGATCGTCGAGATGACGCCCTTGTTCCCGTGGCGGCCGGCGAGCTTGTCACCCGCGGTGATCTTGCGCTTCTGGGCGATGTAGACGACCACGCGCTGGTTGACGCCCGAGCCGAGCTCGTCGTCGCCGTCCTGCGCGTCGAATACCTTGACGCCGATGATCGTGCCCTCTTCACCGTGCGGCACCTTGAGCGAGGTGTCACGGACCTCGCGCGACTTCTCGTTGAAGATCGCGCGGAGCAGGCGCTCCTCGGCGCTGAGCTCGGTCTCGCCCTTCGGCGTGACCTTGCCGACCAGGATGTCGCCGGGGCGGACCTCGGCACCGATGCGGATGATGCCGCGCTCGTCGAGGTCGGCCAGGAGGTCCGGGCTGACGTTCGGCAGGTCGCGGGTGATCTCCTCCTTGCCCAGCTTGGTGTCGCGGGCGTCGACCTCGTACTCCTCGATGTGGATCGAGGAGAGGACGTCGTCCTTGACGAGGTTCTGCGACAGGATCATCGCGTCCTCGTAGTTGTAGCCCTCCCACGGCATGAACGCGACGAGGAGGTTCTTGCCGAGCGCGAGCTCGCCGTTCTCCGTCGCGGGGCCGTCGGCGATGACCTCGCCGGCCTCGATGCGCTCACCGGCGTTGACGATCACGCGGTGGTTGTAGCTCGTGCCCTGGTTCGAGCGGTCGAACTTGCGCAGGTAGTAGGTCTGCGTCCCGCCCTCGTCGAGCTGGACGGTGACCGCGTCGGCCGAGACCTCGGACACGACACCAGCGGCGTCGGCGGTGACGACGTCACCGGCGTCGATCGCGGTGTAGCCCTCCATGCCGGTGCCGACGAGCGGCGACTCGGAGCGGAGGAGCGGCACGGCCTGGCGCTGCATGTTCGCACCCATGAGGGCGCGGTTCGCGTCGTCGTGCTCGAGGAACGGGATGAGCGAGGTCGCGACCGACACCATCTGGCGCGGCGAGACGTCCATGTAGTCGACCTCGGCCTTGTCGACGAGCTCGACCTCGCCGCCCTTCTTGCGGACGAGCACCTTGTCGTCGACGAAGTTGAAGTCGCTCGTCAGCGGGGCGTTCGCCTGGGCGACGACGTAGTCGTCCTCTTCCGAGGCGGTGAGGTAGTCGATGTTCGTCGTGACCTGACCGTTGACCACTCGGCGGTACGGCGTCTCGATGAACCCGAAGGAGTTGATCCGGGCGAACGAGGCGAGCGAACCGATGAGGCCGATGTTCGGGCCTTCCGGGGTCTCGATCGGGCACATGCGGCCGTAGTGCGACGGGTGGACGTCACGGACCTCGACGCCGGCACGCTCACGCGACAGACCACCCGGACCGAGGGCCGACAGACGACGCTTGTGCGTCAGGCCCGCGAGCGGGTTGTTCTGGTCCATGAACTGCGACAGCTGGCTGGTCCCGAAGAACTCCTTGATCGCGGCCACGACGGGGCGGACGTTGATCAGGGTCTGCGGCGTGATCGCCTCGATGTCCTGCGTGGTCATGCGCTCGCGGACGACGCGCTCCATGCGGGACAGACCGGTGCGGACCTGGTTCTGGATGAGCTCGCCGACGGCGCGGATGCGACGGTTGCCGAAGTGGTCGATGTCGTCGACGTCGAGGCGGAGCTGGACCGGCTCGCCGTCGCGGACGCCGTTCAGCGTCTTCTGCTCGGCGTGGAGCGCGACGAGGTACTTGATGGTCGCGACGATGTCGGCGACGGTCAGGACCGAGTCGGACAGCGGCGCGTCGATGCCGAGCTTGCGGTTGATCTTGTAGCGACCCACCTTGGCGAGGTCGTAGCGCTTCGGGTTGAAGTAGAAGTTGTCGAGGAGCGCACGCGCGGCCTCGGCAGCGACCTGCTCGCCCGGACGGAGCTTGCGGTAGATGTCCTTGAGCGCCTCCTCCTTGGTGAGGATGGCGTCCTTCTCGAGGGTGGCCTCGATCGACGCGAAGCCCTTGAACTCGTCGAGGATCTCCTCGCTCGTCAGGCCGAGCGCCTTGAGGAAGACCGTGACGGACTGCTTGCGCTTGCGGTCGATGCGGACACCGACCTGGTCGCGCTTGTCGATCTCGAACTCGAGCCAGGCACCGCGCGACGGGATGACGCGAGCGGAGTAGATGTCCTTGTCGGACGTCTTCTCCTGGGCGCGCTCGAAGTACACACCGGGCGAACGGACGAGCTGCGAGACGACGACGCGCTCGGTGCCGTTGATGATGAACGTGCCGCGCTCGGTCATGAGCGGGAAGTCGCCCATGAACACGGTCTGCGTCTTGATCTCACCGGTCATGTGGTTCATGAACTCGGCGTTGACGTACAGCGGCGCGGCGTAGGTCTTGCCGCGCTCCTTGCACTCGTCGATCGAGTACTTGGGGTCCTCGAGCTCGGGGGCCGTGAACGAGAGCTGCATGGTCTCGCCCAGGTCCTCGATCGGGGAGATCTCCTCGAAGATCTCCTCGAGCCCGGAGTGGAGCGCGAGGTCCGTGCGACCCTGCTCCTGCCCCTCGGCGAGGCGGGCCTTCCAGGTGTCGTTGCCGACGAGCCAGTCGAAGCTCTCGGTCTGGAGGGCGAGGAGATCGGGGACGGTGAGCGTGTCCTTGATCTTGGCGAACGAGAGCCGCTGGTGAGCGCGGCCGTTCTTGGGTGAGTTGGTGGATGCGTTGGGCGCAGCAGCCAAGGGGGTAACCTCCGGATGGCCCCGTCGGGCCGATACTGACGGGCAGTATGTAGGTGGATGGACTGATCGCTCGGCGACCCCGGGTGGGCACCCCGCACCGTGTCGGACCTGGGTCCGATGAGTCGGTGTGGGATGATCAGGCGAGCTGCTCCGTCACCCCCGCCGCCATATACGGAGTAGAGCCGGAGCGCTGCACCAGGGGCCTTGGTCGACCGCAATATGACGACACCGATGCCAGGGAGCGCGAACCTCTATCATAGGTCGCCGGTTTCGGTGCTGTCCAGTCCGTAGTTGACCGGAATCCGCACCGGAGTGTATAAGCGGGCAGCGCCTCCCGGCATTCCCACTGCCAGGAGGCGCTGCCCGCGTCCGTCCGTCGGGGCGCGCGTCCTCAGATGTTGAGGCCCGACATGTCCGGGTAGCGGTCGCCCGCGGCCGGCTCGAGCCGGTCGAGCGCGGCCATCTGCTCGGGCGTCAGCACGAGGTCGTCGGCCGCGAGGTTCTCCTCGAGCCGCTCGATGCGCTTCGTCCCGGGGATGGGCGCCATGTCGTCGCCCTTGGCGAGCACCCACGCGAGCGCGATCTGCGCCGGGGTCGCGTCGACCTCGCGGGCGATGCGCTCGACCTCGTCGACGATCGCCAGGTTCTGCTGGAGCGCCTCGCCCTGGAACCGCGGGTTGTTCCGACGGAAGTCGTCGGCGTCGAGCTTCGAGGGGTCACGGAGCGCGCCGGTGAGGAACCCGCGGCCGAGCGGCGAGTACGGCACGAAGCCGATGCCGAGTTCGCGGAGGACGGGGATGACGGCCTCCTCCGGGTCCCGCGTCCACAGCGAGTACTCCGACTGCACGGCGGTGACCGGGTGCACGACGTGCGCGGCTCGGATCCGCTCGGGCGCCGCCTCGGACAGGCCGTAGTGCAGGATCTTGCCCTGCTCGATGAGCTCCGCGAACGCGCCGACCGTGTCCTCGATCGGGGTGTCCGGGTCCATGCGGTGCTGGTAGTAGAGGTCGATGTGGTCCGTGCCGAGGCGCTGCAGCGAGCCCTCGACGGCGATGCGGATGTTCTCGGGGCTGCCGTCCGTGCCGCGCTGGCCGTCGCCGCGGTGCCGGATGTTGCCGCCCTTCGTGGCGATGACGACCTCGTCGCGGTGCTCGCGGAGGGCCGCGCCGACGAGTTCCTCGTTCGTGTAGGGGCCGTAGATCTCGGCGGTGTCGAAGAACGTGACGCCGAGTTCGACGGCGCGGTGGATCGTGGCGGTCGACGCGGCGTCGTCGGCGGCGGCACCGGAGTAGAAGGCGCTCATGCCCATGCAGCCGAGACCGAGTCGGCCGACGTCGAGGATTCCGAGGGTGACGTGACGCATGCGGGTGCTCCTGTCGGGTCGGGGTGGGGGGACGAGCGGAGGCTACGCTCCGCACCGGGGGGCGGCTCGGGTGGGAGGGGCCGGAGGGGTGTCAGGAGCGCGGGGACAGGACGACCGCGACCGCCTCGGCCCGGGTGCGGACGCCGAGCTTGGCGAACACCTGGTTCACGTACGACTTCACGGTCGGGACCGTCAGGAACAGCGCGCTGGCGATCTCCGGGTTCGTGCGACCCGCCGCGATCGCCGCGAGCACGTCCGCCTCGCGCGGGGTGAGCGTCGGCCAGCGGGTGCGGAGCGCCCCGGGTGTCGCCGGGTCCGCCGCTCGCGAGGGCGCTGCCAGGGGGTGCGTGCCCGGATCCGCGGCGCCGGTCACCGGCTGCGCCGCCGGTGCCGGGAGGCCCGTCGTCGGCTCGGTCGCGTCCGGCAGGTTCGCCACGAGGAGCGCCGCCACCGACGCGTCCAGGGTCGTCTGCCCACTCGCCACGGCTCGGACCGCCGCCGCGAGTTCGGCCCGACCCGCGTCCTTCGTCAGGTACCCGCGGGCCCCGGCACGGAGCGCGGTGACGATCGAGGCGTCGTCCGCGAAGGTCGTGAGCACGAGGACGCGGACCCCGGGGTGCTCGCGCTGAATCGCAGCGGTCGCCGTCGCGCCGTCCACCCCGGGCATCCGGAGGTCCATGAGGACGACGTCGGGGCGTTCCGTCGCCACGAGCGCGAGTGCCGCGGCGCCGTCGGCGGCCTCGCCGACGACCTCGACGTCGGGCAGGAGCGACAGGACCGTCACGAGCCCGTCGCGGACGATCGCCTGGTCGTCGGCGACGAGGACGCGGATCGGGGTCACGAGCGCGGGCCGCCGTCCACGTGGGGCACGTGCATCGACACGACGAACTCCCCCGCCGTGCGATCGGCGCGGACGACCGAGCCGTCGCCGAGCTCCGCGAACCGCTCCCGCATGCCGACCAGGCCGTGGCCGCCGCTGGCGAGCGGGTTCGTGACGACCACGTCGACGGCATCGGAACCGTGGACGACGGAGAGCTCCACGGTGGCTCCCGGCGCATGCCTGCGGGCGTTGCTCAGGGCCTCCCGGGCCGCGGCGACGACGACCGCGCGGTGCGCGTCGTCGAGGTCCCGCAGCGAGAGGTCGCCCTCGGTGAGCACGGCGCCGCCGAACGAGCGGTGCGCGGCCACGAGGGGCACGAGCCCGCCGCCCGATGCGCCAGGGTCGGGCACGGCGGCACCGGCGTCGACAGGGCCGGACGTGGCGGCGCCGGACACGTCGCTGCCGGACATGGCGGTGCGGGTCGCGACGGCGCCGGACGCGGCGGGGAGGGACGGTGCGGCTCCGTCCCTCCCCTCCGGATCGTGGAGCGCCGCGACCGCACGCCGGGCCTCCACCAGGCTGTCCGCGGCGAGACGGCGGGCATCGGCGGCCTTGGCGGTGCCCTCGGCCGTCCGCCCGGCCTCGAGGAGGGCCTCGACCGCGTCGAGCTGGAGGACGAGTCCGCCGAGTCCGTGCGCGAGGACGTCGTGGACGTCGCGGGCGACCCGAGCCCGGTCGGCGAGCAACGCGGACCGCTGCTGCTCGGCCTCGGCCTCGGCGACGCGGTGTGCGAGCGCTTCCTCCCGGCGCCTGGCGAGCCGGGCCTGCCGCCGGCTGACCCCGATGAGGACCGCCACCGCGAGGCCCGCGAGCACGCCGAGCAGGACCAGTGCCGGGACGCCCTCGACGGCCGCCACGACCGCGACGATGACGGCCGCGACCGCGGCGAGCGACGGTCCGAGCCACACCGGCAGCGCGAGGTCCGCTCCGAGGACGACGAGCGCGACCATGATCGGTGCGACGAGGGCGGCCGAGGACGCCATGACGCCCGGTGCGGCGAGGAGGACCATCACGACCGCGGCGACGGCCGGGCCGGCACGTCCGGGCAGGAACAGCCGAACGGCCCACGCGAGCAGGGCGACCCCGGTGGCGACCACGACGAGCACGGGCACGTCCGCGCCGGCGAAGGACCGGGCCGTCGACCACGCGACGACGACCACGCCGACGAGGTTGAGTGCGGAGCCGACTCCGTTGCGGTCCGTCAGCAGGGCGTCGGTCGAACCGGTGCCGGGGCGGCCCACGCTGTTCACCGCTCCATCATGCCCGGACGAGGGGTCCGCGCGGGATCCGGCGGTCGATGACGAACGCGCGGGCGGCCCGGTTCGCCGCGATGCCGAGCAGGACCACCCCGGTCGAGGTGAGCAGGACGGCGCCGAGCTGCGACCCGAGGACGTCGATCCCGACGCGGACCAGGACGAGGACGAGCCAGAGCGCCGCGCCGGTCCAGCCGCTCCGCGCCTCCAGGGACGACGGCCGCCCGGGGCCACCTGCGTCCACGGTCCGGAACCGCGTCATCGTGCCCATCACCGCACCGACGGCGGCCGACAGCACGAGCTCGACCACGAGGAGCGCGACGTCCACCGTGCCGACGCGGGTCACGCCGCTGTGCGTGAGCGAGAGCACGCCGACGCCGGCCAGGACGACCGGCATCCGCCAGACCCGGGTCGGGTCGACGCGGCGCCAGGTGGTCTGGCGGTACATGAGGAACGCGACGAGCGCGAGTCCGAGCGCGATGTTCCCGATGGCCTGCAGCGTCATGACGACGGTCTCCTCCCGGTGGTCGGGACGCTCCCGTGACCACCGGGATCCAGCCTCGTCATCGGGTCGCGGACGCCCCACCACCCCCGGGTGGGGACCGGGGTGCAGGCGGGTGGTGATCGTGCTCGTCGGGGCAAGGCGGAGGATGGGGGCATGGAGGACGCAATCCGCATCGGTGCCGGCATCGCCGTGATCGAGCCAGACCGGCACCGCCCGGGGTCGTACACGCTCATCGTCGACGGCACCCCGCAGTCGCACGTCGACCTCGAGGACCCCACCCACCTGGCCTTCGAGTACGTGCGGCGGATCGGCCACGCGATCGACCTGCTGCCGTCGGGGCCGATCACCGCGCTGCACCTCGGCGCCGGGGCGCTGACGCTGCCACGGTACGTCGCGGCCACCCGCCCGGGGTCCCGCCAGCAGGTGATCGAACTCGAGCGGGACCTCGTCGACCTGGTGCGCAAGGAGCTGCCCCTGCCTCGCGACGCGTCCATCCGGGTCCGGTACGGCGACGCCCGCGCCGTGCTCGAACGGCTGCCCGCGGGTCTCGCCGGGACGGTCGACCTCGCCGTGGTCGACGTCTTCAGCGGCTCGACGACGCCGGCCCACGTGACGAGCATCGAGTTCCACCGGGAGCTCGCCGCGCTCCTGTCGCCCACCGGGATCATCGCGGTGAACGCGGCGGACGGTGCCGGCCTGGCGTTCGTGCGCGGGCAGCTCGCGACGCTGCAGGCCGTGCTGCCCTCCGTGGCGGCCGTGGCGGACACGGGGATGCTCAAGGGGCGGCGGTTCGGGAACGTGGTGCTCCTCGCCTCGCCGACCGAACTGCCGTTCGCCGACATGCCCCGACGGTTCGCGTCCGACCCGCTCCCGAGCAAGGTCGTGCACGGCGCCGAACTCACCGCGCTCATCGCCGGTGCGGCCGTCGTGTCGGACGACACCGCGACCGGGTCCCCGGAGCCGAACCGGTCCGTGTTCACGAGCGGGCGCTGAGTCCCCTGCCGCTGGGCCGCCGGTCCTGCCAGGATGAGCGCAGTGCCGCCGGGACCCCGGCGTCGCACCGACCCGGACGAGTGGGGAACCGCCATGAGCAACGACGACCGCGACGCACCCCGGTGGGGGGAGCGCCTGCCGCAGCCCGACGCCGACCGACACGGTGAGGCCCCGCGGGACGGGCAGCCGCGGTACGGCGAGCAGCCGGACGGGCAGCCCCGGTACGGCGAGCGGCAGGACCCGGCACCGCAGGACGGCCAGCCCCGGTACGGCCAGCAGCACGACGGGCAGCAGTACGGCCAACAGCCCGACGGCCAGCAGTACGGCCAGCCCCAGTACGGCCAGCCCCAGTACGGCCAGCCGCACCAGGGCGACACCCAGCACGGCGCTCCGCAGTGGCAGCCGTACGCGCAGCACCCCTACGGGCAGCCGTCCGGCGGCAGCGCGGCGTGGGCGAGCGCCGGCGGCGCGCGACCGTCCCGTCGACTCGGCGTGATCGCGCTCATCGCCGGCATCGTGGCGCTCGCGCTCGGGATCGTCGGCGGGATCGTCTTCGGCCAGGGCCTGGTGCACATCCCCGGCCTCGCCGACCAGATCCGCAGCGGTGGCGGCGTGGTCGACCAGTCGGAGCTCCAGGCGAAGATCCGCCAGGACCCGTCCGTGCTCGCGGGGATCGCGACCGGCGGTCTCCTCGCCCTCGTGGGCACGGCCTTCGGGATCTGGGCCCTCGTGCAGGGCATCATCGCGATCGCCAAGGACCGCGGCCGCGTGTTCGGGATCATCGCGGTGGTCGTCGCCGTGCTCGGGCCGATCGCCTTCGGCGCGGTCTACACGGCCGTCGTCGCCGCAGCGACCCGCTGACGGTCGCCGCCGAGCGGGCGCAGTGCACCCCGCACGCAGGTCGACGGGGCTACCCTCGTTCCTGATGTGCCCCCTCCCGACCGACCCGACCGGCCCGACCGGCCCCCGGGACCCGCGCGCGGACCGACGCCCCCGGGACACCGACCCGGTGGACCTGCGGCCGCGGACCGCCGGAGTCAGCCCCGGGAGCACGTTCGCGCCCATCAGCCTCCGTCCCGCCGTGGACGTCGCCCTCGTGCAGGAGCGACTGCAGCGCCTCGGCCAGAACCGCAGCACGGCAGCGCTCGCCGAGCGGGCCGAACTGCTCCGGCTGCTCGGTCGGCTCGACGAGGCCCTCACCGTGGCCGAGGAGGGGTTCCGCCTCGCTCTCTTCACGGGTGACCGCGCCGACGGAGTGTCCGCCCGCATCCGACGCGCGCACGTGCTGCACGACCTCGGCCGGTTCGAGCGCGCGGTGACCGAGGCCTCGACCGCCCGGGGCACCGCCGCGATCGAGGAGTGGTACGAGCTCGAGGGTGCCGCCGCCGAGCTCGAGGGCTGGTCGCTGTACGAACTGAACCGCTACGAGGAGGCCCGCGCCGCACTCAACCGCGCCCACGACGCCTTCCGTGCCGCGGGGGCATCACCGGAGCGGACGAGCGCGCTCAAGGCCGCGGTGGAGGAAGCGATGCGTGCCCACCTGCAGAACCCCTCGTCCTCGCGACGCTCGGATCCAGCCGACGCCGTGCGTGCCGCCGCGGCGAGGAGGGACCTGCCCCGGTGAGCGACCTGGACCGCGTCCGGCAGATCGCCGCCGCGGTCATGGACGCCCACCTGGAACCCGGGAGCTGGTCGTTCGACCTCGACAACGCGAAGACCCGCGCCGGGCAGTGCGACTTCGGCCGCCGCCGCATCACCGTCAGCCGGTACATCGCCCTGCGCTCGACCGACGACGAGGTCCGGCAGGTGCTCCTGCACGAGGTCGCCCACGCGCTCGCGGGTGCCCGCGCCGGCCACGGTCCGGCATGGCGACGGGCAGCGGGGGCCATCGGGTACGTCGGCTCGCGCTTGCACGACGGGCCCATCGCGAGCGAACTCGCGCCGTGGGTCGGGACGTGCCCGGCCGGCCACGAGCACTTCCGGTACCGCACCCCGAACCGCCCGATGGCGTGCGCGCGGTGCTCGCGGCGATACGACCCCCGGCACGGGATCACCTGGCAGCGCCGCACACCCGAGCGCGCAGCCTGATCTGAACCGGCTGCGACGTAACCGACTAGCGTGGTGTCCGTGCACACCGGGCAGCAGATCAGGACCGAGTCCGGCGGGACGTGGTTCTTCGACGCGGGCCGGATCGCGCTCGACTTCGCCCACACGGGCGGCTTCGCCGACGACCCGGACGGACTCCGGCCGCGGGCGCACCTCGGCGAACTGCTCGCGACGCCCGCCGACCTCGACCAGTGGTTGTCCGAGCACACCGAACCGGTGGACGTCGGCGCCGGCGAGCGTGAACTGCACGACGCGCGCGAGCTCCGGGGCGCGATCGCCCGCCTCGCGGTCGCCGCGGCACCACCGCCCGTCGTCACGGCCGGCGGCAGCGTCGTGGCCGCGGGCCTCCGCGCACCCGCCGGCCCGGTCAGACCGCGCCCGGACGACATCGACACCGTCAACCTGTTCGCCGCCCTGCCCGACGTCCCGCCGACCCTCGCCGGAGGGCGTCGTCGCGCCGGTGCGAACCGCGTCCGACTCGCGCAGGCCCTGTCGAGCATCGCGCGTGACGCGGTCGCGCTGTTCACCGAGGTCGGGTTCGACGGCGTCGAGGGAGACCACGCCGGTCGGCTGAGCCGCTGCGCGGCCGCCGACTGCGGACTCGTGTTCCACGACGGGTCGCGCGGTGGCACCCGGCGGTGGTGCTCGATGCAACGGTGCGGCAACCGCGAGAAGGTCCGCGCGCACCGCGCGCGCGTCGCAGCACGGTGACCGACCCGCGGCCGGAGCGTCGGCGGGCGGGCGGTCTCGCACTCCTCGGGCCCGCGTTCGTCGCGGCGATCGCGTACGTCGATCCGGGGAACGTCGCCGCGAACCTCACCGCCGGCGCGCGCTACGGGTACCTGCTGCTCTGGGTGCTCGTCGCGGCGAACGCGAGCGCGGTGGTCGTGCAGTACCTGTCGGCGAAGCTCGGCATCGTGACGGGTCGCTCACTGCCCGAGGTGCTCGGCGCGCACATGCGCCGCCCCGCGCGACTGCTGTTCTGGGCCCAGGCCGAGGTCGTCGCGGCGGCCACCGACGTCGCCGAGGTGATCGGCGGCGCACTGGCGCTCCACCTGCTGTTCGGGCTCCCGCTGTTCGTCGGCGGGGTCGTCACGGGGATCGTGTCGGTCGTCGTGCTCGCCGTGCAGTCCCGCCGGGGCGCCCGGACGTTCGAGGTCGTCGTCTCGGGCATGCTCGCCGTGCTCACCGTGGGGTTCTGCGCCGGCCTCGTGTTCACCGATCCGTCACCGTCGGCGATGCTCGCAGGACTCGTGCCGCGGTTCGAGGGCTCGGGGTCGGTCGTGCTCGCGGCGTCGATGCTCGGCGCGACGGTCATGCCGCACGCCGTCTACCTGCACTCCGCGCTGAGCCGGGACCGGCACGCGGCGGCCGCGCCGGGCACCGAGCGCCGACGGGTGCTCCGCGCCACCCGCTGGGACGTCGGGCTCGCGCTCGTCGTCGCGGGCGGGGTCAACGTCGCGATGCTCGTCCTGGCGGCCGCGACGCTGCAGGGGGTCGGGGGCACCGACACGATCGCCGGTGCCCAGCGTGCGATCACGGCACACCTGGGTCCGGTCGTGGGCGTGCTGTTCGCGGTCGGGCTCCTCGCGTCGGGGTTGGCGTCGACCTCGGTGGGCTGCATGGCCGGGGCGGAGATCATGCGGGGCCTGCTGCACGTCCGGATCCCGCTGCTGCTCCGGCGCCTCCTGACGCTCGTACCCGCCCTGGTGCTCCTCGCGGTCGCGGTCGACCCGACCGTCCTGCTCGTGGTGAGCCAGGTGGTCCTCAGCTTCGGCATCGCGTTCGCCGTCGTGCCGCTCGTCGCGTACACGTCCCGCCGGAGCCTCATGGGGCCGGACGTCAACGCGATCGGGACGCGGGTGCTCGCGTCGGTGATCGCGGTCGTCATCGTCGCGCTCAACGTCGCGCTCATCTGGCTGACGCTGCACGGCTGAGCCCGCACGCCCCTGCCTGCCGTCCGAGGTGGCCCGCACGCCCCTGCCTGCCGTCCGAGTGGCCCGCAGGCAGGCCTCCGGCCCCCGTCCCCGCACGCAGCGCGGCCGGACCCGGGACGTCCGGATCCGGCCGCGGGGCACGCGTCAGGTCAGTCGGTGACCTGGACTTCCTTCCAGAACGCGACGTAGCCGCTGTAGTCCTTGCCGACGCGGTCGAACGACGACGGGATCGGGTCCGGGTACGACCACGCGCGGTCGGGCAGGACCTGGTCGCCGGCGTGGACCGTGAAGTACTGGGTGTCGCCCTTCCACGGGCAGTGGTACGGCGTGTCCGACTCCTCGAGCAGGTCGGTCCGCACGCTCGCCGGCGGGAAGTACCAGTTCCCCTCGATCTGGATGAGGTCCTCCTGCGGGGCCTCGGCGATCACGGTGCCGTTGGCGACGGCCTTCATGGTTCCTCCTGGGTCGATCGGTCCGCGGCCCGGGCGACCGCGTTCCCGTGGTGGAACGCTACCCGCGGCGACCGTGTTCCCGTCCGCCGCCGGCGCCCCCGGCGCGCAGGGTCCGCAGCGTCGCGGGGGCGGCGAGCGCCGCCTCCACCAGGTCGTGACGGCCGACCGCGTCGAGCATCGTCGCGCTCACCGACGCCGTCAGGAGGTGCCGGACGGCACGCCGCAGGCCCGTGTACGCGGCGCAGGCCGCGGCGGCCTCGGGCGACGTGTGGTCGATGCCCCGAGCGGCGAGCGCGTCGACCACCGCGCCGGCGGCGAGGAGGTCCTCGACGGCGGGCTCGGGTGCGCCGGCGGGATCGGCCACGGCCTCCCCGGCGTCCTCGAGCGACGGCGCCGCACCGCCGGCCGTCGCGTCGTCGTCGACACCGGCGCCGACCACGGCGACGACGCACCGGTCACCGAGTGCGGCCTGGAGGCCCAGCACCCGCTCCGCCACGAGGTCCGCGTCCGCGAGTCCCGCGTGCACGACCTCGGGGCCCGCGGGGAGGAGCGGCAGGACGGCCCGGACCTCCGATGTCGGGAGGACGTCGACCCACACGAGCACGTGGGCGTCGGCGGCGATGCGACCCGCGCCCGCGGCGCCCCACCCGAACCGGACCTGGTACTTCGTCTGTCCACGCTCGTGCACCCCGTCACTGTAGCCGCGACGACTAGCATCGCCGCATGGACATCGACCCGATCCCGACCCTCATCGGCGACCGCGTCACGCTCGAGCCGCTCGGACACGAGCACGCCGACGACCTGCGGGCCGTGGTGGCGGACGGGGACCTCTGGCGCACCTGGTACACGTCCGTGCCCCGCCCGGCCGAGGTCGAGGGCGAGATCGACCGTCGGCTGGCCGAGCACGCGGCGGGCACGATGGTCCCGTTCGCCATCCGTGACCGTCCGACGGGTCGGGTCGTCGGGGCGACCACGTTCCTCGACGTCGACGAGCTGAACCGGCACGTGGAGATCGGCGCGACGTTCCTGGCGCGCTCGGCGCAGCGCACGGGCGTCAACCCCGAGGCGAAGCTGCTCATGCTGTCCCACGCGTTCGACGTCTGGGAGTGCATCGCGGTCGAGTTCCGCACGCACTGGCACAACCGGCAGTCGCGTGCCGCGATCGAGGGGCTCGGCGCGAAGCTCGACGGCGTCCTCCGCAACCACCGGCTCGGGCCGGACGGCAGTCGACGCGACACCGTCGTCTACTCGATCACCGACGGCGAGTGGCCCACGGTCCGGCTCGGTCTGCGTGAGCGGCTCGCCGCCCACGACCGCCGCGCGGGCAGCCGCCACGAGGGTCGGCACGCCGGCCGGCACGCCTGAGGCAACCGTGCACGTCGGACTCCGCGTGGTGCTGGACGCCCCGGTCGCCACGGTCCGGGAGGCCCTGCTCGACCCCGCCGTGATGGTCGCCGTGACCCGCCCCCTGCTGGTGTACCGGTCGCTCGAACCGGGCGGGTTCCCGGAGCGGTGGACCCCCGACGAGCCCCACCGGGTCCGGGCGGACGCGTTCGGCGTGCTGCCGAGCGGTGCGACCCACGTGCACCTCGAGCGGTACGAGGTCGACGGCGTGCCCGTGCAGCGCGACGTCGGCGGGGGGATCTCCGGCCTGTTCGCGCGGATGACGATCCGGCACCGGATGGCGGCCACGGCGACCGCGCACGGACGGACCCTGCTGCACGACCGGCTCGTGTACCGCACGCGGCCGTGGGGGCTCGGCGTCGCGCTGTGGCCGGGCATGTGGGTGGTGTGGCAGTGGCGCGGCCTGCGCATGCGGATGCTCGCGCCGACCTGGGCGGCGCGCGGCCGATCCCCCGTCTGATGCTCCGTCCTCCGGAGACGCCGACCAGAGCCGGGCGCGGCTGGCGCGCCCTGTGGACGGCGGAGGGCACCGGATCGCCGTCGGGCGTACCCTCGCCCCCGTGACCGACGCGAGCACCGCCGTGGACGAGACGACCGCCGCCACCTTCGCCACGATCGACTGGCGGCGCAGCACCTTCGACCTGTACCGCAGGGTCCGTGCGGTCGGGGACCCGGCCGAGGCGCACGCGCTGTGGCGGGCCGGACGCGACGCGATGTTCGCGGAGCACCCCGCCAGCCCGCTCCTCCCCGAGGACACTGTGGGGTTCACCGGGCTGCCCGTGGCGGCGTACGACCCCGACTGGCGGTTCGAGCTCGCCGTCGAGCCGACCGAGCCCGCGCACCTCGACGTCCCGACCGGCACCGACGGGATCGTCGCCTTCGATCGCGTCGGCCTGGTGCGGGTGCCCGACGTCGGACCGCTCGACGTCTGGGCGCACGCCGGGTACGGCGGTGGGCTGTTCGTGCCCGTCAAGGACGCCGACGCGGGACGCCCCGGGGGCACGTACGGCGGCGGTCGCTACCTGCTCGACACGATCAAGGGCGCGGACCTCGGTGGCACCCCTGACTCCCTCGTGGTCGACCTCAACTTCGCGTACAACCCGTCGTGCGCCTACGACCCGGCATGGGCGTGCCCCCTCGCGCCGCCCGGCAACACCGTCCCCGTCCCGATCCCCGTGGGCGAGCGCTCCGGCGTGGTGGCGGCGGAGGACGTGCGGTGAGCGGCACCGGGCACCTCGTCGCGATCGACGCCGGCGGACGGGTCCCGCCGTACGAGCAGGTCCGCTCGCAGATCGCCGCGCAGATCGCCGCGGGCTACCTGGTCGACGGCGAGCGCCTGCCGAGCGTGCGCGGCCTGGCCGGCGAACTCCGGCTCGCGCCCGGCACCGTCGCCAAGGCCTACGGGCTGCTCGAGGAGGCCGGTCTCGTCACGACGGCGCGCGGCGGTGGGACCCGCGTGGTCCGGCCTGCCGCCGTGCCCGAGGCGGTCGACGCCGCCGCTCGGGTCCTCGCCGAGCAGGCCCGCCACGACGGCCTGTCGTTCGACCAGACGGTGGCGGCGCTGCGGGACCGCTGGCAGGACTGACGCGCCGAGCGCGCACCCGTCCGACGCGGTCCGACACCCGTCGCCCTGGCCCTCCGGTGCCGACGGCGATATGATGGGGGCACTCGAGGCGTTCCACTGCCTCGTGCGTCGTACGACGCCCCCGAGACTCTCCCGGTCCCCGGCCACATGGTCGGCCGGACCGATGCGTATCGTGCACCGGGCCTCCAGAACGGAGGGCCGTGCCTGGCTCACTGCGGCGAACCCGCCCGCGCGTCCGCGCCGGCGTCCCGCTCCGCACGGCCGTCGGCCGTGCGCATCCGAAAGGCCCTCGTGACCTCCGACTCCACCGTTCCCGCGTCCACCGACACGGACGCCCCCACCACCTCGTTCGCCGAACTCGGCGTCCCGACCGCCATGGTCGACGTCCTGACCGCGCAGGGCAAGACCGGCGCGTTCCCGATCCAGGTCGACACGCTGCCCGACACCCTCGCCGGCAAGGACGTCCTCGGCCGCGGCCGCACGGGCTCCGGCAAGACCCTCGCGTTCTCGATCCCGCTCGTGGCCCGGCTCGCAGGCGACCAGCGCCGTCGCCGGAGCGGCCACCCCCGCGCGCTCGTCCTCGCGCCGACCCGAGAGCTCGCGACCCAGATCGACGCCGTGCTCGCCCCGCTCGCCCAGGCGATGGGCCTCAACACCACCGTGATCTTCGGCGGTGTCTCCCAGGGCCGTCAGGTCGATGCCGTCTCGCGTGGGGTCGACATCGTCGTGGCCTGCCCGGGCCGACTCGACGACCTCATGAAGCAGGGGCACGTCAAGCTCGACGGCATCGAGGCGACCGTCCTCGACGAGGCCGACCACATGGCCGACCTCGGGTTCCTGCCCGTCGTCACGCGGATCATGAAGGCCACCCCGGCCGATGGTCAGCGACTGCTCTTCAGCGCCACGCTCGACAACGGTGTGGACAAGCTCGTCAAGCAGTTCCTGCACTCCCCCGTCATGCACTCGGTCGACGACGCCTCGTCGCACGTCGACCAGATGACGCACCACATCTTCGAGGTGTCCGGGGCCGACGACAAGAAGGACCTCGTCCAGGTGCTCGCCTCGGGCTCGGGCCGTCGCATCATGTTCATGCGCACGAAGCACCACGCCAAGCGCCTCGCGAAGTCGCTGACCGCGGCCGGGATCCCCGCCGTCGACCTGCAGGGCAACCTGTCGCAGCCGCAGCGGGACCGCAACCTCGCGCGCTTCGCATCGGGTGACGCGCTCGTCCTCGTCGCCACCGACGTCGCCGCACGCGGTGTCCACGTCGACGGTGTCGAGCTCGTCGTGCACGTCGACCCGCCGACCGAGCACAAGGCGTACCTGCACCGCTCGGGCCGCACCGCCCGTGCCGGGTCCGCCGGTGACGTCGTGACGGTCGTGCTCCCCGAGCAGCGCCGCGACGTCGCGCAGATGCTCAAGAAGGCGTCGATCGGCGCGCGCCCGCAGCAGGTGACCGCACGGTCCGCCGCGGTCACCGAGCTCGTCGGGGACGTCGCACCGATCCGCCACGTCGCGGAGGCCGCGCCCACGCAGCGCCAGCCGCAGCGCGCCACGCGCTCCGTCGGCGACGCGGTGGCCGCCTCGGCCACCGAGGGCGCCGGGCGTCGCCGTCGCCGCGGCGGTCGCGGGACCGGGCAGGGCACCGCCACCGGCGAACCGACGCAGGGTCGATCGGGAGGTCCGCAGCGGTCCGCCGGGACCCGTTCCGGTGACGAGGCCGGGCATCGTTCGGACGCGCGTCGCGGCGAGCCCCGGCGTGGCGGCCAGGCCGGCTCGCGGTCGACCGGCCACACGTCCGGCGGCGGTCGCCGCGCACAGTCCTCCGTGACGCGTGGCGGCTCGGCCGCGGTGTACTCGTCCGAGACGGGGCGGCCCGCCCAGCCGTGGCACGACGAGAAGCCGGCCCGCCGGACGGGCTCGCGCCGGGCCTCCCGTCCGGCCGGATCCGCGCGCGACTGATCGCTGGCAACCCGCTGGGAGCACGTCCTCCCATCCGCGTACGGTGAGCGGCGTCCTGGTCACGACGTGGCCCGGACGGCAACCGTCCCCGACGGAAGGAGAGCCCATGGCAGGCACGGAAGACATGAAGAACAACGGCGAGAAGCTCCTCGGCAAGGCCAAGGAGGCGTTCGGCGACGCGACCGGCGACGACCGGTTGAAGACCGAGGGCCAGACCGACCAGGCCAAGGGCTCTGCGAAGCAGGGTGTGACGGACGTCAAGGACGCCGCGCACGGTGTCGCGGACAGCTTCAAGGACAAGTAGGACCAAGCCGGAGAACGGCTGCGGACGGCCCCGACGATCGATGATCGTCGGGGCCGTCCGTCGTTCCCGAGCCGTTCGTCGTCCCCGAGCTGGGGCGCCGGCAGCGGTCGCGGGTGTCGGTGGTGTGGGGGTGCTGACCCCTGGTCACATGAGGGCGCCGACCGACGCCAGCCCGGCGCGGAGCAGGGAGCCGCGGCCACCCTCCATCTCGGCCGCCACCGCGTCACTCGCCGCCTCGATCGGGGTCATCCACGTGAGCTCGAGGGCGTCCTGGCGGGGTTCGCACGTGCCGGTCACGGGCACCACGTAGGCGAGCGAGATCGCGTGCTGCCGGTCGTCCGTGTACACCGACGCGCCGGGCAGCGGGAAGTACTCGGCGACCGTGAACGGCGTCGGGCTCGCCGGCAGCTGCGGGAACGCCATGGCACCGAGGTCCTTCTCGAGGTGACGGAACAGCGCGCTCCGCAGCGACTCCCCGTACATCACGCGGCCCGACACGAGCGTGCGCGCGATCGATCCGCTCGGGCTGACCCGGAGGAGGACGCCGACCTCCGTCACGACACCGAGTCCGTCGGTGCGGACGGGCAGCGCCTCGACGTAGCAGATGGGGAGTCGGCGCCGGATCGACGCGAGCTCCTCGTCGGACAGCCAGCCGGAGTCGGGGTCGGGAGTGCGCAACGAGGCCATGGTCCGTTCTTACCAGGCAGGACGAGCGACGGCGGCGACCGGCACGCGTGGCACGGTGTGCACGCGGTCGGTCACCGCCGCCGGTCCGGGTCGGGTCCGTCGATCGGACCCGTGGCGCCGGCTCACTCCGCGAGGATCTGGAGCAGCTCGCGGCGGAGCTGGTCGATCTTGTCCCGCGCCGCGGCCAGCTGCGCCTCCGACGCTCCGGAGCGGTAGAGGTGCACGACCCCGAAGAGCTTCTGCAGCCCCTCGGCGAACGCGCGCTGGGTGTCCGAGACACCGCTCGGGCTCGTCTCCCAGGCGCGAGCGATGTCGGCGGAGCGCGCCTCGACCTCGGCGCGGCCGGCGTCGGTCAGCTCGTAGGTGCTCCGCCCGTCGGTGCCCACGGCGCGCACCAGACCCTCGTCGACGAGCTGTTGGAGGGTCGGGTAGACCGACCCCGGGCTCGGACGCCAGTTCCCTCCCGTCCGCTCGGCGATCGCGCGGATCAGGCCGTAGCCGTTGTACGGCTCGCCGTTCTCGGCGCCGTCCGCGAGCAGTCCGAGGACGGCCAGGCGGACGTCGCCACGGCGTGCGCGCCGGCCCTCTCGCCCGAAGCCGAAGCCGGGCGCGAAGCCGGGACCGAAGCCGCCGGGTCCGAAGCCGCCGGGTCCGAACGGCGCTCCCGCGCCGCCTCGGCCGCCGCCGTGCTGGTGGTGTTCCCGGGCGCCGCCGAAGCGTGCGGCCCAGGGGCCTCTGTGGCCCTGGTGGCCGTCGTGGCCGTGTTCGTCGTCATGCATGGATCGCATGGTCGACCTCCTGTTCATGTCGCCTTCATCGCCGTATCGCGATGCGTCAACGATATGTCGTTCACGGGCGGGCCGTCAACCCTGGGGCGGAGTTCCGGCCGAGCGAGCATCCTGAGCGGAACAGGACCGCCACCGATCCCGACGGTCGGTCACCGGAGGGAGACGCCATGGGCAAGCTCGTGTACGGCGTGAACGTGGTCGAGATCGGGTTCGACGACCGCACGCTCGCGCACCTCAGCGTCGTGATCATCGCCAAGCTGCGGCGACGCGAGAGCTTCCTGTTCTCGTGGCGCGACGACTCCTCGGTCGGGGACGGCCGGAGCAGCGTGTGGATCGACCCGTCCATCCCGCTCTACTTCAAGTACTTCGGGTCGCGACCTCCCTCGTTGAACCGGGCGTGGGTCGCGGCGCTCACGGCCACCGCGAACTCGGCCCAGGGGTTGCACCTCGTGCCCGAGCCCAACGACGGGGACGGGGCCGGCGGCGACGAGGGGTGAGGGCTGCGGCACGCTGAGCCAGCCGGTGTAGCGACGGGGCGACGACCGGTCAAGGGGACGCGGGCCCGGATGCCCTTGCCGTAACGTGCACGGTGCTGACGAGGTCTCATGCAGCGCCGCCGTCGCCGCGCTGATGGCCGACGAGGAGCCGGTTGGGGGTGCCGGCACGGGGAGCCAGGTTCAGGGGTGCTCCGTGCCGGGCCCGGCCGTGCTCGGACCTCCCGGCCGTGCTCGGGCCTCCCGGCCGGATGTCGGGCGTCGCGGGCATGATGGGGCGCACATGACCGACGTGCTCGACCGCTTCTCGCCGCCCACCGCCGCATGGTTCCGCGGAGCGTTCACCGCGCCCACCGCCGCGCAGACCGGTGCGTGGGACGCCGTCTCGACCGGCCGGCACGCCCTCGTCGTCGCGCCGACCGGGTCCGGCAAGACCCTCGCGGCGTTCCTGTGGTCGATCGACCGGCTCATCACGGCACCCGAGCAGCCCGATCCACGGGCACGGACCCGCGTGCTGTACGTGTCGCCGCTCAAGGCGCTCGGCGTCGATGTCGAGCGCAACCTCCGCAGCCCGCTCGTCGGGATCACCCAGACGGCGAAGCGACTGGGCCTCGAGCCTCCGGACGT
The DNA here is from genome assembly GCF_003234815.2 of Curtobacterium sp. MCBD17_035. NCBI lineage: Bacteria > Bacillati > Actinomycetota > Actinomycetes > Micrococcales > Microbacteriaceae > Curtobacterium > Curtobacterium sp. MCBD17_035. The sequence goes on along the minus strand of NZ_CP126279.1, from coordinate 232,280 downwards.
CACCGTCGGCGTGCGGAGCGGGGACACCCCGACGGCCGACCGTCGCCTGCTGCAGCGGACACCGCCCGACGTCCTCATCACGACGCCCGAGTCGCTCTACCTCATGCTCACGTCCTCGGCCCGGGACACCCTGCGGAACGTGGACACCGTCATCATCGACGAGGTCCACGCCGTCGCGGCGTCGAAGCGGGGCGCGCACCTCGCCCTGAGCCTCGAGCGCCTCGACGACCTGCTCGAGCGTCCGGTGCAGCGGATCGGCCTGTCGGCCACGGTCCGCCCAGCAGAAGAGGTCGCGCGGTTCCTCGGCGGTCGGGCTCCCGTCGAGATCATCGCGCCGCCCGCCCAGAAGACGTTCGACCTGCGCGTGGTCGTCCCGGTCGAGGACATGGCCGAACTCGGGCAGCCAGCCGCGGGTGACGACCCGGCGGCGACGCCGACGAACGGCTCGATCTGGCCCCACGTCGAGGAGGCCGTGGTCGACCTCGTCGAGGCCCATCGGTCGACCATCGTGTTCGCGAACTCGCGGCGCCTGGCGGAGCGGCTCACGGCACGGCTCAACGAGATCCACGAGGAGCGGCTCGGGCTGGTCGGCGCCCCCGAGGAGGCCCTGGTCGCCGTCGCCGCGGACGCCGGGGAGGCCGCCGAGCACGGACCGAGCTCCGACGACGGACGCGCGACACCGCGACGACCGCCCGCACAGCTCATCGGCGGCTCCGGGCAGACGGCCGGCGGCGGTGGCGCGACGACGGACGACGCCGTCCCCGTCCTGGCCCGCGCCCACCACGGCTCCGTGTCGAAGGACCAGCGCGCGATCATCGAGGACGACCTGAAGTCGGGGCGCCTGCGGTGCGTCGTGGCGACGAGTTCCCTCGAGCTCGGGATCGACATGGGCGAGGTCGACCTCGTCGTCCAGGTCGAGGCACCGCCCTCGGTCGCGAGCGGCCTGCAGCGCGTCGGCCGGGCGGGACACCAGGTCGGCGAGGTCTCGCGGGGCGTCCTGTTCCCGAAGCACCGCGCCGACCTCGTGCACAGTGCGGTCACCGTCGAGCGCATGGTCGAGGGCGCCATCGAGTCCATCGCGGTACCGGCGAACCCGCTCGACGTCCTCGCCCAACAGACCGTGGCCGCCGTCGCGCTCGACGAGGTCGACGTCGAGCACTGGTTCGAGCTCGTCCGGCGGAGTGCTCCGTTCAGCGGTCTGCCGCGCTCCGCGTTCGAGGCGACCCTCGACCTCGTGAGCGGGCGCTATCCGAGCGACGAGTTCGCCGAGCTGCGCCCCCGGCTCGTCTGGGACCGCGTGCACGGCACGATGACCGGGCGTCCGGGTGCCCAACGCCTCGCCGTGACGAGCGGTGGCACGATCCCGGACCGCGGCCTGTTCGGCGTGTTCATGGTCGGCGAGAAGGCATCGCGCGTCGGCGAGCTCGACGAGGAGATGGTCTACGAGTCCCGCGTCGGGGACGTCTTCGCCCTCGGTGCGACGAGCTGGCGGATCGAGGACATCACGCACGACCGCGTGCTCGTCAGTCCCGCGTTCGGCCAGCCCGGACGCGTCCCGTTCTGGAAGGGCGACGGCATCGGCCGCCCCGCCGAGCTCGGCCGGGCGATGGGCGCGTACGTGCGCGAGCTCGACACGGCCGCGCCGGACGACGCCCGGGCCCGGGTGTCGGGCAGCGGGCTGGACGACCGCGCCGTGACGAACCTCCTGACGTTCATCCGGGAGCAGCGCGAGGCGACCGGGCACGTGCCGACCGACACGACGCTCGTGGTCGAGCGCTTCCGGGACGAACTCGGCGACTGGCGGATGATCCTGCACTCGCCGTTCGGCATGCAGGTCCACGCACCGTGGGCACTCGCGGTCGGGGCGCGCCTGCGCGAGCGGTACGGGATCGACGGCGGCGCGATGGCCAGCGACGACGGCGTGGTCGTGCGGATCCCGGAGACCGACGCCGAGCCTCCCGGCTCCGAGCTGTTCGTGTTCGAGCGCGACGACCTCGACGCGCTGGTGACGGACGAGGTCGGGGGCTCCGCACTGTTCGCCGCGCGGTTCCGCGAGTGCGCCGCTCGCGCGCTCCTGTTGCCGCGCCGTGACCCGGGCCGGCGGTCGCCGCTCTGGCAGCAGCGCCAGCGGGCGTCGCAACTACTCGACGTCGCGCGCAAGTTCCCGACGTTCCCGATCATCCTCGAGACCGTGCGCGAGGTCCTGCAAGACGTCTACGACGTGCCGGCCCTCCTCGGCATCGCCGACGACATCGCGCGTCGGTCCATCCGCATCGTCGAGACCCAGACCGAGCAGCCGTCGCCGTTCGCACGCTCCCTGCTGTTCGGGTACGTCGCGGCGTTCATGTACGAGGGCGACTCGCCCCTCGCCGAGCGCCGGGCGGCGGCGCTGTCGCTCGACGCCACCCTGCTCGGCGAACTGCTGGGTCGCGCAGAGCTGCGGGAGCTCCTCGACCCGGGCGTGCTCGCGAGCGTCGAGGCGGACCTGCAGCGGCTGTCACCCGACCGCCGCGCGCGCGACGCCGAGGGGCTCGTCGACGTGCTCCGCCTCGTGGGACCGCTCGACCTCGACGAGTGCGTGGCCCGGAGCTGGCTCGCCGACGCCGCCGCCACGTCCGAGTCCGCCGCCGCGGACGCCCGGGCGACGATGACCACGACCCTCACGGACCTGGAGCGGGACCGCCGACTCCTCGGCTTCACGTTCCGGGGCGAGCAGCGGTGGTCCGTGATCGAGGACGCCTCGCGCCTCCGCGATGCCCTCGGGGTGGCCCTGCCGATCGGCGTACCGACGGCGTTCGTCGAGCCGGTCGCCGACCCCCTCGGCGACCTCGTCGGCCGGTACGCACGGAGCCACGGGCCGTTCGCGGCTGGCGAGGCCGCCACCCACCTCGGCCTCGGGGTCGCGGTGGTCACGGACGTCCTGCGGCGCCTCGTCGCGGACCGGCGCGTCGTCGAGGGCGAGTTCCGCCCGGACCGTCAGGGTGCCGAGTGGTGCGACGCCGAGGTCCTCCGGCGCATCCGGACCCGGTCGCTCGCCGCGCTCCGGCACGAGGTCGAACCGGTGTCCGCCGACGCGCTCGCTCGGTTCCTGCCCGCGTGGCAGCACGTGCACACACCCGAGACCCGTGGTGGCCTCCGCGGCGTCGACGGCGTGCTGCAGGTCGTCGACCAGCTGTCCGGCGTCGCGGTCCCGGCGTCCGCGTGGGAGTCCCTGGTGCTGCCGAGCCGCGTGGTCGACTACGCACCGGCGATGCTCGACGAGCTGACCGCGACCGGGGAGGTCCTCTGGTCCGGCGGCGGGTCGCTGCCGGGGAACGACGGCTGGGTGCGGCTGCACCTGGCGGACACGGCCTCGACGACGCTCGCCGAACCGTCCGGCGCGGACACCACCGAGCTGCAGCGCGACGTGCTCGGGGCGCTCGCGGGTGGCGGCGCGTACTTCTTCCGGCAGCTGGCACAGTCCGTCGGCAGCACGGACGACCAGGCCCTCGCGACGGCGCTGTGGGACCTCGTGTGGGCCGGGCAGATCACGAACGACACCTTCGCGCCGCTCCGGTCCGTGATCGGCGGTCGCACCCGGGCCGCCGCGCCCCGCACGCGCGCCTACCGTGGCCGACGACGACCGACCCTGCCCGCACAGTCCGGGCCGCCGACCGTCGGCGGCCGGTGGTCGCTCCTCCCCCTCGCCGAGCCCGACCAGACCGTCCGCGCGGCCGCACTCGCCGAACAGCTGCTCGAGCGGCACGGCGTCGTCACCCGCGGTGCCGTGCAGGTCGAGGGCGTCCGAGGCGGGTTCGCCGGCGTGTACCGCGTGCTCGCCCGGTTCGAGGAGACCGGGCGTGCGCGTCGCGGCTACTTCGTCGAGGGCCTCGGCGCGGCGCAGTTCGCGACCGGGCCCACCGTCGACCGACTCCGCACGTACAGCCAGGACATCGACGCCGCCGAGGCCGACCCGGAGCGCCGCCGCGTGGCGATGACCCTCGCCGCGACCGATCCCGCCAACCCGTTCGGGGCGGCGCTGCCCTGGCCGGCGGGCGACACGGACGAGGACGGCTCGCGCGGACACCGGCCGGGACGCAAGGCCGGTGCACTCGTCACGATCGTCGACGGCCGCCTCGCCGTGTACGTCGAGCGGGGCGGCAAGAGCGTGCTGACGTTCACCCCGGACGAACCCGTGCTCGCCGCCGCCGCGCAGTCCATCGCCGCGACGGTGCGCAGTGGGCTCGGGCGCCTCGCCGTCGAGCGCGTCGACGGGACCTTCGTGCTCGAGACGCCGCTCGGAGACCTGCTGCGCGACGCCGGGTTCACCGCCACGCCACAGGGACTGCGACTCCGTGCCTGAGGGCGACACCGTCTACCGCGCGGCCCACAAGCTGCACGCGGCCCTGGCCGGCAAGGTCCTGACGCGCACCGACTTCCGGGTACCGGCGTTCGCGACCGTCGACCTGACCGGGCGCGTGGTCGACGAGGTCGTCCCGCGCGGCAAGCACATCCTGCACCGCATCGGCGACGTCACCGTCCACTCGCACCTCAAGATGGAGGGCCGGTGGGACGTCTACGCGCCGGGTGACCGTTGGCGGCGCCCTGCACATCAGGCACGTGCCGTCCTCGACGCCGAGGGCGTCTCCACCGTGGGGTTCACCCTCGGCGTGCTCGAGATCGTCCCCCGCGAGCACGAGGACACGGTCGTCGGGCACCTCGGCCCGGACCTGCTCGGGCCGGACTGGGACCCGGCGCGCGCCGAGGCGAACCTCGTCGCGGACCCCGCCCGCCCGATCGGCCTCGCGCTGCTCGACCAGCGGGTCATGGCCGGGCTCGGCAACGTCTACCGGAACGAGTTGTGCTTCCTCCGCGGGGTGCTGCCGACGCGGCCCGTCGGCGAGGTGCGTGACCCGACGCGCATGGTCGCGCTCGCGGAACGGCTCATCGTGGCGAACCGCGACCGCTCCAACCGCGTCACGACGGGGAACACCCGGCCGGGGCAGCGATTCTGGGTCTACGGGCGCGACGGCAAGCCGTGCCTCCGCTGCGGCACGCGGATCCGGTACGGCACGCTCGGGGAGGACGCGCTGTCGCTGCGGGACACCTACTGGTGTCCGCGGTGTCAGCACTGAAGCCCCCCGGACAATGGCGAGCGCCGCAGACAGCACCGAGCGCCGCGGACAGCACTGAGCGCCGCGGGGCTCGTGGCCGGCCGCGGCGCTCAGAGTCGATGCGCGGGCGGACCCGCGTGGATCAGTGGTCGATGTCCTCGACGATGCAGCTGATCACGGTCTTCGCGTCGGACGACGACGCGGTGAAGCCCGCGGGTGCGTTCGGCGACGACGAGCCGTTGCGCGCCGCGGCGTTCACGGCGTAGATCGTGCCGTCGAACGTCTGCCCCTTCGCCATGGTCGGGTTCTTCGTCGTCACCCAGACGGCGACCTCGTCCTCGTTCGGGTCGTCCTGGCCGTTCGTCGGTGCCACCGAGGCACCGATGTACCAGCCCCCCGTGGTCTTCCACGTGTCGGCGAAGTCGATGTCGTCGTGGGTGCCGAGCGCGTGGTTGATCTGCTCGACGACATCGACGTTCGCGACGGGGCACTTCGACCCGTTGCGCTGCGCGGGGTTCGTCTGCTGCTGCTGGGAGCCGGGGACCTTGCCGACGGGATCCTGGTTCTGCGCGCCCCCGGTGCCCGCGGTGTGACAGCCGGTGAGCAGGAGTGCAGACGCGACGGCCACGATGGCCGCGCTCGTGATCTTCGTGGTCCTCATGGCCCGGACCGTACCCGCGCGCTCCTGCCCGGGCTCCCATTTCCGGGAGTCCGCTCAGCGTGTCTGTCCCCCGACGGATCGACGCCGCGGCTGATCCACGGGTGTCGCGCAACCTCGGCCCGGTTCCTCCTGGTGCCGGTGTGCCATCATCCGCGCATGCCGTTCACCGTCAGCCACACGATCGTGGCGCTGCCGTTCCGCGGGACCCGGGTTCCCGCAGCAGCCCTCGCCGTCGGTGCCATGGCACCGGACGCGGTGCTCTTCGTCCCGGAGCTGCCCGCGTACGGGGTGACGCACTCGGCACTCGGCGCGCTGACGGTGTCCACGCCGGTCGCACTCATCGCCCTGGCCGCGTGGACCTTCGGGCTCCGGTGGGCGTTCACCGCGATCCAACCCCGGTCGGTGCACGACCGACTGCCCGCGTCCTGGGACGACCCGACGAGTGCGTGGTCCGCCTTCCGGTCCCGGACGCCCGCCGCGCGGGTGGGTCGGCTGGCGCTGGTGCTCGCCACCGTGATCGCCGGCGTCTACAGCCACGTCGCGTGGGACTCGTTCACGCACCGGCACGGGTGGTCGGTCGCGCGGATCGCGGTCCTCCGTGCGTCGATCCACGGCCATGCCGTGTACGACCTGGTGCAGAACGCGTGTTCGGTGGGCGGGATGCTCGTGCTCGCCGTCGCGTTCGTGCTCTGGTTGCGCCGGACGCCCACGGTGCCGCGTCCCCGGCGCCTGCCCGCGGGGGTCGCGCGCGGCCTGCGCGTCGCACTGCTGGCGGTCGCGGGGCTGGTGACGATCGTCGGAGCTGCCCCGCTCCTCCTGGTCGGATCGAGCGCGGAGGGCGTGCTCGGCTGGGCGGCGATCCTGGCCGTGCGGGTGTGCGCGGTGCTGCTCGTCCTGACGGCCGTCGGCCTCACGCTGGTGCGCGTGGGACGGGCGCCGGATCGGGTCGTGCCCCGCGGCCGGTGACCGGGCGGACTCGTCAGGGGGCCGTGACCCAGGTGCGCAGGAACCGGGCTCCCGCCGCGTCGTGGATGACACCGTCGGGCGCGGTGAGGACCGGGTACGGGGTCTCGGGCACACCGTCAGCCGGGCGGACGTCCACGTGCGCGACGTCGTACCCGTGCTCGTGTAGCCAGTCCGCCATGGCGTAGTCGCTCCGGGAGTCACCGACCGTGCGCCAGGTCGCGGGCAGGGCGCCGTCGTCGGCCAGGAGCTCGAGCGCACGCTCCGCTCCCATGTCCTTGCCGGTGCGGGCGGACTCGATGTCGGTGGAGATGATCGTCGGGTCGATGCGCCAGGTGACGCTGCCGTCGTCGGCCGCGCGGACGTCGTCGAGGCGCCGCACCCCGTACCCGCGGCGGACGAGGGCGTCCATCGCGCGGGCGTCGAGGTCGGGCTGCCGGGCCAGGAACGTCGCACTCGGGACGTCGACCCGCTGCTCGATCGAGACCATCGCCCGCTTCGTCTCGTCGTAGAACACGACGTCGGCGAAGGTGTCGGCGACGAGGGCGCGCATCTCGTCGGCGAAGTCCACCGGGAGCGCGAGGTCCTCGGCGACCTCGATCGCGCTCATCCCGCCGTCGAACCGCGGGTCGATCGAGCACCAGACCGCGCCCTTCTCGCACACGGCGTGCACCCGACCACCGGACGCGAGACCACCGGCGAGCAACGGCCCGACGACCTGCTCGCGGATGAACGCGTCGCTGCGCCCGGTGTTGAACACGACCGGGATCCCCTGGGCCGCCAGTGCCACGAGGTCCTCGACGATGGACGGGATGGCGATCGTCCGCGACACCGGACTGGCGATCGGACCGTCGACGTCGAGGAGCAGACCGAGGCGCGGAGGGGTCGTCATCCGTCCATCCTCCCAGGCGAACGCCGAGGGACGGACGCGGACCGACGCGCTCCGTGGTGACGCGCCGACCGAGGTCAGCCGAGCGGGTCGGGCTCCTCCACCCGCTCCCGCAGGAGGAACGGGACGACGCCCTCGGCCAGCGCGGCACCGTTGACGACGTGCGCCTGGTCCTGCAGCACGGTGTGCTCCGACCCCGGCACGGCCTCGACCGCCGCGTGGGCCGCGAGCTTGAGCCAGTCGGGGCTCGATCCGCCGGTCATGACGAGCACGGGCGTCGTGATGCGGGCGAGGACCTCGGTCGGCAGGGCGAACCCGGTCATGACGTGGACGTCGTTCGGGAGGGTCGCGGCACCGGTGAGCAGACCGGCCCACGCCGGGCGCTGCATCCGCAGGACGACGGGCGCGAGCCAGGGCGTGCCGAGCACCCGACGCAGGAAGAACCGCACCGCTGCCGCGGCACGACCGCCACGGACGAGGGCCGTGATGCGCTCGGGGTCCGGGAACCGCGGATCGACCGACGCGCGGTACGGCGGCTCCCAGGCGACCGCTCGCTCGATCGGCGCTCCGCCCGCGGCGGCCAGGAGGACCAACCCGGCCCCGGCACAGAGGCCCACGACGGACGGTCGCCCGCCCGCAGCGGCGATGACGGCCTCGAGGTCCTCGACCTCGCGCTGCGCCTCGGCCAGCCCGCCACCGCTCTCACCCCTGCCACGGCGGTCGTACCAGGTGACGGTGAAGTGCTCGGCGAGGGCCGTGGCGGTCTCGGTGAGGGCCCCGAAGGCGCGGTGGTCGAACGGCCCGGCGACGAGCACGAGCGCCGGCCCGCTGCCCGTGGTGGACGTCGCGATCGCGGTGCCGTCCGCGGAGACGACGGTGCGCTCAGCGGGTTCGACGTGCATGGAGGTCCTCTGGACGGGATGGCGCGTGGTTGGGGCGCTTCCGGGGAAGGCACTCCCGATTCTGTCAGCGCGCTCCCGACGCGTCATCACCCGCAACCAGGGGTGGTCGTCACGCCTCCGGCACGGAGCGGAGCCGTCGTCCGGACGAAGCCCCCGGGGCCGGTCACCCGAACGGACCGGCCCCGAGGCGACGGCGACCCGACCCGAACGGGTGCGCCCTCGGCCCTGGGGGCTCCCCGACGCCGAGCGCCGGGCGCTTCTCGCCATGCCTTCGATGCGGGTCCGCGGACCGATGGGATCGCGCTTGACCCCAGTTCGGGTGGCGTCGGCGATCGCGTCCGTCGCGTGGCGTAACAGATGCCATGCGGGGCCGGACCCGTGGCACGCTTGCCTCCACGCAGCGCACCACGCGAAGCCTCGCGCGCGGCGTCGACCGCTCCCGTCGTGGACGGCCGCCGCGCACGCCTGCGACGTCCCACTGCCCGAGGGAGTCGCACGACGACTCCGTCCCCGAGGAGCGCACGCATGTCATTCGAGAACACCACACACATCCAGGCCACCACGGCCGGTTCCCTTCCCCGTACCCCCGAGCTCATCGCCGCGAACGCCGCGCGACCGCTCGCCGAGGACGGGTTCACCCTGCAGACCACCGACGAGGTCCGCGCCCTGACGAGTGCCGCCGTCGACGACGTGGTCGCCCGGCAGGTCCGGCTCGGGATCACCCAGCCCGGCGACGGCGAGTACGGCAAGGCGATGTCGAGTTCGGTCGACTACGGCGCGTGGTGGGGCTACTCGTTCCAGCGCGTCAGCGGCCTGTCCCTGACCGAGGAGAACATCTTCACGCAGGAGCCCGTCCGCTCGGAGCCGGGGCACGTCCGCCTGACCTCGTTCCCCGACCGACGGGACTGGATCGCCTTCCGGGACGCCTACCAGGACCCGGAGAGCGGGATCGGGGTCGGCAAGAACGCGACCGCGTTCCCCACGACGACCGGGCCGATCGTCTACACGGGCCACGAGGCCGCCCGCACCGACGCCGCGAACCTCAAGCACGCGCTCGAGGCGAACGGCGTCGACAACGGGTTCATCACCGCGCTCTCGCCCGGTTCCGGTGCCCGCGTCGCGAACGAGTACTACGCGACCGAGGAAGAGCACATCTGGGCCTGGGCCGACGCTCTCCGTGAGGAGTACCGGATCATCCTCGACGCGGGGCTCTCGCTGCAGATCGACGACCCCTCGATCGCCGAGAACTGGGACCAGATCAACCCCGAGCCGAGCGTCGAGGACTACCGCGCGTTCACCCGGATCCGGGTCGAGGCCCTCAACCACGCACTCCGCGGCCTGGACACCTCGCGCGTGCGGTTCCACCTGTGCTGGGGCTCGTGGCACGGACCCCACACGACGGACATCGAACTACGTCACATCGTGGACCTCATGCTCGACATCGACGCGAGCGCCTACTCGTTCGAGGCCGCGAACGCCCGCCACGAGCACGAGTGGACCGTCTGGGAGGACACCGAGCTGCCGGACGGCAAGGTGATCATCCCGGGTGTGGTCGGCCACGCCACGAACGTCGTCGAGCACCCGGACCTGGTCGCGCAGCGGATCGAGCGGTTCGCCGAGTTCGTCGGCCGCGAGCGGGTCATCGCCGGGACCGACTGTGGTCTGGGCGGCCGCGTCCACCCTTCGATCGCCGCCGCCAAGCTCGAGTCGCTCGGCGAGGGCGCCCGACGGGCCTCGGCGAAGCTGTTCTGAGCCGTCACGCATCGCGCTGACCGGACGGCCCGACCCCTCTTGGGGTCGGGCCGTCCGTCGTCCCGGCCCCCCTGGGGTCGGGCCGTCCGTCCTCTCGGCCGCCGCGATCCGAGCTCGGTCGTCAGACCGTCCGCGCGGCGAGGTCGGCCTCGCGCTCGAGCAGGGACCGTTTGACGTGCTCGCCCCAGGCGAAGCCCCCGAGGCCGCCGTTGCTCCGGAGCACCCGATGGCAGGGCACGAACAGTGCTGGTGCGTTCCGGGCGCAGACGCTCGCCGCGGCGCGCACGGCCTCCGGACGACCCATGGCCGCGGCGAGCTGCGTGTACGTGAGCACGGTGCCCGCCGGCACGAGCCGGAGCTGCCGCCAGCCCTCGGTGAACAGTTCCGTGCCGAACTGCCGGACGCGCACCTGCATGGCCGGTTCGACGTCGCCGTCGTAGTAGGCCTGGACCGCCGTGGCCGACGCCACCGCACCCGGCACGACGACCACCGGGCGCTGGCGCTCCGCCAGCCGGGCGAGGACCTCGGTGGCCTCCGCCGTCCACCCGGACGCGAGGACCGTGCCGTCGCCGTCCTCGAGCACGGTGAACGGACCGTCGGGCGTCGCGAGGGTGGCGACGCGCGCGACCGTCGTCGCCGCGCGAGGCTCGGGCGGGACCACGACGGCGTCGGACGACCGGAGCGGGGGCGCCGCGTCCGGTACGACGGACGCCGACTCCGACGCGGCCGGTTCGGGCCGTCGGTCGATGGTGCTCATGGGATGTGCCTTCCGTTCGGTCGATGCCCCTGGTGCGGCGGGGTGCGTGCGGCAGCGCGCCAGAGGTGCATGGTCAGGTAGCTCCGCCAGGGAGCGAGTGCCGACGACCATACGGAGAGTCCGCGCGGGTCGTCGGGGATCCCGAGGGCCTGTGCACCGTTCCGCACGGCGACGTCCTTGGGGAGGAGGAGATCGGGGTGGTGCCGGACCCGGAGCGCGACGTACGCGGCGGTCCAGGGCCCGACCCCGGGCACGGCGAGCAGTCGCGCGCGGAGGTCGTCCAGCGTCGCGGCCCGGTCCACGACGAGCGATCCGTCGGCGAGCCCCGCCGCGACCCGGTGCAGCGTCGCGACACGGGCTCGGGGACCGCGGATGACCCGTTCCGCGTCGCCCGGCGGCGCCGACCCCGCTCCCGCATCGGCGACGAGCTGTCGCCCCACGGCATCGGCGAGCACGGCGGCCGTCGGGAACATCCGCATCCCGGGCGCGACGGTGTCGGGCACCGGCTCTCCGAGGGCGTCCACCACACGACCGAGCGCCGTCCGCGCCGCGGCGACGCGCACCTGCTGCCCGAGGACCGCCCGGACGACGAGCTCGTCGGCGTCGAGCGCCCCCGGCACCCGGATGCCCGGCACGGCGGCCACCGACGACGCCAGCTCCGGGACCACTCCGAGCAGGGCGTCCACCGCGACCGGGTCCGCGTCCAGGTCGAACAGGGACCGGACGCGCGCGACGAGGGTCGGGAGGTCGGACAGCGTCGTCATCCGGACCTCGAGGTCGATGCCGGTGCCGCGGCCGGAGGGTCCCGGGTCGGCGGGGGTCGCGGCGAACCAGGCCGGGCCTCCCGGCAGTCGCACGACCCGCTCGTAGCGGGTGCCGCCGGGATCCGCGGCGGTGGCCGCGACCTCGACGCCGGGCAGCGCGCGGGCGGCGAACCAGGCGAAGAGGCCGTGGGCGTCGAACGGCGGTCGCGCGGGCAGGTGGACGCGGAGCGCCCCGTCCGGCGTCGGCGCCGCGCGTCCACTCCGCGCCCGCAGCGCGGTCGGGGTGAGCCCGAAGACCTCGCGCACGGTGTCGTTGAACTGCCGCACGCTGCCGAACCCGGCGGCGAACGCGACGTCCGCGACCGGCAGCGACGACGTCGTGAGCAGCGTCCGGGCGTGCTGGGCGCGCTGCGCGCGGCTCAGCGCCTTCGGCCCGGCGCCGAGCTCCTGCACGAGGATCCGCGTGAGGTGTCGCGGGGAGTACCCGAGGCGTGCGGCGAGCGCCGGCACTCCGTCGCGCTCGACCACGCCGTCCGTCACGAGGCGCATGGCGCGCGCGGCGACGTCCTCGCGCACGTTCCACGCGGGGCTGCCGGGGCTCGCCTCGGGCAGGCACCGCTTGCACGCGCGGTACCCGGCGAGGTGCGCGGCCGCACTCGTGGGGTAGAACGTGACGCCCGAGCTCCGCGGTGTGCGAGCGGGACAGCTCGGTCGGCAGTAGATGCGCGTCGAGTGGACGGCGGTGACGAACTGGCCGTCGAAGCGGGCGTCGCGCGACGCGGCGATGCGGTAGCGCTCGGCGTGGAGCGGGTCGGAGGTCGCGCCCGTCCCCCCGCCCGTGTCCATGCTCCCAGCCTGACACGCGCCACCGACCCGGACCAGCGGGAATCGGACACGGCGGCAGGGTCGACGGGATCGGCCCGGCGGGCGCGCAGTGGCGCGCTCGGTCTGCCTCCGCACCTCGACCGGGAGGCGCGGCGGACGCCGACAGGTACGGTCGGGTGTCATGGACGCGAGCGGTGAGCACCCCGCCTGCGACGGGACGACCGCGCGCGACGGGGCGGACGCGCGCGACGGGGCGGACGGGGTTGCGGGCCTCCCGGCCGGACTGCTGACGACCGCGTACCCGGTGACCGTCGAGCTGTTGCTCGCCGCACCGCGGCACCGCTACGAGGGCCGGCCCGCCGACGGTCCCGCCCCGGCGGACGGACCGGAGCTCCACGAGCGGATCACGGTCCGGGCCGGGCTCGGGATCGTCGGCGACCGGTTCCACGGCCACCCCGCGCACCGGCAGGCGTCCGTCACGGTGATCGGGGCCGAGCCGCTCGAGGCGCTCGCGGCGGAACTCGGCATCCCGCTGGACCCGGCGCTCACCCGACGGAACGTGGTGCTCCGCGGCGTCGACGTCGAGGCCCTCCGCGGCGTCCTGTTCTCGATCGACACCGGGTCGGGGCCGGTCATGCTGCAGGGACACCGTGCGGCGAACCCCTGCGCGTGGATGGACGTGGCGATCGGGCCGGGCGTGTTCCGCGGGATGCGGGGTCGGGGCGGGATCCGCTGCGAGCCGCTGACCGACGGCGTGCTGACGCTCGGCCCGGGGACGCTCCGGGCGGCGGTGGCGCTGGGCTGAGCACGGTTCGGGTGGCCGTCGAACCGCGTGGTGCCCGTGGAACCGCGGGATCACGCGGTTCGACGGGCACCAGGGTGTTCGACGTGCCGGGGTCAGCCGACGGGGACGACCGCCCCTTCGATCGCGGGGACGAACGCCTGCAGGTCGCCGGGGTTGCGGGAGGTGATGAGCGTGTAGCCCCCCGAGACGTCGACCTCGACCTCGCGGTCCACCCACTCGGCGCCGGCGTTGCGGATGTCGGTCTGCAGCGTGTGGAACGAGGTGATCGTGCGTCCGGGGAGGATGCCCGCCTCGACCAGGAGCCAGGGGCCGTGGCAGATCGCGGCGATGGGCTTGCCCGCGTCGGCGAACGCCGTGACGAGGGCGATCGCTCCCGGCTCGCGGCGCAGTGTGTCGGCGTTGATGGTGCCGCCGGGGATGAGGATCGCGTCGTAGTCGCTCTCGTCGGCCTCGTCGAGCGCGAGGTCGACGTCCACCTGCTGGCCCGGGTCCTTGTCGCCCACGAGCGTCTGGATGGGCGACTGCTCCTTGGCGGCGATCGTGACCACGACGCCCTTCTCGCGGAGCTGCTCGACCGGGACGACGATCTCGTCCTGCTCGACCCCGTAGTTCGTGGCGATCACGAGGATCTTCGTGCCGTTCAGTTCGTCGGCCATGGTGCTCCTTCCGTCGGTGCGCGGTCCGGATCGGCTCCGCGCCGCCGTCGGGTCGTGTCCGGCGGCTCCATCGAGTGTCGGCGTGATCACCCGCCAGCGTCCGCAGGTCGCAGCCGACGTGGAGGCGCCCCGTCCCCCGGGTGCACACCGGCTCGGCCCGGCACCTGCTCCCGGCCCGGCGGGCGCTCAGCCCCGGATGCGGAAGCCCGCGCCCGCGCGTGACACCGTGACGCCCGTGTGGTCCGTCACGCGGTCGAGACCCCGCGTCGTCGGGGAGGTGTGCGCGCCGACCACGACGACGTGGGCCCCCGACGCCACGGCGGACACGAGGCCCGCTTCAGCGTCCTCGAAGGCCGTGCAGTCCCCGGGCGGGAGACCGAGCATCTCGGCCCCGAGCCGGTAGCAGTCGGGAGCGGGCTTGCCGTTCGGCACGTCCTCGGCGGTGACGACCACCTCGGGCACGGGGACGCCGGCCGCCACCATCCGGTTCAGTGCGAGGTCGCGCGGCGCGCTCGTCACGAGGGCGACGGGCGCTCCGAGGTCGAGGAGGGTCCGCATGAGCGCGCCGGCGCCGGGGACCTCGGTGATGCCGTCGGTGCGACGGACCTCGTCGGCGACGAGCGCCGCCGACAGGGCGACCCGTTCGTCGTGCGACCGGTCGGGCAGGAACCGGGTCACGGTGTCGATGGTCTGGCGACCGTGCGAGAACGCGAGGATCTCGCGCGGGTCGATGCCGTGCTCCGCCCCGAAGCGCCCCCAGGCGGCCTCGACGATCGCGGTGGAGTCGACGAGGGTGCCGTCCATGTCGAACAGGAACCCGGCGGTGACGTGGTCGAGGTGATGCGGCATCACGGTCGACGGTACCGCGTCAGGAGCATGTCGCCGGCGCGGAGGACGTGGGCGAGCCGCATCGAGCGGAGGCCCTGTCCGGCACCGCCCCGCGCGATCCGGGGGCCGTCACCGCCCTCGAGGACCGGGCTGACGGTGAGGCACAGCTCGTCCACCGCATCGGCCGCCACGAGCGCCCCGAGGAGGCCGGGCCCGCCCTCGCAGTGGATCTGGGCGAGGCCGCGCTCCACCAGCGCCCGCCGGACGACCGCGACGTCCACGGCGTCCGCCCCGCAGTCGACGACGTCCGCGACCGCGGCGAGCGCCGCGCGCCGGTCCGCGGGTGCCTCCGCATGCGTCAGGACGACCGGTCGCACCGGTGCCTCCGTGAAGACCCGCGAGGCCGCGTCGAGCGCCAGGGACCCGCTGACGATCGCGAACGCGGGGTGGTCCGGGAGGTCCCGCGCACGCCGCCACGCCACGTCCGCGTCGTGCAGGCGCATCGGCCCGTACCCCTCGTTCCGGACGGTCCCGGCTGCGACGAGGACGACGTCCGCGAGGCGGCGCAGGAGGTCGAACACGCGGAGGTCGGCCGGGCCGCCGAGGCCACCGGAGACGCCCTCGGCGGTGGCGGAGCCGTCGAGACTGCTCACGAAGTTGACCCGCACCCAGCCGTCGGCCGTCGTCGGGGAGGGGTGTCGGGCCTCCCGGCCGTACAGGGCGAGGAGCGCGTCGTCGTCGAGCGGTCCCGGGCCGGCGGCGGGGAACAGCTGCTCGATGGCGGCGGCGTCCGTCGCCCCGGCGGCGGCGGCGGGGTTCGTCGCTCCGGCGGCGGCTGCGGCGGCGTCCGTCGCCCCGGCGGCGGCTGCGGCTGCGGGCTCGTCGGTGGCGTGCTGGTCCGGGCTCATGCAACCGGGCGGTTGCCCTCGGGCAACAGGTTGTGGACCGGGTCGACGGGGGCGCGCCAGCCGAGCACGGCCTCGACCATGCGGGCCGCGTCGACCGCGGGACGGACGTCGTGCATGCGGAGGATCCGGGCGCCGAGCATCGCGCTCATGGTCGCGGCCGCGAGCGACCCCGCCAGCCGTTCACCCCGGGGCCGCCCCAGGGACTCCCCGACGAAGTCCTTGTTCGACACCGCCGCGAGGGTCGGGAACCCGAGCGCCGCGACCTCGGCCAGTCGTCGGGTCAACTCGAGCGAGTGCACCGTCGTCTTGTTGAGGTCGTGTCCGGGGTCGACGATGATCCGCGACTCCGGCACACCACGCTCGAGCGCGAGGTCGACCCGCCGCCGGAGGAACGCGACCACGTCGCCGACGACGTCGTCGTACCGCGGCGTCGGGTGCTCCTGCCGCGGGGCAGCCAGGCTGTGGGTGATGACGACCGTCGCGTCGCTGTCGGCCACGACGTCGGCCATCCGCGGATCCGACAACCCCGTCGTGTCGTTGACGACCGAGGCGCCCGCGGCGATCGCCGCCGCCGCGACCTCGGGCCGGAACGTGTCCACGGACACGACCACGTCCGAGGCCTGGACGAGCGCGCGCACCACGGGCACGACGCGGTCGGCCTCCTCGTCCGCGGGCACCTCGGGGCCGGGGGCGAACTTGACGCCGCCGACGTCAACCCAGTCCGCGCCCTCGTCCGCCGCCGCCACCGCTGCGGCGACCGCTCGATCGAGCGCGAACGTGGCGCCTCGGTCGTGGAACGAGTCGGGGGTGCGGTTGACGATCGCCATGACGGCGATCCGCCGGTCGAAGTCGAACGTCCGGCGGCCGATCCTGCGGACGGGGTGGCGGAGCGGCGGGAGCACGGCACCGGTCGCGAGCACGGGGGCGGCCGTGCGCTCAGGGCCGGTCGTGCGCTCGGGGCCGGCCGTGCGCTCGGGACCGGTCACGAGCACGGCGCCGGTCGGGAGGCCCAGGGCCGCGTCCGCCGTCATGCCACCGCTCCGCTGCCGGCCGCGCCGATGAGCGCGATGACCTCGGCCCGACGGACCGGGTCCGCGAGGACTCCGCTGCTCGCCACGGTCACCGTCGAACTGGCCGTCTGCCGCTCACCACGGGTCGTCACGCAGGCGTGCACGGCGTCGAGCACGACGAGCACCCCCGGGGCGTCGAGCCCCTCGGCGATGGCCGACACGACCTCGGACCCGAGCCGCTCCTGCAGCTGGGGCCGCGAGGCGATCGCGTCGACCACCCGCGAGAGCGTGCCGAGCCCGATGATCCGCTCGCCGGGCACGTACGCCAGGTGGGCGACCCCGAGGAACGGCAGCAGGTGGTGCTCACACACCGAGCGGAACCGGACGTCGCGCACGATCACGACCTCACCGAGCTCGTCCGGCTCGGCCGGCACCGCCCCGCGTCGCACGATGTCGGTCGCGTCGACCCCGAGGCCGCTGAAGAACTCGGCGAACGCGTCCGCCACCCGCGCGGGCGTCGCCTGGAGGCCCGGACGCATCGGGTCCTCGCCGACACCGGCCAGGAGCTCGCGCACGGCCGCCTCGACGCGAGCCCGGTCCTGGCGTCCGTTCACCGCCCCATCATCACACCTGCTCGCCGACATCGGCGGGCAGGGCCTCGTGGTGGGGCGCCCCGTGGGTGCGGCGCTGCTCCTTCATGCGGGCCTCGAAGAGGTGGCGACGGCCGCCGGCCAGCTGCTCGCGGGCCTCCCGTTCGGCGTCGCGCACGACCGACCAGTAGCCGTCGTCGTAGTCCTCGACGATCTGGAACGTCCATCGGCCGGCGATGACGTTGCGGCCGACGACGTCACGCTCGATGCGGTCGGCGACGTCGTCGTGTCCGGCCTGGCGGAACAGGTCCACGGCTTCACCGATCGCGAGGTCCGCCGTACCCGTGAGGCGGTGGAAGCCGTACAGCAGGCCGCGAGCGTGCTCGAGCGCCTCGAGCCCCTCGGACAGCTTGCCGAGGGCGTCCACCGTGGCGTCGTCGACCCCCTCCGGGATCCGATGGGCTGCGTCGGGCCCGTCGGTGTCGGGGCGTTCGTTCGTCATGGTGATCGTTGTACTCGGGCGGCTGCCGGTCACCCCCGGGGCGGTGTCCCCCGGCGCGTTTCCCTGGCGCATGGTGCCGCGGTCACGCCATGCGACGGAGCGTGTTCACGTTCCGCGTCGTCGTCGTCGCGCGGAACCGCGACGTGGCCGCACGCTTGGCGAACGGGGTGTCGGTGCTCGACCCCTTCGGGCACGCCCAGTAGACGACGCCGTCGCCGACGGCCACCCGGTCCGGCGGCTGCACCGGGTCGGCGACGAGGGCCTCGAGGGCGTCCCGGTCCGACGAGAACACGACGTACGCGTGCGTCGCCGCGTCGACCGGGAACGGGAACGCGTCGACGAGCGCCGCCAGTCGGTCCTGTCGCAGGAGCACCACGGGCACCGGGCGGCCGAACCGGTCCTGGAGGCCCCGCTCGAGCCGGTCCTGGAGGGTCGCCTCCGCAGCGTCCTGCGCGACCGCGTGCTCCGGTCCGGCGTCAGGCGCCGGGGCCGTGAACACCACGTTGCCGCTCGCGAGCACCGGTCGGACGTCGGTGCCGCCGATCCCCTCGACGACCGCGGTGAGTTCGGGGTTCCGGACGGTGACCCCGCCCACGTTCACGCCGCGGAGCAGGGCCACCCAGCGGGTGCCGACGTCCGCGTCGGCGGCGACCCGGCGTGCACTCACGACGGCTGCGCCTCCACCTCGTCGCGCTCGAGCGAGATCGTCGGGATGGACGCGGTGATCACCGATCCGTCGGCACGGAGCGTGCCCTGGATGTCGCTCGTCGTCGGCGCGTGCGCCTCGAGCCGCGGCCCCTGGTGCCCGAGCTCGACGACGAGCGGGTGGTCCGCCGAGACGAGGAACTCCTCGTTGTGCACCCACACCGTGACCTCGGTGCCGTGCTCGATCGTGAAGGTCATGCGATCCGATTCGAGCTCGACGCGCATCCGGTTCCCCTGCACGGTGAGCCGGAAGGTCAGGCCGGGCCATGTCTTCGGCAGCCGCGGGTTGAACGTCAGTCGGCCGCCGTGGTCGCGCATGCCGCCGAAGCCGTTGACGAGGGCGCCCCAGACGCCGCCCGTCGAGGCGACGTGGACGCCGTCGGACGTGTTGCCGTGCAGGTCGGCGAGGTCGACGAACAGCGAGGTGAGGAAGTACTGCTCCGCGAGCTCGTGGTACCCGACCTCGGCCGCGATGATCGACTGGACGACCGCCGACAGCGTCGAGTCGCCCGTGGTCAGTGCGTCGTAGTACTCGAAGTCGCGGCGCTTCTCGGCGGGCGTGAACTCGTGGCCCTGCAGGAACAGCGCGAGCACGACGTCCGCCTGCTTGAGCACCTGGAACCGGTAGATCACGAGCGGGTGGTAGTGGAGCAGGAGCGGGCGCTTCGACTCCGGCGTCTTCTCGAGGTCCCAGAGCTCCTTGTCGAGGAACTGGGCGTCCTGCGGGTGGATGCCCCGGTGCGGGTCGAACGGGATCTCCATGGCCTCGGCCGCCGCGGCCCAGCCCGCGATCTCCGACTCGTCCAGACCCGTACGACGGACCATGCGCGAGAACTCGACCGGGTCGTCGGCACGGAGTTCACGGCACGCGTTCACGGCGAACCACAGGTTCGCGCGGGCCATGACGTTCGTGTACATGTTGTCGTCGACGACGGTGGTGTACTCGTCCGGGCCCGTCACGCCGTCGATGTGGAACTTCCGGTCGCCGTTCCGCCGCCAGAAGCCGAGGTCCTCCCACAAGCGCGCGGTCTCGACGAGGATGTCGATCGCCCCACGCTTGAGGAACTCGCGGTCACCGCTCGCCCGCACGTACTGCATGAGCGCGTGGGCGATGTCGGCGTCGATGTGGTACTGCGCCGTGCCGGCCGCGTAGTACGCGCTCGACTCCTGACCGTTGATCGTCCGCCACGGGAACAGGGCGCCGCGCTGGTTCAGCTCGCGAGCGCGGTCACGGGCGGCGTCGAGCATGTTGTAGCGGAACCGCATGGCGTTCCGGGCGACGATCGGTGCCGTGTAGCTGAGGAACGGCAGCACGTAGACCTCGGTGTCCCAGAAGTAGTGGCCGCCGTACCCGGAGCCGCTCACGCCCTTCGCCGCGATGCCGTGGCCATCGGTGCGGGCGGTGGCCTGCGCGAGCTGGAACAGGTTCCACCGGACCGCCTGCTGCAAGCCGGGCTCGTGCGGGATCTCGACGTCGCTCCGGGCCCAGAAGTCGTCCATCCACGCCCGCTGGTGCGCGAACATGTCGTCCACGGAGGTCTCGGCCGCACGGTCGAGCGTCCGGTCGCAGCGATCGGCGAGCTCCCGGGCGGGGACCCCGCGCGACGTGTGGTACGTGATGGTCTTGACGAGGCGGATCGGCTGTCCGGCCTTGGCCGTGATCCGGTACACGTGCTTGGCGAGGTCGTCGTCGATCTGCGCGGTGTGGTCCCAGGTGTTGTCGGTCTCGAGCCGGTGCTCTGCCCCCACGCAGATGGTCATGCCCGAGCTCGACGTCTGGTAACCGAGCAGCGACCGCTCGCCCGTGTTCCGCCGGAAGCGCGGTTGCAGGACCCGGTTCGTGAACTGCTCCGCCTTGCGCGGGTCGAACATCGGCGCCGCGGTCTGCATCATCGCGTGGTACTCGTCGGGCACGTCCTGGCGGTTGAGGATCTGGCTCGACAGCAACACGGAGGCATCGTGGTCGAGCATCGTGACCTCGTAGTCGACGACCGCGAGGTGCCGGTCGGCGAACGACACGAGTCGGCGCGAGCGGATGAGCACGCGCTTGCCCGAGGGCGTGCTCCACTCGGTCTCACGGAGCAGGTAGCCGTCACGGAACTCGAGCCGTCGCGTGTACCGGAGGATGTCGGCCTCGGCGAGGACCAGGGGTTCGTCGTCGACGTAGAGACGGATCACCTTGGCGTCCGGTGCGTTGACGATGGTCTGCCCCACCTTCGCGAACCCGAAGGCCTCTTCCGCGTGGCGGATCGGCCAGATCTCGTGGAACCCGTTCACGTAGGTGCCGTACGAGTACCCGCCCCGGCCCTCGTCGAAGTTCCCCCGGAGGCCGAGGTACCCGTTGCCGACCGCGAACAGCGTCTCGGCGACGCCCTGCTCGTCGGGGGCGTACTCGGCCTCTTCCAGCGCCCACTCGTCGATCGGGTAGCGGGTGCGGTCGAGGGGATCCGCGGTGATCGGGTTCATGCGTCCTTCCCGGGAGCGTCCGTGGGGTGGGTGACGGTGCCCGGAGCCGGCAGGTCGTCGACGAGGTCGGCGAGGTCGGGCACGACGACGTCCGCGCCGTGCGCGCGGAGGGCGTCCGCGCCCGCACCGCGATCGACGCCCACGACGAGTCCGAAGGCCCCGGCGTGGCCGGCCTGGACCCCGGCGAGGGCGTCCTCGAACACGACGCACGACGCCGGCGTCAGTCCGAGGCGGTGTGCCGCGTCGACGAAGGTGTCGGGAGCCGGCTTGCCGGCCAGGTGGTCGGCGATCGCGACGGTGCCGTCCACCACGACGGGGAAGCGGTCGAGGATCCCCGCGGTGCGCAGGACCGACCGGGCGTTCGCGGAACTCGAGACGACCGCGACGAGGTACCCGGCAGCGATGGCGGCGTCGAGGAACCGCGCGGAGCCGGGGTACGGCAGGACGCCGTTCTCCTCGAGCTCGGCGTTGAACGCGGCGTTCTTCCGGTTGCCGAGACCGCAGACCGTGTCGGCGTCCGGGCCGTCGGACGGGTCGCCCTCGGGGACCTGGATCCCCCGCGCGACGAGCAGGGACCGGACGCCGTCGTAGCGCGGCTTGCCGTCGATGTACGCGTAGTAGTCCTGCTCGGTGTACGGGGCGACCCCGTGCTGCTCGAGGTACGGGGTGAACAGCCGTGACCATGCGCGCATGTGGACGTCCGCGGTGGGCGTCAGGACGCCGTCGAGGTCGAAGAGGAGCGCACGCTGCTCGGCGAGGCTGCCGGGCACGCGTGTGGACGGGGTGGTCATCGGGCGATCGACCTTCCGAGGGGTGTGGCGGGGTGGGGTGGGGTTCCTGCGACTGGCCAGTGTAGGAGTCCGACCAGGGCGTGTCCGCTCAGCCTCCGGGCCGGGCCCGTGCGCGGCTGCCCAGGGGCACCGGTCGTGGGATGCCGATCGCGCTCACCCCGGGCATGGACAGCCAGGCCGTGGTGCCGTCGTCGACCACCGTGGCGAGGACGTCGTCGCACTCGGGGCAGCGGAGGACCGTGCCCGCCGCATCGGCCAGGACGACCACCGTGGCGACGACACCGACCGCCCCGCAGCCGGAGCATCGGACCCGTGCGGTGGTGGTGTCCGTGCCGAAGACGTCGGCCAGGACCCCGGCCGCCGCGTTGCCGTCGAGTCGGGTCGTCATGCGCTGCCTCCGAACCGCTCGGCTCGCACGCCCCGGGTGTCGTACCCGAGCTCGCCGAGCCACGTGATGACCTGTTCGACGAACGGCGTCGAGCCGCAGACGTAGATGCGCGGGTGGGCCGCCGCCGACACGATCGCGGCACCGAGGCGGTCCCGCGTCAGGCGGCCGGGTGCGGTGTCGTCGCCCGGGGGCGTCCGTCGCGAGTACACCGTCGTCAGCGCGAAGGGAGCGTCCGCGTCGAGCGCCGCCCGCAGTTCGGGACGGAAGAAGACGTCCTCCGGCGTGCGGACCGCGTACAGCAACCGGAAGGGCGTGGGGTCCCCGGCCTCCGCGTGCGCACGGACCATCGCGACGAGCGGGACGACGCCGGATCCGCCCGCGATGAGCTGGACCGGGCGCGGTTCCGGTTCCGTCGGTGGCCGCCAGACGAACCAGCCGCCGAGCGGTCCGTGCACCTCGAGTTCGTCGCCCACCATGACGTCGTCGACCAGGAAGGGCGAGACCTCGCCGTCGTCGACCCGGTCGACCGCGAGCTCGACCCGGCTGCTCGCCCCGTGCGAGGCGATCGAGTAGGACCGCGTCGCCTGGTAGCCGTCCTCGGCAGTGAGGCGCAGGTCGAGGTGCTGGCCGGCCTCGTTCCCGGGCCAGCCCGCGACGTCGAGCACGATGCGCCGCGCCGTCGGGGTCTCGGACGCGGCCGCGACGACGCGCGCCACGTGCCACCCCGGGCGCGGGAGTGCGGACGCGGGACGGGAGGCCGGGTCCGCAGGCGCACCCGTCGTGGCCGACACCGTCTGCGCCGATGCGGTCGCTCCGACGTCGACGCTCACCAGTAGCGCTCTTCCTTCCACGGGTCCCCGTGCAGGTGGTAGCCCGCGTTCTCCCAGAAGCCCGGCTCGTCGTTCGCCTGCATCGTGATCCCGCGGACCCACTTGGCGCTCTTCCAGAAGTAGAGATGCGGCACGAGCAACCGCGCCGGGCCGCCGTGTTCGGGCGACAGGGGCTCGCCCTCGGCCTCGAACGCGATCCACGCCTTGCCGTCGAGGACCTCGGCCAGGGGCAGGTTCGTCGTGTAGCCGCCGTAACTGTGGACCATGAGGTGGTCGAACGAGGTCTCGACGTCGGCGAAGACGGCGTCGAGCGGGACGCCCCGCCACCCCATGTCGAGCTTGGACCAGTGGGTCACGCAGTGGATGTCGGTCCGGATGTCCTCGATCCCGAGCGCCCGGACCTCGTCCCACGACCACTCGTGCACTGCGCCGGTCTCGGTACGGACGGAGAACTGCCACTCCTCGGGCTCGATGATCGGTGTGCCGCTCGCCGAGAGCACCGGCCAGTCGGCCACGGTGGTCTGCCCCGGTGGCAGCCGCGGGTCCACGTCACGCCGCCGCCCGCCGAACCCCCTGGTGAAGGTCGCCATGTCCCGTCCTCCTCGTGCTCCTGCGCACCCCGCGGCGCGTGCTCCGATGATGGCCGGGAAGCACGCCCGCCGACAAGGTGCCGAGCCGAGATGGTGGACAGCGTTCATGCACCGGCCGATGTGGAGGACGAGCCGGACAGGGCGTCGACACGGCGGTGTCCACGCCGAACGGAACGACGGACGGGACCCGGTCGCCCGGGTCCCGTCCGTCGTGTCCCGCTCGGTCCGCGCGTGGTGCGGACCGAGCGGCGCCCGCGATCAGGCCGGGAGCTGCAGGACCTGCCCCGGGTAGATCAGGTCGACGTCGGTCACGGTGCGCGTGTTCGCACCAGCGAGGCGCGTCCACCCGCCGCTCACGCCGAGCTTCGTGGCGATCGTGTTGAGCGTGTCGCCCGAGAGCACCGTGTACGTCTTGCCGCTCGTCGCCACGGACGGGATCGACGGCGCCGCGGGTGCGGACGGTGCCGCGACGGGCGCGCTCGAGGTCGCCGCGCTCGACGTCGCGGTGGACGAGGCGGCCGACGGCGCGGTGGAGGTGGTCGACGAGGGAGCGGTCGAGGTGGTCGCCGCGGGGGCGGACGCGCCCTCGGTGCCGCTCAGACCGAGCCGCGACGAGCACGCCGGCCAGGCGCCCCAGCCCTGCGATGCGAGCACGCGGTTCGCGACCGCGATCTGTTCCGACTTGCTGGCGGACGCCGGGGTCCCGGTCCCGCCGTTGGCGGCCCAGGTGCTCTGGGAGAACTGGAGGCCGCCGGAGTAGCCGTTGCCGGTGTTGGTGGCCCAGTTGCCACTGCTCTCACACTGGGCGATCTGGTCCCAGGTCGACTCGGAGGCCGCGTTGGCGGGTGCCGCCAGTGCGACGCCCGTGACGGCGATGCCGGCGAACGCGAGCCCGCTGACGAGCGCGCGGGTACGGATGGACTTCTTCATGGTGTGGTGCTTCCTCACGGGGCCGCGCACGCCGACGATCGTCGGACGACCGCTGCCCACCCCGGCCGATCTGCGGTCAGGTCGAGGGTTCCGTCGCGGGGCAGCTGTTCGCGCGCGTCCGGCCTCGTTGGTGCAACCGCCTGGGGCGGCCACCGTCGTTCCCCACCCCCGGGACGACCTCGGCCACGATAGGTACCGCTCGACGCGGACTCAACCGGGAACGATCGGTCCACCCCTCGGTCGGGCGCGCAGCCTGAGCGGAACGACACCCCGGGATCGCCATGACCGCGCGGATCGGCGGCATTGGGCGCCGCGACCATCCGAATCACCTGGGAACCCCGCATCCGGGGGTCACGCTGACCCTGCCCAGAGTGCACGACACGCCGTGTGCACTCGGGTGCACACGGCGTGTCGTGCGTTCTGAGCGGGAGGCTCAGAACCCCCGGTCGAGGCGGTGCCACACCTGCTGCACCTTGAGCTCCTGCCGGAACTCGCGGATCGTGGTGTGCTCGTCGATCACCACGAACTCGGTCCCGGCCATCGTCGCGAAGCGCTCCACGACGTCGAGCCCGACCGCGTTCGTCATGACGGTGTGGTGGGCGGCACCCGCGGCGAGCCAGGCCTCGGCGGCGACGGGGAACGACGGCCGGGGCTCCCAGACGGCGCGGCCGACGGGCAGGTGCGGCAGCGGCGCGTCGGGCTCGACGACGTCGACGACGTTGGCCGTCAGGCGGAAGCCGTCGCGGACGTCGGACATCGCGACGACGACGGCCTCACCCGGGTCGGCCGTGAACACGAGGCGCACGGGGTCGTCCTTGCCGCCGATGCCGAGCGGGTGGATCTCGAGCGTCGGGCGTGCGGCCGTCAACGTCGGCGAGACCTCGAGCATGTGCGCGCCGAGGATCTTCTCGCGACCCGGCGTGAGCTCGTACGTGTAGTCCTCCATGAGCGAGGCGCCGCCGGGGAGCCCGGCCCCGGCGACGTTCATCGCGCGGACGAGCACGGCGGTCTTCCAGTCGCCCTCGGCACCGAACCCGTAGCCGTCGGCCATGAGCCGCTGCACCGCGAGGCCCGGCAGCTGCTTGAGCGCGCCGAGGTCCTCGAAGTTCGTCGTGAACGCACCGAACCCGCCGGCCTCGAGGAACGAGCGGAGCCCGAGCTCGATCGCGGCCCCGTCACGGAGGGACTGGTGGCGCTCGCCACCGCGACGGAGCTCGGCGACGACGTCGTACTCCTCCTCGTACGAGGCCACGAGGGTGTCGACGTCGGTGTCGTCGACGTCGGCGACCGCGTCGGCGAGCTCGTTGACGGCCCAGGTGTTCACCTGGACGCCGAGCGCGATCTCGGCCTCGGTCTTGTCACCCTCGGTGACGGCGACGTACCGCATGTTGTCACCGAAGCGCGCGAGCTTGAGCGACCGGACGGCGGCCCAGGCAGCGGCCGCACGGGCCCACGCCGAGACCTCGGCCACGACACGCGGATCCGACACGTGGCCGATCGTCGTGGCGTGCGCGACCCCCATGCGGGCCAGCGCGTAGCCGAACTCGCGGTCGCCGTGCGCGGCCTGGTTGAGGTTCATGAAGTCGAAGTCGATCTCGCCCCAGGGCAGCTCGACGTTCGCCTGTGTGTGCAGGTGCAGCAACGGCTTCGTGAGCGCACCGAGGCCGCCGATCCACATCTTCGCCGGGCTGAACGTGTGCATCCACGTCGTGACCCCGATGACGCGGTCGTCCGCGCTCGCCTCGATGAGGGCGCGGCGGATCGAGTCCGGGTCGGTGAGCACCGGCTTCCACACGAGCTCGACGGGCACCTGCGCCGCGAGCTGCGCGTGCACCGCCTGCGACTGCTCCGCGACCTGGCGGAGGGTCTCCTCGCCGTAGAGCCCCTGGCTCCCCGTCAGGAACCAGATCTCGTATCCGTCGAGTCCGCTGTCGATCTGCGTCATTGCATCGCTCCCTTGGGTTCCTGTCCGTAGACGTTCTGGTACCGGTCGAACAACCGGTCGATGTCGGCGGGGTCGATCGGCAGCGGCTCGCCGAGCTGCCGGCTGATGTGCACGGTGCGGGCGACGTCCTCGGCCATCACGGCCGCCTTGACCGCGTCGCGGCCGTCCTTGCCGATGGTGAACACCCCGTGGTTCTGCATGAGCACGGCGCGCGAGCGGTGCCCCTCGAGCGTCGCGACGATGCCGCGGCCGATCGAGTCGTCACCGATGATCGCGAAGGGACCGATCGGGATGGGCCCGCCGAACTCGTCCGCCATCGCGGTGATGACGCACGGGATCTCCTCGCCCCGCGCGGCCCACGCGGTGGCGTAGGTCGAGTGGGTGTGCACGACGCCGCCGACGCTCGGCATCTGGCGGTACACGTAGGCGTGCGCGGCGGTGTCGCTCGACGGACCGTGCTCGTTGGCCCAACCGTCGGCGGGCACGCCGTCGAGGGTGCAGACGATCTGGTTCTCGGGACGGAGCTCGTCGTACGTCAGGCCGGACGGCTTGATGACGAACAGGTCGGCGCCGGGCACGCGCTCCGACACGTTGCCGCCCGTCCAGACGACGAGTCCGTTCCGGGTCAGCTCGCTGTGCAGGGCGGCGACCTTCTCGCGGGTCGCCTGCACGGCGGCACGGACGTCGTCGGACACGGCGTCGCCGGACACGGGGGTGTCCTCGGTCATGGGGTTGCTCCTTCGTTCGGGGTGTCGCCGATCGTGACGGCGTCGCCGGCGGCGTCGCCGTCACTCGTGCCGGCCGGTGTGGCCGCGACCGCGACCGGCTGCAGGGCCAGGCCGGCCCGGTACCGCTCGAGGAACGTGGCGAAGCCCGCGACGTCCTCGGCCGCCGGCTGCACGACGTCGACCGTGTCGCCATCGAAGACCTCGGTGGCCAGGTACTCGGCCAGGGACCGCTCGTCGGCGGCCTCGAGGTACGCGGCGAGGACCGCCATGCCCCACGGGCCGCCCTCACCCGCGGTCACCCCGACGGCGATCGGCACCCGCAACGCGGCGGCCAGCAACTGCTGGGCCGGCCCGCGCGTCCGGAACAGGCCACCGTGGGCGAGCAGCTGGTCGACCGCGACTCCCTCGCCCGCCAGGACGTCCATGCCGATGCGGAGGGTCGCGAACGCCGCGTCCACCTCGGCCCGGATGAGGTTGCCGAGCGTGAACCGACCCGCGGGACTGCGGACGAGGAGCGGTCGCCCCTCCTCGACGCCCGTCACCGGCTCGCCGGACAGGTAGTTCGAGGACAGCAGGCCACCGGCGTCGGGGTCCGCGTCCAGGGCCTCCGCGAGCAGCGCCGCGTACACCCGGTCCGGCTCGACCGGCGACCCGGTGACCTCGGCGAAGCGGCCGAACACCCGCGCCCAGGCGGCGAGCTCGCTCGCGCCGTTGTTGCAGTGCACCATCGCGACGGCGTCACCGGACGGCGTCGTCACGACGTCGAGCTCGTGGTGCGCGGCGGTGAGGGGTTCCTCGAGCACGACCATGGCGAAGATGCTCGTGCCGACGCTCACGTTCCCGGTGCGCGGCGCGACCGCGTTCGTGGCCACCATGCCGGTACCCGCGTCCCCCTCGGGCGGGCAGAGCGGGATGCCGTCCTGCAGCGAGCCGGTCGGGTCCAGCAGTCGTGCGCCGTGCGCGGTCAGGTGCCCCGCCTCCCGTCCGGCGGGGAGCACCTCGGGGAGCACGGCCGCGAGGTCGAGGTGCGCGGCCCGCTGTCCGACGCGCTCCTGGACCGTGGCGAGCATGCCGGCGTCGTAGGTGCCGGTGGCGGGGTCGATCGGGAACACGCCCGACGCGTCCCCCACGCCGAGCACCCGACGCCCCGTGAGCTTCCAGTGCACGTACCCGGCGAGCGTCGTCAGCGACGCGATGTCGGCGACGTGCGGTTCGTCGTCGAGGACCGCCTGGTACAGGTGCGCGACGGACCAACGGAGCGGGATGTTGAACTGGAGCGCCTCGGTCAGCTCGGCGGACGCCGCGCCGGTCGAGGTGTTGCGCCAGGTCCGGAACGGGACGAGCAGTTCGCCGTCCGCGTCGAACGCCAGGTAGCCGTGCATCATCGCGGACACGCCGATGGCCCGGAAGCGCGTGGGGCGCACCCCGAACCGGTCCTGGACGTCGGACACGAGGTCCGCGTAGCAGGCCTGGAGGCCCGACCAGACGGCGTCGAGCGGGTACGTCCACCGGCCGTCGACGAACTCGTTCTCCCACTCGTGGCTGCCCGATGCGATCGGCAGCAGGTCGGCGCCGACGAGGGTCGCCTTGATGCGGGTGGAGCCGAGCTCGATCCCGAGGGTCGCGCGACCCTCGCTGACCTCGTCGGCGTGGCGCTGGCGCGCCTGGTCGTCATCGGGCATGGGCGACTCCTTCGTCATGGTGTGATCGTGCCATGTGAGCGCTCACTTCGGCAAGGCCGGGAGGCACGGATCGGGTGGGTGGGCCGGTCAGGACCGGGGGTGCGGGCTACGTCGACGTGCGCACGACGAGCTCCGGCTCGACCGTCCGGTCGGTCACGGCACCACCGGTGAGCACGACGAGGACGGCCTCGAGCACGCGTTCGCCGAGCGATGCGAAGTCCTGCCGCACGGTGGTGAGCGGCGGGGTGAAGTGCGCCGCCTCGGGGATGTCGTCGAAGCCGACGAGGGCGACGTCCTCGGGCACGCGGACACCCCGGTCGGCGAACGCGTGGAGCACGCCGAGCGCCATCTGGTCGTTCCCGCAGAACACGGCGTCGACCGTGTCCCGGTCGAGCGCGAGCCCGGCGTCGTACCCGCTCTCGGGCGTCCAGTCACCCGCCAGCACGAGCGGTTCGAACCCGGCCTCGCGGACGAGTCGCTCGTACGTGTCGCGGCGGACCACGGCCTCCTGCGAGACCTCCGGGCCGGTGAGGTGCGCGATCCGGCGCCGCCCCCGGTCGAGCAGGTGCCGCACGGCGAGTTCCGCGCCGGCAGCCTGGTCGATCGCGACCGCGGTCCACCCCGCGACCTGGCCGGCGCGACCGTTCGCGATGACGACGGGGACCGGCGGAGCCACCGGGAGCGCGGCGAGGGCGTCGGTCGCGGTGGAGTCCGCGGCGACGAGGACGATCGCGGCGACGTCCTGCGCCAGGAGGGTCTCGACGGCGTCGCGCATCGACTCCGGTTCCGCCCGGTCGAGCGTCGCGGTGAGCACGTGGTACCCGGCACGACGGGCCGCCTGGTTGAACGCGAGCGCGGTGCTCGTGGGACCGTGCAGGGCCCCGCCCGTGGACACGACACCGAGGGCGCGGCTCGTCCGGCTCGCGAGGGCCCGGGCGGCGGCACGGGGTCGGTACCCGAGCTCGGCGATCGCCGCGGTCACGCGCTCGCGCAACGGCGCCCGCACCGTCGCGTCGCCGTTGATGACGCGGGACACCGTCTGGTGGGAGACCCCGGCGCGCTCGGCGACGTCGAAGATCGTCGGCGAGCGCGTCACGCTCCGCTCCGGGGTTGCTGTCACGTCTGCACCGTACCGTTCCGGCATCGGCGACCGAGCCCCTGGCCGGGTGCGGGACGGACCCGCACCCCGCCAGCTCGGCTCAGCCGATGGTCACCGCCGTCCACGACGTCGCCGGCAGCTCGATCGTGAGCGTGCCGTCCTCGAACGTCGCGGTGTCGTTCGTCCGGAGGCCGACGCGCTCGGTGTCCTCGAGCGTGTTCTTGGCGTAGACGTCGTCGTCCCAGATGCCCTGGGCGCTGACCGAGCCGGTCGCACTCGTGCCGAGCCGGCCGAGGTCGAGCGTGACGGTCGTCGCCGCGTCGGTGCTCCGGTTGATGAGGAACACCGACGTGCGCTCACCGTCGGTCGTCGCAGCGGCGTCCACCACGGGGACGGCACCGTAGACCGGGGTGTCGATCGTGTCGCCGTCGATCGCGACCTTGAGCGCCTGGCCCTGGGCGAGCTGCGACGTGAGCGAGAACGGGAAGAACGTCGTCTGCCGCCAGGCCGGGCCGTTCGGCTCGGTCATGATCGGGGCGATGACGTTGACGAGCTGCGCGAGGCTGGCCGAGGCGACCCGGTCGGCGTGGTTGAGCAGCGTGATCATGAGCCCGCCGAAGGCGACCGCGTCGGCGACCGAGTAGATGTCCTCGAGCTGCCGCGGGGCGATCGGCCACTCGTCGATCGTGTACGTCTTCTGCTGCGCCTCCCAGTCGGTGATGTACCAGACGTTCCACTCGTCGAACGAGATCTCGATCGTCTTGTCCGACTTCCGGGCGGCCTTGACGTGGTCCGCGGTCTCGACGACCGAGCGGATGAACTGGTCCATGTCGATACCGGACGAGAGGAAGCTGACGAGGTCGCCGTCCTTCTCCTCGTAGTAGGCGTGGCAGGAGATGTAGTCGACGTCGTCGTACGTCTGCTCGAGGACCTCGCGCTCCCAGGCGCCGAACGTGGGCATGCCACGGCCCGAGGACCCGCACGCGACGAGGTCGATGTCGGGGTCGATCTGGCGCATCGCCTTGGCGGTGCGCGAAGCGAGCTTGCCGTAGTCGACGGCGTTGCGGTGGCCGAGCTGCCACGGGCCGTCCATCTCGTTGCCGAGGCACCACATGCGGACGTCGAAGGGCCGTTCCCGCCCGTTCGCCTTGCGCTCCTCGGAGCGCGTGGTGCCACCGGGGACGTTCGTGTACTCGAGGAGCTCGATGGCCTCCTTCGTGCCGCGCGTGCCGAGGTTCACCGCGAGCATGAGGTCGCTGCCGACCTGGTCGAGCCAGTGCGAGAACTCGTGCAGCCCGACCTGGTTCGTCTCGGTGGCGTGCCACGCGAGGTCGAGGCGGCGGGGACGCTGGTCGACCGGCCCGACACCGTCCTCCCAGTTGTAGCCCGACACGAAGTTGCCGCCGGGGTACCGGATCGTCGTGACCCCGAGCTCCTTGACGAGCTCGATGACGTCCTGCCGGAAGCCCTGCTCGTCGGCGGTGGGGTGGTTCGGCTCGTGGATGCCGTCGTAGACGTGGCGGCCGAGGTGCTCGACGAACCCGCCGAACAGACGGCGCCGGACCGGGCCGATGGTGAACGCAGGGTCGAGGGAGAGGTGGACGCGCGGCATTGCGGTGTTCCTTCGTTCGCGGTTACAACGTTGTAGTGGCTCCGAGTGTACGGCGGAAGCCCGAGGGACACAACGCGATCCCCGCCGTGCCGCGGGATGCCGTCGCGTCCGCTGGGCAGCGCCGCGTCCGGTGACCCGGGGCGGTCAGTCCTCGGCCGTCACGTGCAGCAGCACCACGCGCTCCGGGTACATCAGGGGCGCTTGCAGCCCCGCCGACGCGAGCGCGCTGCCCGGGAGGACCGTCCCGCGGAACCGACGGACCGTCCCGTCGCCGACGCTGGTCCCCGTGGCACCCGTGGGCGTTGCACCGCCTCCGTCCGTTCGAAACGCGTCATCGCGGGGTTCGTCAGGAAGGACGCGGTTCGATGCGGATGCCGTGGCGGGAACGGCAGCAGTGACGACCGGCCCCCACCACGATGCGGGCTGCACCCCCGCCTCGGGGTCGCCGACGAGCACGGGAGTGACCCGGTAGCGCGTCGCCGGGTCGAGGCCGGGCAACGTCAGGCGACCCCGCGGTGAGACGTCCGACCGCCCGATCGTGGCGAGGAAGAACAGGGCCTCCCGCCGCGCGGGGTCCACCACGCCGTACACGTTGAGCGTCGGGTCCACCTGGTCGACCCGCACGAGCTCCCCACGGTGCATGAGGTCCCGGTACCGCTTGTACAGGTCGATCCACGCGCCGAGGTCCCGGAGCTCGAGCTCCGTCGCCCGCGCCAGGTCCCACTCGATCCCGAAGTGGCCGAACAGGGCGGTCCCGGCACGGAACGACAGCTCGTGCCACCGCCCCGTCGTGTGGTTCACGCCCGAGGCCACGTGCGACCCGAGCAGTTCCGGCGGCAGGAGCTGCATCGTCCACCGGTTCATCCGCTGGCGCTCGAGCGGGTCGATGCAGTCGGAGACCCAGACCCGGTCCGTGTGTTCGATGACGCCGAGGTCGACCCGCCCGCCCCCGGACGAGCACGACTCGATCTCGAGTCCCGGGAACCGCTCCTTCAGCGTGGCCATGAGCCGGTACGCCGCCCGGGTCTGCTCGTGCACCGCCGGTTCACCGCCCGGCCACCGCCCCCCGTCGACGAGGTCCCGGTTGTGGTCCCACTTGACGTACGCGATCGCGTACTCCTCGAGCACGGCCGTCATCTGCCCCAGCACGTGCTCGTACGCCTCCGGGATCGCCAGGTCGAGCACCTGCTGGTTCCGTGACCGGACCGGGAGGCGCGCCCCCGTCTGCATGAGCCACTCCGGATGCGCGCGGGCCACGTCGCTGTCCTCGTTCACCATCTCGGGCTCGAACCACAGGCCGAACTCCATGCCGAGCTCCCGCACGCGGTCCACGAGCGGGTGCAGCCCGTCCGGCCAGACGTCCTCGTCGACCACCCAGTCGCCCAGACCGCGGGTGTCGTCCCGGCGGCCCCGGAACCACCCGTCGTCGAGCACGTACCGCTCCACCCCGAGCCCGGCAGCACGCTCCGCCAGGTCCGTCAGCCGTCCCAGGTCGTGGTCGAAGTACACGGCCTCCCACACGTTGATCGTCACCGGGCGGTCCCGCCGCGGGTGTCGGGGGCGCGAGCGCAGGAACCGGTGGAACCGCCGCGCCTGGTCGTCGAGACCGACCCCGTAGGCGCCGAACACCCACGGCGTGCGGTAGGACGCGCCGGGGCCGAGCCGGACCTCGCCCGGCAGCAGGAGCTCCCCACCGCCGAGCACCTGCTCGCCGCTGAACACGCGCTCCGCCGCGTGCCGGTGGTTCCCGCTCCACGCGGTGTGCACGCCCCAGACCTCACCGCCGGCGAACCCGAACCCGGGCGTCCCGACGCTCAACACCGTCGCCGCGTCGGCAGCGGTTCGGCCCTTGCGGCCCTGCCGCTCGTGGATGCCCGTCACGAGTTCGGTCCGCTGCGGTGTCCGCTCCGCGCCCCACCGTCCGCCGAAGTCGAGGACCTCGCGCGCTCGCGACGGCACGGGCAGCGCGAGCGTGACGTCGTCGAGTGCGTACTCCTCCGCACCCGTGTTCTCGACCTCGGCTCGCAGCCGCACGAGGCCGCTCTCGAGCAGTTCGACGACGACCACGAGCCCGAGCCCGGCCACCTCGTCCGCCGCGGTCACGGTGACGGTGCCGGCCCCGACCTCCCGGAAGTCGGCCAGCGCGCCCTCGTGCCCCCGGGCCTCCAGGCGGACCGCCGTCGTGCGGAACCGCGGCGACCAGTCCCGGCCGCTCCGATGGCCGCTGATCCCGGGTCTCCCGGTCCATCCCGTCCACCCCTCGGGCAGCACGGCGACGCGCACCGGCTCGTCGACGGCGTTCCCGCCGACCGGCGGGACGTCCGCCTCGGACAGCGCCGCGACGTCGTCCGCGGTCAGCGACCCGAGCGCGGCTCCCCAGTGGACGACCGCGGGCAGGAGGCCGGACGACGCGTCGAGCACGAGGCTCACCCCGCCGCTGCTCAGGTGGACCACCGCGTCCGGCACGGAGGATGCGGTGGCCTGATCGGGGACCGGGAGGTGCGTCATCGGGACTCCTGACTCGTCGCCCTGCCAGCATCCCGGCTCCGGCCGTGCGCACACAACACGACCCGCGGCGGTACGCCCTCGCGCCCCGCACGCACGGGACGCCCGGGAGCGCCTCCCGTAGTGTTCCCACCGTGTACGAGGACGCCCGCCACTGGTTCCTGCGCGCCGGCGAGCGGGGCAACACGGCCACCGCGGTGCATGCCGACCGCGACGGCGAACCGGCGTGGTCGGAGGGCAACCTCGTCGTGCCGATCGTGCACGGCGCGCCGTACTTCGCCCGGCTGCACGAGGAACTCACCGCGCTGGAGCCCGGCGACCGGGTCTGGTTCACGGACTGGCGCGGCGACGCGGACGAGCGCCTGCTCCCCGACGGGCCGACGATCGGGGAACTCCTCGCGGACCTGGCCCGAGGCGGTGTCGAGGTCCGCGGCCTGGTCTGGCGATCGCACGGCGAACGGATCTCCTCGCCGATCAGCGGCAGGTCGAACGAGCTGCTGGGGCGCGAGGTCAACGACGCCGGCGGCGAGGTGCTCCTCGACCAGCGCGTGCGGGTGTTCGGCTCGCACCACCAGAAGTTCTTCGTCATCCGGCACCGCGACGACCCGGCCCGCGACGTCGCGTTCGTCGGCGGGATCGACCTCTGCCACAGCCGGCGGGACGACGCCGACCACGCCGGTGACCCGCAGGCGCTCTCGATGGACCCCCGCTACGGCGACCGACCGCCGTGGCACGACGCCGCCCTCGAACTCCACGGACCGGTCGTGGCCGACGTCCTCGCCGTGTTCGCCGAGCGGTGGGACGATCCGCACCCGCTCGACCACCGGGACCCCTACCGGATGCTCCTGCAGCGCCTCGCACGGATGCCGCGGCACCCCGAGCCGCTGCCGGAGACCGCACCCCCGCCGCCGCCCGCCGGCACGCACGCGGTCCAGCTCCTCCGCACCTACGGAGTGAAGCGCCCGGCGTTCCCGTTCGCCCCCGCCGGCGAGCGGAGCGTCGCCCGGGCGTACACGAAGGCGTTCGAGCGGGCGCGGCGACTCATCTACATCGAGGACCAGTACCTGTGGTCCACCGAGGTCGCCACCGGCATCGCGGACGCGCTCGAGCGGAACCCGGACCTGCACGTCATCGTCGTCGTGCCGCGCTACCCCGACTCCGACGGTCCCCTCGCCGGACCACCGAGCCGCATCGGGCAGCTCCGAGCTGTGCGGGCCCTGCAGCGCACCGCCCCGGACCGGGTGGGGGTGTTCGACCTCGAGAACACCGCGGGCACGCCGATCTACATCCACGCCAAGATCTGCATCGTCGACGACACCTGGATGACGTGCGGGTCGGACAACTTCAACCGCCGATCCTGGACCAGTGACAGCGAGCTCACCTGCGCCGTGGTCGACGGAGCGGCGCGGCCAGACGACGGCCCGGACTCCTCCTTGCCGCGTGACCTGCGCCTCCAGCTGTGGGCGGAGCACCTCGGGACGACGCCCGACGACCCCCGGCTCCAGGACCTGACCGGCGGACTCGCGCTGTGGACCGCCGCCGCTCGTGCCCTCGACCACTGGCACGAGGACGGCGAGCCCGGACCGCGGCCGGTCGGGCACGTCCGGCAGCACACGCCCGAGTCGATCTCGGCGGTCCAGCGGCTCTGGGCCGGAGCGGTCGCGCGGCTGGCGGTGGACCCGGACGGGCGGCCGCGGCGGCTGCGGGGCACCACGCGGTTCTGACCGGTCCGGCTCCCGCCCCGTCCCCGCCGCCGGCCACCGCCCCCTCCGCCTGCCACCGCCTCTTCGTCCCCCTCCCCCTCGGCCCCCTCCGCCTGCTTCCGACGGCACCGCTGTCGAACGACACCGGCGATGACGCTTCTCGCGCCGCGCGTCGGGTGTCCGAGCAGGCGACGACTCCCCCGCTGTCGAACAACGCACGTGCAGTCGGAAGGAGGCGGGAGCCACGGACGAGCCGGTCCGTCCCGTGGCCGTGGTTGTATGACCGGATGCGCCTCCACGTCGACGAGCGCGGCAGCGGACCGGACACCGCCGTGTTGCTGCACGGGATGATGGGCTCCTCTGAGAGCTGGTGGCGTGTCGTGCCGTTGCTCACCGATCGGGGGTACCGCGTGCTCGCGATCGATCTGCCGGGCCACGGGCTGTCGGAGCGGGACCCGCACCTGACCGTCGAGCGTGCCGCAGCGGCCGTCGTGCACGCCGTTCGCGCGACCTCGCAGCGTCCTCCGGCGCTCGCGATCGGCCACTCCTTCGGCGGTCTGGTCCTGGCTGCCGCTGCGCAGGAGCTCCGCCCCGACCGGACCGTGTACGTGGAGGCCCCGTTCAGCAGTCGCGGCGGCTGGGACCGCGCCACGGTCGAGCTGGAGTACGAACGTGACCGACGTGAGCGGACCGTCCAGGGGCTCCGCGCCTCCCGGTCGTACTACGGCGACGAGGACTGCGTCGTCGAGGCGCGCGCTGCGGAACGGTTCGACCCGGCAACGGCGGCATCCGTCGCGGCTGCGGCCGGCGGCACCTTGATGCCCGAGCGCGGGTCGATCGTCGTGCGGGCGGAGCCGAGCGACGTCGTCGACGACGAGCTCGTGGAGCTGCTCACCGCCAGCGGTGTCGCCGTCCGCGGCGTCCCGGGAGCAGCGCACGCGCTGTGGTACAGCCACTTCGACGGGTTCGTCGGGGCACTACCCGAGGTGTTCGGGCCCGCCTGATCGCGTGCCGCATCACCACCCCCGGCACCACCCCGGGGTGGTGCCCCAGCCGCGCGGGGATCGCGAGGCTTGCCGCATGACGATCACTGACTGGCTCATCGACGGCACCCTGCTCGGACTCGTGGTGCTGCAACTCCGCGGACGACGGCTCGGCATCGTGCAGCTCCTCCTGCCGATCGCACTCGTCGCCGTGGCCGTGCTCCACTACGGGCACGCACTCCCGACGACCGCGAACGGGGTCCTCCTCGTCCTCCTCGGACCGGCGGTGGGTGTGACGCTCGGGATCGGCGCCGCGGCTCTGACGCGCGTCTGGCGGAAGGACGGTCACCCGTTCGCCCGGGCCACACCGGCGGCAGCCGCCCTGTGGGTGCTCGGCATGGGGTTCCGCCTGGCGTTCCAACTCTGGGCGAACTCGGCTGCCGGGCAGATGCACCTCACCACCTTCAGCGTCGAGCACCGGATCGAGGAATCGGCGTGGGTGGACGCGCTCCTGCTGATGGCCGTCGGTGAGGTGCTCGGGCGGACGGTCGTGCTCTTCGTGCGGGGCCGCATCGTCGGAGCCCGGCGTCGGCCCCAGATGATCGGAGTGTGACTCGTGCGGTGGCAGCGACCCTGCCCTCACAGGCGTCATGGGAGCGGTCGCGCCTCGGCGATCCGGACGCCGTGTGCCATCAGCACGACACCGACCGCTCCGGCTCGGTCACCTCAGGAGTGGTCGCGCGCCTGCAACACGACGATGTGGTCATCCGTGACGGAGTAGACCAGCCGGTTCGGGGATCAGGCCTCCGTGTGCCCGAGGTCCGCGGAGCCCCGGAACACCGCATCGCGGCGGGCGGCGGCACCGAGCTCGAACACGACGACCTCGTTGCGGCCCGCGCGGACGACGGGCGCCGGCACGTACAGCGTCCGCTGGGGGCCACGCGACCAGTACCGCCCGAGGCAGAACCCGTTCACCCAGGCGACGCCCTTGCCGAACCCGTCGAGCGCCAGGTGCAGGTCCCGCACGGCGTCGAGCTCGACGGTCGCGAGCGCGAACGTCGGCCCCGCGAGCGTCGGGGCCGGGTCGGGCCGGATGTCGCGGAGCGCGGCGACGACCGGGAGGGCCGGGGCCGGCGCCGTCAGCACGGCCCCTTCCGTCAGGTGCTCGCCGAGCGGGCCGTCCGCGGCAGGGGACACCGCGGCGGCGGGCTCCGCAGCCGGGGACACGGCGGCAGGCTTCGCGGCGCCGTCCGACGGGTGCTGGCCGAGCGATGCGACGGCGGCGGGGACGGCGGACGCGGGCTGCGGGACGGACGCGTGCCGGGCCTCCCGGCCGTCCGCGGAACCGGCGACGGCCGCGACCAGGTCGAGCGGCGTGACGGACCACCGGGCCAGCGGGACGCCGTCGACGGTGACCGGGCCGACCAGGCCCTTGGGCTCCCCGATGCGGACGCCGTAGTCGACGCGTCCCTGGTCCTCGACCAGGACGTCGAGCACGGCGCGGCCCACCGGCGGCAGGACGAGCGCGTGGTCGTGGTGCTCGCGCTCGAGGACGCCCACCGGTCGCCCGTCGAGGAACACCTGGGCACGGTCGCGGACCTCCTCGACGGTGAGGACGCCGCCCGCGGGCAGGTCGACCTCGGTGCGGTAGAGCACGAAGCCGGCGCCGCTCCCGAGTGCGTCGACGGTCGGGACGTCGTCGTGGTGCGTCCACGTGGCGATGTCGTCGACGGTGCTCCAGAGCGACAGGGCACGGTCGAACCGGAGTGCGACGTCGGGCACCGGGGCCGGGGCGGGTGCGTCCGGAGCGAACTCCGGCGGCAGGTCCGGCACGGGCGCGTACCGCTCGATGACCGATCGGAACGCGTGGAACTTCGGGGTGGGCAGCCCGGCCTCGTCGAGCGGTGCGTCGTAGTCGTAGCTCGTCGCGATCGGTCGGTAGACGCCCTTGTCGTTCGCACCGTTCGTCAAGCCGTAGTTCGTGCCGCCGTGGAACATGTAGACGTTGACGGACGCCCCGGCGGCGAGGAGTGCGTCGAGTTCCCGGGCGGAGTCGGTCGCCGAGGTCGTGTGGTGGTGTTCGCCCCAGCTGTCGAACCAGCCGTCCCAGAACTCCGAGCACATGAGCGGGCCGGTCGGCTGCACACCTCGGAGGGCCGCGAGTCGTTCGGACGCGCGGGACCCGAACGAGCCGGTGGCGTGGAGACCCGGGATCGTGCCGTCCTCGAGCATCGTGCCCATCGGCTGGTCGACGCTCGTGAACGGAACGGTGAGCCCGATGTCGCGGTGCATGGCGAGCAGCGCACGGAGGTAGGCGGGGTCCGAGCCGTAGGCGCCGTACTCGTTCTCGACCTGCACGAGCACGATCGGGCCGCCGGCGTCGATCTGCCGGGGCACGAGCACGGGGGCGAGGCGCTCGAGGTACGCCTGCACGGCGGCGAGGAACCGGGGCTCGTTCCGGCGCACGCCGACGTTCGCGTCGGCGAACAGCCAGGACGGCAGTCCGCCGTTCGCCCACTCGGCGCAGATGTACGGGCCGGGGCGGACGATCGCGTGCATGCCCTCGGCCGCGACGAGGTCGAGGAACCGGCCGAGGTCGAGCCCGCCGGTCAGGTCGAAGGTGTCGGGCGACGGCGCGTGGGCGTTCCAGGCGACGTACGTCTCGATGGTGTTGAGGCCCATGAGCCGGGCCTTGTGGATCCGGTCCGCCCACTGGTCGGGGTGGACGCGGAAGTAGTGGAGCGCTCCGGAGAGCACGCGGTGGGGTTCGCCGTCGAGCAGGAAGTCGTCGGGGCCGATGGCGAAACGCATGAGCGTGCCTTTCTTCGGATGGGAGGGGACGGTGCCCGGGCGACGCGCGCCCGGGCACCGTTCGGTCACTTGGACGAGACCGTGAAGCCCTGCTGCTTGCCGTACTTGACGAGCTGGCTCTGCCAGGACTGCAGGCCGCTGTCGAGCGACGTGTTGTTCTGGTAGGACTGGCCGACCGTGTCCGCGAAGACGCTGTTCGCGTAGACCTCGTAGGGCAGGTAGGTGAAGCCGGACTTGACGTTCTTCGACGCGTCGACGAGGACCTCGTTGATCTTCTGGCCACCGAAGTACGACGGGTTGTCGTTGAGGAACGACGACGACTCGAGGTCGGCGGTGGTCGACGGGAACCCGCCGGACTTGGCGAAGATCTTCGTGCTCGCGCTCGACGAGTTGAGCCACTTGAGGAAGCCCGCCGCGAGCGCCGGGTTCTTCGACTGCTTCATGACGACCTGCGAGCTGCCCCCGTTGTTCGCGGTGACGGCCTTGCTGCCGTCGTAGGTGGGCATCGGGGCGACGCGCCAGTCACCGCTGCCGGCCGGGGCGCTCGCCTCGAGGTTGCCGGGCATCCAGGCGCCGGTGATGAGCGAGGCGATCTGGCCGTTGCCGAGCTGCTTGAACCAGTCGTCGCTCCAGGCCGGGGTGGTCGAGAGGAGCTTGCCCTGGACGAGCGGGTTCCAGGTCGACGTCCACTTCTTGCTCCCCGCGTCCTGCAGGTCGATCGACACCTTCGTGCCGTTCGTCGTGAACGGGGTGCCGCCGGCCTGCCAGATCATGCTGGTCGCGAATCCGGGGTCGCCGTTGTCCGCGGTGATGTACTCGCTGGGGTTCGCCGCGTGCAGCTTCTTGGCGTCGGCGACGTACTCGCTCCACGTCTTCGGGACGGCGAGGCCGTACTGGTCGAAGATGCGCTTGTTGTAGAACAGCGCCATCGGGCCGGAGTCCTGCGGCAGACCGTAGATCTTGCCGTTCATGGCGACCGAGTCCCACGTGCTCGCGGAGTACTTGCCCTTGAGCGAGCCGAACCCGTACGAGGTGAGGTCGGCCAGGGAGTTCGACAGCGCGAACTGCGGGACGGCGAAGTACTCGACCTGCGCGACGTCGGGCGCGCCCGAGCCGGCCTTGATCGTGTTCTGGAGCTTCGTGTACTCGTCGGTGCCGGTGCCGGCGTTGACGAGCTTGACGTGCACCTTCGGGTACGCCTTCTCGAACGCGGCGACCTGGGCCTTGGCGGACGGGGTCCACGACCAGTACGTGATCGTGCCGCCCTTCTTCAGCGCGGCGGAGACGTCGCTCGCGCTGCCGCCCGAGGCCGACGAGCTGCCGCTCGCGCAGCCGACGAGGGCGACCGCGGCGGAGACGCCGATGGCGACGGCGGCGAGGCCGCGCCGGAGACGCTTGTGCATGGTGATGCCTTTCACTTCGTTGTGGATCGCAGGGGTGCGGTGGTGCTGGGTGCTGCCCCGGGCCTCCCGGCCGACGGGGCGGGGAGTCACGCCTTGACGGACCCGGCCGCGAGGCCGGACTGCCAGAAGCGCTGGAGGAAGAGGAACGCGGCGACGATCGGGATGATCGTGAGCAGCGAACCCGTGACGACGAGGTTGTAGATCGGCTGGGCGGCGGCGCCGGTGGCCTGCGCGTTCCACTGGTTCAGGCCGACCGTGAGCGGGTACCAGCGGGGGTCGCTCAGCATGATCAGCGGGAGGAAGTAGTTGTTCCACG
The DNA here is from genome assembly GCF_003234815.2 of Curtobacterium sp. MCBD17_035. Lineage (NCBI taxonomy): Bacteria > Bacillati > Actinomycetota > Actinomycetes > Micrococcales > Microbacteriaceae > Curtobacterium > Curtobacterium sp. MCBD17_035. Next base: position 190,888 of record NZ_CP126279.1, on the reverse strand, counting down.
TGGCCACGACCGCGAACAGCAGCACCGTGACGACGCCGGGCATGAGCAGTCGGAGCCCGATCGTGAAGAAGATCCGGAACTCGCCGGCACCGTCCATGCGGGCGGCTTCGATGAGCTCCATCGGGATGGCGTCGATCGCGTACGTCCAGATCAGGTAGAGCCCGAACGGACTGATGAGCGACGGCAGGATGATCGCCCACGGCGTGTTCGTCAGGCCGACCTGCGAGAACAGCAGGAACGTCGGGACGGCCAGCGCCGTGCCCGGGATCGCGACCGCGCCGAGCACGATGGCGAACACGGCCCGGCGGCCGGGGAACGCGTACTTCGCCATGCCGTAGCCCGCGACCGTGGCGAGGAGCGTCGCCCCGCCGGCACCGACGACGACGTAGAGCAGGGTGTTGCCGAACCACTGCAGGAAGATCCCGCCGTTGTAGGTCAGCGTGTCGTGCAGGTTCTGGATCAGGTTGAAGTGTCCGCCGAACCAGAGGCCGAACGTCGACAGGAGCGACGACTGCGTCTTCGTGCTGTTGATCACCAGGTAGGCGAGCGGCGCGAACGAGTAGACGGTGAACACCACCATGACGGCGGTGAGCAGCCCGCTCCGGCGCGGCCTGGGCGAGCCGGCGCCGATCCGGCGACCCGGACGGGAGGCCCGGGGAGCGCGGGCACGCGGGTCGCGGCCGCGTGTGCCCTCGGTCGCGATGGTGACGGGCGGTGGGGTCTGGACGGCGCTCATCGGTTCTCCGCTCGCGTGCCGCGCACCTGGACGACGTAGGCGATCACGGCGGTGATTACACCCATGACGATCGCGACGGTGGCGGAGTAGTTGAACTGCTGACCGCTGAAGGACAGCGAGTAGGCGTACATGTTCGGGGTGAATGCGCTGCCGATGACGTTCGGGGCGAGCGTCTTGAGCAGGTTCGGCTCGTTGAAGAGCTGGAAGCTGCCGATGATCGAGAAGATCGTGGCGATGACGATCGAGCCGCGCAGCGCCGGGATCTTGATCGACATGATCGTGCGGAGCGGCCCGGCGCCGTCGATCTCGGCCGCCTCGTACAGCTCGGTCGGCACCACCCGGAGCGCGGAGTAGAAGATCAGCATGTTGTAGCCGAGGAACTCCCACGTGACGACGTTGCCGATGGATGCGAGGACCCAGTGCGGGCTGAAGGGTTCGAACAGGTCGATGCCCAGGGCCTTGTTCGCGGCGCCGGTCAGGCCGAACTGGTTGCCGTAGATGAAGCCCCAGATGAGCGCGGCGACGACACCCGGCACCGCGTAGGGCAGGAACACCCCGATGCGGAAGAACGCCGAGCCGTAGAGGCGACCGCTGTCGAGTGCGAGTGCGGCGACGAGTGCGAGGACGAGCATGACCGGCACCTGGACCACGAGGAACAGGACGACGCGCAGGAACCCGGCCCAGAACTTGGCGTCCTGGAACAGCTGCAGGTAGTTGGCGAACCAGACGAACTGGTTGCCGCCGATGAGCTGGTCGCGGAACAGGCTGAGCCAGAGGGCGTAGCCGATCGGCACGATGAGCATCGCGACGAGCACGATCATGAACGGCGCGACGAACAGCCAGCCGGTCCAGCGTTGGCGGGCTCGGCCCTTGCCCCGGGCGCCGCCACGGGTGCCGTTCCGGCCGCCGGGTGACGTTCCCCGGCGCGCGGTGATCGCGGTCATACGACTCCTTCGTCCAGACGGTGCTCCGCGTATGTTGACGTCAACATCGCGCGGTTCACCGTAGCATGGCAACGTCAACATGCAAGCGCCGACGCAGAATCGTGACCAGAGGCCCGGTTCGTGCGATGATGCGGCCGAACGAGGTGGACCCGGCCGATCGCGGCGGGCCAGGAGGGGACCCCGATGAGCACGGAGACCCCGTCCGAGATCCGCAAGGCCCCGTCACTGGCCGCGGTCGCGCAGGCCGCCGGGGTCTCGATGCAGACCGTGTCCCGCGTCGCCCGCGGGTTCGACAACGTCAGCGACGACACCCGGGAGCGCGTGCGTCGTGCGATGGCCGAGCTCGGGTACCGGCCGAACCGTGCCGCCCGGGCCCTCCGCTCGGGGCGGTTCCGCACCATCGGGGTGATCCTGTTCACCCTGGCGTCGTTCGGCAACATGCGGACGCTCGAGGCCATCGCCGAGGCCGCGGGCGCAGCCGACTTCACGATCACCCTGCTCCCGATGGCCCGGCGCACCGAGGCAGGGGTCCGGTCCGCGTTCACCCGGCTGTCCGAACAGGCCGTGGACGGTGTCGTGATCATCATCGAGTCGCACGTGCTCGACGCCGCCGAGGTCGCGCTGCCCGACGGCGTGCCGGTCGTCGTGGTCGACTCCTCCGCCACCGCCGAGCACCCCACGATCGACACCGACCAGGCCGAGGGCGCCCGGATCGCCACGCAGTACCTGCTCGACCTGGGCCACGACACCGTCTGGCACGTCAGCGGACCCCGCGCGTCGTACTCCGCCATGCGCCGGGAGGCCTCGTGGCGCGCCACCCTCGAACGGGCCGGGCGTCCCGTACCCGACGTCATCCGGGGCGACTGGACGACCGACGCCGGCTACACCGCCGGGCAGCGGATCGCCGCCCGGCCGGAGATCACCGCCGTCTTCGCCGCGAACGACCAGACCGCGCTCGGCATCCTCCGCGCGTCACACGAGGCCGGGCGTGCCGTTCCCGGGACCCTGAGCGTGGTCGGGTTCGACGACATGCCCGAGGCCGACTCGTTCTGGCCGCCCCTCACGACGGTGCACCAGTCGTTCGACGAGGTCGGGCGGCGCGCGGTGTCCACCCTGATCGCCGAGATCGAGGGGCGGTCGGCGCCCGACCACGGGGGGCTCGTCCCCGTGTCACTCGTGGAGCGGGCGAGCGCAGCGCCGCCGAACCGCTAGCCGCCCTGCGTCCCGGTTCTCGAGAACGCCGCCTGTTCCCGACGCTCCCGCTGTCGTTCGACATCGGTCGAGTCGCCTGACGCGGCTGCATCCGACGCATGCGTCGACGGTCCCGCGGTCGTACGACAGTGGCACCGTCGGATGTCACGGAAGCCGGGCAGCCGGACGACGGGTGCCCTCGCTCAGCCGAGCACCTCGGTCAGGAACGGGTTCCGGAACCGCCGCTCGGGGTCGACCCGGTCGGCGAGCGCCGCGAACTCCCCGAGGCGCGGGTAGACCGCGTGGAGCTGGTCGGCCGGCATCGCGGTGACCTTGCCCCAGTGCGGCCGGGCGTCGAACGGGGCGAGCGCCGCGTCGATCAGGGGCAACACGGCCGCGACGCCCTCGGGGTCGCGGTGGAACGTGAAGTGGAACGCGACCGAGTCCCGCTCGCTGCTCGGGGCGAGCCACGCGGTGTCGGCGGCGACGCGACGGATCTCGGAGACGTAGAGCACGGGCGCCATGGCCTCGCCGATGCCGCGCAGGGCCTGGATCGCGGGGACCGCGTCCGACGCGGGCAGCAGGTACTCGCACTGGATCTCGGCACCGGCACTCGGGGTGAAGGAGGATCGGAAGTGCGGCAGCCGCTCGTGCCACGGGCCGGGCACGCCGGCCTGCTCGGTCACGCCGGCGTTGTCGGACCCGGGGACGGGGTGCAGCGGCGAGGTCGAGGGCATGGCGCCGAGGTCCTCGAGGTCCACGACGGGGTCGTCGCGGTCGACACGGCGCTTCGTCCACACCTGCCGGATGCCGTCGTGGATGTACCCGGTGAACATGCTGACGCTGTACCCGGCGGACATGATGTCCTCGAAGCGGGCGTCGACGACCTCCCACGGCAGGCCGGTGTGGATGCGCTGGGCCACGTCGAACCGGGGCTCGATCGCCAGGTGGACGGCGGTGACGACGCCGAGTGCGCCGATGCCCACCCGGTGGGCGTCGAGGTCGGGGTGGTCGGCATCGAGCACCTCGACGTCGCCGGACGCACGCACGATCTCGACACCGACGACGCTCGACGCGAGCGACGCGTTCCGGACGCCGGATCCGTGGGTGCCGGTCGCCACGGCGCCCGCGACGGAGATGTGTGGCAGCGATGCGAGGTTGGCGAGGGCGAACCCGGCCTCGTCGAGGGCGGCGGCAGCCCGCGCGTGGGTCAGTCCGGCGGCGACACGGGCGACCCGCCGCTCGCTGTCGATCTCGATGACCTCGGGCATCGCGCCGAGGGCGATCTGCACGCCGTCGGTGTCGGCGACGAGGTTGAAGGAGTGCCGCGAGCCGAGCGCCGTCACCCGGGGGTTGCTCGTGACGGCGGTGCGGAGCTCGTCGAGGGTGGTCGGCCTGACCACCTCGCGAGCCCGGTAGGTGACGTTCCCGGCCCAGTTCGTGCGGAGGTCCGCGCCGGTGGTCTCGATGGTGCTCATGCCGCTCCTCCGCGGGTCGGGCGTCGCGGGTGAGCGCTCACCCGCGGTGGTGCACACGGTAGTGCAGCCGCTCCGACGCTCGCCACCCTGACCGCCACACGTGGAGGAACGTCGCGGCCGGCGCGGTCGCGGTGACGGTCGGAGGCCAGGAACAGCGTTTCCTGGATGATCGCCGCCGGTCTCCGCTCATCACGGACAGGCGGGGTACGCGCTCAGCGCTCGTCCCTACCATCGGGGGCGCACCGCACACCCCACACCATGACGCCTCCTCCTCTGAACACCACCATCCTCGAACGGCAGCTCCGCTCGAGGCTCCTGTCGAGCGCGGACCGACTGTTCGACCGGAGCGGGTTCGGGCCGGTGTCGGTGGGGCGGATCGCTCGTGACGCCGGCCTGCCGCTCGAGACGCTGCGGCGCGAGTTCCCGACGAAGCACCAGCTGGTCGTCGCCGTCATGGAGGCCCGGCACCGTTCCTGGGTCGCCGACCTGACCGCCGCGGTGTCCGTGTTCACCGACCCGCGTGACCAGATCCTCGCCGTGTTCTCGTACCTCGAGGCGACCTTCCGGCAGCGCTCCTACCGCGGTTGCGCCTTCATCAACGGCTACGGGGAACTCGGCCGGCGGAATGCGGACGTCGCGCAACTGGCGGACGAGCACCTGACCTGGTTCGAGCGGTACCTGGCCGAGCTCTGCGACCGGGCGGGGCTGCCGGGTCACCTCGCGCACGCCGTGTCCCTGCTCGCCGAGGGCGCGCAGGTCGAGGCGGCCATCCACGGGTCGGTCCGTCCCGCGTCGTCCGCTCGGTCAGCGGCCGCGATGCTCATCGCCGTGTACACCGTCGAGGGTCACTGAGGCGCTGGGCCCGTCGGAAGGGCCGTGCGTCCTCCCGGGGCGATGGCCGGCTGTGCGGCCCGTCCGCGCTCTTCGGACAGCGCCGACGAATTGTTTGCATGCATGTGCGACACTGCGCGCGGTGGATGATGACTGACGACCGCGCATCCCGCGTGCGCAAAGACCTCCGAGGAGCCGACCTCGACGAGGCACGCGACGTACTCGCTGCGGAGTACGCCGGAGCATCGTGGCGCGCTGAACGCACCGTGGACGACTTCGACTTCCGGTACAGCGTCGTCGGCGACGACCACCTGACGTTGCGGAACGTCCGCTTCCACGGCCGCCTCGAGGGCGAGATGCCGCGCGGGGACGACTACGTGGTCCAGTGGATCACGTCCGGTACGGGCAGGCTCGACCTGGGGCGCGACGAGGTCGACCTCCTGCCGAACCGGCCCCGCATCTGGCCGTCGGACCGCCCCTTCCGGTTCGCCTTCGAGGACTACGACCAGAAGCTCGTGCAGATCAAACGAACCACCGTCGAGGAGGTCGCGGCCGAGCGCGGGCTCGACGCGCCGACGGTCCGGTTCGACCACACGGCGGAGCCGAGCGACGGGGCGATGCAGCTCTGGCGGGACACGGTGTCGCTCATCTCGAAGACGGTCCTGGACCGCGAGGCCAGCCCGCTCCTCCAGGCCGAGATGGGTCGGCTCGGAGCGGTCTCGTTCCTCGAGCTGTTCCCGCAGCAGACGGACGGGCTGCCGCGCGATCTGCTGCTCCCCCGGAACGCGCACATCCGCCGCGCCGTCGAGTACGTACACGAGAACGCGCACCTGCCGATCACGAGCACCGACCTGGCGCAGGAGGCCAACCTGAGCCTCCGGGCGCTGCAGCAGGCGTTCCAGCGCCAGTTCGACGTCACCCCGAACACGTACATCCGGGAGGTCCGCCTCGACCGGGTGCACGCGGAGCTCCGTGAGCGTAGTGCCACGACGACGACGATCGCCGAGGTCGCCAACCGCTGGGGCTTCCTGCACCTCGGCCGGTTCTCGGCGGCCTACGCGGCGCGGTTCGGGGAGTACCCGAAGGAGACCCTCCGGCACTGACCGGCCCGCTGCCGGCACCGCGGGAGCCCGGCGTCGGCCCGGGAGCCACCCGCGCTCGTGGGTCCACACGCTCGCGCGCCTGCGTCCCCGCGGCACGCTCCGCGAGCGGCGGGCGTCGTCGCGCCCGCCGCTCGGAGAACCTGAGAAATCCCTGGCATTCGTCGACCCGCTCACGAGCCGGAGTACATTCCCTGACAACCACTCAGTCGTGCGCAGCCAGATCAGGAGGTGAGCGCATGGACAAGCCGTTGCGCGCACCCAGGATCGCGCTCGTCCGGCTCGCCCTGCTCGGCACCGTCGTCGCAGCGGCATTGGTCGTGCTCGGACTGCTCCTCGGGGCGAAGCCGGCCTCGGCGGCCGAGACGACCCCGGGCACGACCTCGTCGCACTCCCTGCTCGGCGCCGTGGGGAACACCGTCAGCGGTGTGGTCGACGGCGTCGGCACCGCGGTCCAGCCCGTGACCCGTCCCGCAGCACCGGCTCCGGCCCCGGCGGCGCCCGCTCCCGCAGCTCCTGCGCCCCGCCCGGCAGCTCCTGCGCCCCGCCCGGCAGCTCCGGCCCCAAGTGCGCACAGCCCGGCCCCCAGCACCCCGGCCCCGAGCACGGCGGTCCCGATCAGCTCCGCGCCGAGCAGGTCCGCGGGCAGCACGCCCGCTCCGGGCAGCACCGCGCCGTCGACCACTTCCGGCGCAGCGACGACCCCGAGCAACCGGCCCGCACCCGCCGGCGCGAGCACGCGCACCGGTACGAGCACGACGCCCACGGCCGACCGTGGGACGCGCGGCACGCTCGGCGCGACGGCCGGCACCCTCGACGGGGCCCTCCGGCCGGTCGCGGGTGTCCTCGGGTCGCGGCCGGTCGGTGCGCTGCCCGTGGTCGGACCCGTCCTCGGCGCCGGCGCCCTCGGGTCCGTGACCGCTCCCGTGACGGGCCTCGTCGACGGCGCGCTCGGGGGCGCCGGCGCGGCCGTCGGCGGACTCCCCGGTGCGGTCGACCCGGTCACCTCGCCGGTCCTCGACCCGGTGGTCGGCCCGGTGCTCGGCGCGGTCTCCCCCGTCGTCACACCCGTCCTCGGGGGCGTCGGCTCCGTGGTCGATCCCGTGCTCGGCGGCATCGCCCCGATCCTCTCGCCCGTGACGTCGACCCTCCCGCCCGCGACCACCGTCCTCGACCCGACGACCCCGGTCGTGGGTCCGGTCCTCCCCGTGGCACCCGGTCAGGGTCAGCCCGGTGACGGCCAGCCCGCCCAGGGTCAGCCCGCCGGGACACTCGACAGCGCGACCGACTCCGCCGTGGCCGACAGCACGCTCGTCCGCTCGGGTGCGGGCGCGGGAACCTCGGCCTCCAGCGCATCGGGCCTCGGCACGACGGATTCCGTCCCGACCGTCTCCACCGCTGGCGGGACCCGCCCCGGCGACGCGACCCCGGTCCTCCCGGCAGCGCCGGCCGCACCGACCGCCCCCGCGGCCCCCACCGGGACCACCGGTGGCAGCAGCGCCGCCGCCGGTGGTGCGCCCACCACCCCGGTGGCGACCATCTCGACTCCCGCGTCCGTCGTCCTGGCGGCCGGCCCGATCCTCCCCACCGGTGACGACGTGCTCCCCGCATCCGTCGTCGCCGACCACGACGTCGCTCCTGATTGAGCCCGACGCACCTGCCCCGCTGGCAGGACGCGTCATCGCCGCACACGCGGCGCACCAGTCTCGATCACATCAGGAGCACGTCCATGAACAAGTACGTCTCGAGAGGGCTGTGGTTCACCCTCTTCGTCAGCGGCCTCTCGCTCGGGGGTGGGCTCGCTGCCCACGCCGCCGAGACCACGGGGACCGACGGCATCGCCTCCGGCACGCAGGTCGCCGGGAGCTTCGGCCTCCCCGTCTCCGCCACCGGTGACGCCGTGAGCGTCCTCGGGGACGCGACCAGCACCTCCACCGCGCCGGCGGCGTCCGCACCGGCTGCGCCCGCACCGGCTGCGCCCGCATCGGCTGCGCCCACGTCCTCGTCGGCGTCCACCTCGGGCTCCGGTGGCATCGCGTCCGGCACGCAGGTCGTGCCGACCGTGAGCGTTCCGGTGGACCTCGGCTCGACGGCGGTCGCGATCGGCGGTGACGCGACCAGCGCGCCCGCTCCGGCCGCTGCCCCGGCTCCGGCGGCCGCCTCCGCGTCGGCGGCGTCGGCTCCGGCGGCTCCCGCCGCCACCACCTCCGGTTCCGACAGCGTCCTTGGCGGCACCCAGGTCGCCCCCGACGTCGCCGCACCGATCACGGCCACCGGGGACAGCATCGCGGTCCTCGGGGACGCCACCGGCACCAGCTCGGGAGGCTCGGCACCGGCCACGAACGCCGGGTCCACCCCGGCGTCGGGGTCGGGTCCGGCCACCTCGGGCTCGGACGGGACGGCCTCGGGGACGCAGGTCGCACCCGTGGTCAGCGCACCCGTCACGATCGGCGGCAACGGGATCGCGCTCCTCGGCGACGCCAGCTCCACCGGCACCTCGGGCAGTGGCACGACCGGCAACGGTGGCAGCGGTGCCAGCGGTGCCAGCGGCAGCACCACAGGGTCCGGGTCGACCGGCGGGAGCAGCACCACCACCTCCGGCTCGGACGGGACGGCCTCGGGGACGCAGGTCGCACCCGTGGTCAGCGCACCCGTCACGATCGACGGCAACGGGATCGCGCTCCTCGGCGACGCCAGCTCCACCGGCACCACCGGCAGCGGCACCTCCGGCACGACCGGCACCGGCACCAGCACCGGCACCGGCACGACCGGCGGCACCACCACCTCCGGCTCGGACGGCACCGCGTCCGGCACCCAGATCGCCCCGGTGATCAGCCTGCCGGTCACCATCGGCGGTACCACCGTGGCGGTCGGCGGCAACAGCACCACGACGCCGGACCCCACCACGCCTGCCGAGCCGACGAACCCGGTCGTCACGGATCCGACCAGCCCGGCCGATCCGACCAGCCCGGCCGACCCGACCAGCCCGGCCGAGCCCACCACGCCGGTGGGCACCACGGACCCCGCTGACGGCACCGACCCCGTGTCGACCACGCCTGCCGGGAACGACCCGACCGCCACGACAGGTGACGAGGGCACGGTGACCGGCCGTGCCGCGGGCATCGTCCCGGCCACGGTGCTCTCGACGGCTCCGGCCGCGGCGATGACCCGCACCGCCTCCACCACCGGCACGATCGCCGCGATGGCGACCACCGCCTCCACGGCGGCGCTCGCGTACACGGGTTCGACGGGCATCGCGGTCTTCGGCGGGATCGGACTGCTGCTCCTGCTCGTGGGACTCGCGCTGCTGTTCCTGCACCGTGAGTCGGTGATCCGCAGCCGCGGCTGAGCCGCGGCGATCCGCTCGAGTCGAGCCGCGATTCGGACTCCGAGCCGGGGAACTTCCCGGTTCGGAGTCCGATCCGCGGCTCAGACCCATGGGCTACCGTGCTGCCATGAGGGCCAGCGCGGGCGCGAGTGGATCCGGACGGCGGTCCCCCGCGGTCCTGGTGGTCACGATCGTGTCCGCGTTGCTCGTCGTCGCGGCAGCGGCGTTCGCCGGGCCGCTGCGGTTCGGCGGACCACGATGGTCCCCGACGATCGCGCTGCCGACCGCCACGACCGCACCGGGACCGACCGCGGCGACCACCCCGACGGCGCAGCCCGGCGCCGCCGGACACCGCTCGACCCTCCACGTCGACCTGACCTGGCCACTGCTGATCGCCGGCCTGGTCGTGCTCGCACTCGTCGTGGTGCTCCTGGTCCGCCTGCTGGGACGGCGGCGACGTGGCGGAGCCGAGCCGGGCCTCCCCACCGGCCTGCTGACGGACGACGTGTCGGACGTCGACGTCCCGACCACGGCGGCCGCGATGCGCACGGTGCACCGCGGCCTCGCGCGCGCGCTCGACGTCATCGACCAGGACCGACCGGCGTCGGACGCGATCACCGCCGCGTGGCTCGGCCTGCAGGAGGCCGCCGAGGACGCCGGCTACCGGCGGCAGGTCGCGGAGACCCCGACCGAGTTCACGGCGCGGGTGCTGCTCCGGCTCGAGCTGGACCGGAACGCCGTCGGGACGCTCCGGGACCTCTACGTGATGGTGCGGTTCGGCACCACGCCGGCCGGGCCGACCGAGGTGCAGGCGGCCCGCGTGGCGCTGCGGACGCTGCAGGAGCGGTGGCCGGGCGGGACACCCACCGCGGCCTCGGAGCAGCGCCGGTGAGCGGCCCGACGGTGGGACTGCCCGCTCGGCGCCGAGTCGTCGAGGTGGTCGTCGTCGCGGTCGTCGTCGGTGCCGCAGGGTGGTTCTTCGGACTCCCGGTGCCCCAGGCCGTCGTCGTCGCGGCCGTGATCACCGCGGTCGGGTTGACCTGGTCGGCGGTGCGCGACGACGAACGGCTCACGTGGCCGGCACCACCCACCGACGTGGTCCGCGGGGCGCGCCGCGACGTCCAGGCGCTGGCGTGGTCCCTGCGCTCACGCGGCGGGGTGCCCGAGCGACCCGTCGTGCGCCTCCGCGCGGCCGCAGGCCACCTGCTGCTCGTGCACCACGGGGTCGACATCGACGACCCGGAGGCCCGACCCGCGGTCGAGCGCCTGCTCCCGCCCGACGTCGTCCGCGTGCTCCTGAGCCCGCGGCACCCCGAACTCGACCTCGCCACGTTCTCGTCCCTCCTGATCGCCGTGGAGGCGCTCGGGGAACCGTCCGGAAGGCTCCCGTGACCGATCAGACCGCCGACACCACCACCCCCAGCCCGCTGTCCGTGGCCGAGGTCGCCCGGCTCAGCGCCGCCGTCCTCGACGCCGTCGGGACCGCCGTGGTGGGCATGCGGGAGCCCCTCGAGCTGGCGTTCGCGAGCATCCTCGCGGGCGGGCACGTCCTGTTCGAGGACGTGCCCGGGCTCGGCAAGACCCTCGCGGCACGGTCCCTGGCGCAGGCGTCCGGGCTCGACTTCCGGCGCCTGCAGTGCACGCCGGACCTGTTGCCCGCGGACATCACCGGCTCGTTCGTCTACGCCCCAAGCACGGCGGAGTTCGTGTTCCGGCCCGGCCCGGTGTTCACGGGGCTGTTCCTGGCCGACGAGATCAACCGGACGTCGCCGAAGACCCAGTCGGCACTGCTCGAGGCGATGGCCGAGGGGCAGGTCACCGTCGAGGGTGACCGCTTCCCGCTGCCGCGGCCGTTCCACGTCGTGGCGACGTCGAACCCGATCGAGTACGAGGGCACCTACGCCCTGCCCGAGGCGCAGCTCGACCGCTTCATGGTGCGTCTCGCCGCCGGCTACCCGAGCAGGACCGAGGAGCAGCGCGTGCTCCTCAACCGCGTCGAACGCCAGCGCGAGGTCGCGACGGTGCCGGCGGTGATCAGCGGGGCAGATCTCCTGCGCATGCAGGCGACGGTGGAGCAGGTGCACGTCGACGAGGACATCGCGTTGTACTGCGTCGACCTCGCCGTCGGCACACGGGAGCACCGCGACGTCCAGGTCGGTGCCTCGCCGCGCGGTGCACAGGCGCTCCTGCTCGTCGGACGCGCCCGTGCGGTGATGGCCGGCCGCGACTTCGTCACCCCCGAGGACGTCAAGACCGCCGCCGTCCCGGTGCTCGCCCACCGACTCTCGCTCACCCCGCAGGCCTGGGCCAACGGCGTCGATCCGGCGACCGTCGTCCGGACGGTGGCCGGGCAGGTGGCGGGGCCGCCCGCGGTGGCCTCGGGTCGGGGCGCCGGCACGGGTGGCGGCATCGGCACGGGTCGGGCGACGGACGCCACTGCCGGTCGGGAGGCCCGGTGAGCGACGACGACGGATGGCACCTGCCCGTCGGGGTCCCGTCCGGAGCTGTCCCGTCCGGAGGGGCGCCGTCCGGAGCGCTGCTGCCCGGAGGGGCGCCCCTCCGGTCCTCGTCCGCCGCCGTGCCCGAGGACGCCACGCCCGGCGTGCGCTCGACGGACCAGGCGTACCGCGTGCGGTGGGTGCCGAACCCGCCGATCACCGCTGCGATCGCAGCCGCGGTGTTCCTCGCCGGGCTCGCGCTCGTGACGGCCCGCGTCGAGTTCGCCCTCGTGGCCGCACCGCTGCTCGTGATCGCCGCGCTCGGGCATGACCCCGCTCGCGGCCGCGCGGGTGTCATCCGGACCCGAACCGCGGTGCGACCCGAGGACAACGGGCGGGGCGTCATGGTCGACGTCGAACTCCGGGCACCCCAGGTCGCCGAGGCGGTCGCCGTCGTGGCGACCCTCGCCGACGGATCCACCCGGCGTGTCCTGGTCACGCCGTCCACCGCGGCGGCACTCCGCGGGCCGGTCACGGTCCTCCACTCCGGGCCGCAGGCCGTGGTCCGGCTCGACCTCGCGCTCATCGCGCAGGGCGGCACCGCGGTCACCCTGCCGGAGGAGGGACCGACGCTCCGCGCGGTCGTCCCGCCACCGCGCCTGCGGATCGAACAGCTGCCCATGCCGCACCGGCTCGTCGGCACCACGGGGACCCACGAGTCGAGCAGCCGCGGCGACGGCGGGGAGTTCCGCGACCTCGCGCTCTTCGCCCCCGGGGACCGGCTCCGACGGATCGACTGGCGACGAACGGCACGACGAGCGCAGCAGCCCGGCGAGCTGTACGTGCGGCGTACGTCGTCCACCGCCGACGCCGTGGTCGTCATCGTGCTCGACGACCGTGACGACGTCGGGCCGGACGTCACCCGCTGGTCCGGTACTGCGGGACCCGGGCGGAGCGCGACGTCGCTCGACCTCGCCCGCGAGGCCGCCACCACCCTGGCCTCGGCGTACATCGGCGCAGGCGACCGAGTGGGCTTCCGGGACCTCGCCGGTGCTGTGACGGGCATCGAACCCCGCGGAGGGGTGCGGCAGCTCGACCGCCTCCGCTCTGCGACGGCACGAGCGGTCCCGACGAGCGACACCCCGGGGCCGGTGCGCGCGCCGACCGTGCCCGCGGCCTCGCTCGTCGTGGTGCTCTCGACCTTCCTCGACGACCATCCCGCAGCGATGGCGATCACCTGGGCGGCGACCGGCCGCCGCGTGGTCGCCGTCGACGTGCTCCCGCCGCTCGATCGCTCCGACGCGGACCGGCAGGAGCGCGTCGCGTCGCGGCTCGTCGAGCTCGAACGCCGGGTCCGGTTCGATCGGATGCGAGCGGCCGGGGTGGAACCGATCACCTGGCGGACCGCCGACGGGACGCCGCCCGCGGTCGCCGTGCGGCTGCTGAGCAGAGCGAGGCGGCGGCCATGAGTGCGGAGGCGAGCCGGGCCTCCCGGTCGTTCCCCCATGTCGGACGTGCCCTGCCGGCGTGGGTGTTGACCGCGCTCGGCGTCGTCGCGGGCCTCGGTGGGGCGTGGGTGGCCGTCGGTCCGAGCGGGTGGTGGTTCGCACTCGCGGCGGCGCTCGTCGCCGCGTCGGCGGTGTTCCCGCGTGGGCCGTTCACCGCCGGACTGGTCGTGCAGCTCGCAGTGGCCGCCGTCGCCGGGGGTGCCGGGGCTGGATGGGGTCCGCTCGCAGTCGTGCTCCTCAGCACGCACCTGATCGTCGCGGTCGGCATGGTGGCGTCGGTCGCACCCCGGCGAGCCCTCGTGCAACTGCGGGCACTGCGGCCGTCGGCACTCCGGTTCGTCGCGGTGCAGGCGGGGACGCAGCTCGTGGCGGCCGTGGTGCGCATGGTCGGGGTCCGTGGCGGCGCCGATGACGGCATCACGTGGATCGCCGTCCTCGCGGCGGTGGCGATCGTCGCGGTCGCGGTCGCGGTGCTCGTCCCGGCGCTCGGCGGGAGTCGTCGGTCGTCGGACGGCTGAGGGTCGCCCGCGTCGTCCGGTCATGCCCGGAGCTGCCGTGCCGCCGCCTCCAGGGTCCGCCGCAGCGCTCGGAGCGCCGGGGAGCCGGCCCCGGCTTCCCGCTGTGCCGTGAAGACGGTCCGCTGCGGACGCCCGGGGAGCGGCACGAGGCGGCAGGTGGTGCTCCGGCCGGTCCACACGAGGTCCGGCATGAGCGCGACCGCGTTGCCGGACTCGATGAGGCGGATCTGGGTCTGCAGGTCCGGCGTCTCGTACCGCACGTCGGGTTCGAACCCCGCTGATCGGCACACCTGCTCCGCGAAGTGTCGTGATGCGGCCCCGCGCGGCTCCATGACCCACGGCATGGCGGCTGCGCCGAGCAGGTCGTCCACCGACTGGTCGAGTGCGTCGACCGGCGGGAGCGCCAGGCGCACGGCGTCGCGGGTCAGGTCCTGGCGGTCCAACCCGGCGTGCCACGCGGCGGCATGCGCCGGGTACTGCTCGGCGATGACGAGGTCGAAGTCCCGGACCCACGTGGCGCGCAGGGCGCTCTCCGGTTCGTGCTGGACCATCTCCACGCGGACGTCGGGGTGGGTGCGGGCCATGGCGCGGAGGGCCGGCGGCATGAGGGCGAGCGCCGCGGACTGGAACACCGCCACGCGGACCCGCCCCTGCACGCTCGGAAGTGACTGGTCGAGCGCACCCTGGGCCCGTTCGAGCACGTCGAGCACCTCGCTCGCCGCGGCGACGAGCACCTCGGCCTGCGGGGTGAGCTGCAGACGCCGCCCGGCGGGTCGGAGGAGCTCCAGGCCCGTTTCGCGCTCGAGGGCGTTCAGCTGCTGGGACACCGCCGACGGCGTGAAGGACATCGCCTCGGCGACGGCGGCGATCGTGCCCCGGATGGCGAGTTCGCGCAGGATCACCATGCGCCGGACGTCGAGCATGCGGACTCCTCGTGTGGGTGTGTGGACCGTGGGATGTCACTGTGGCTGGATCGCGACCAGTGCGTGGGGCCACCTGTCACGCCTGTGGATAACCCGGTAGGAACGCTACCGATAACCGTGAACCAACCGTCACTGGTGCTACCGCAACCGGAGCCCGATACTGGGCGCATGACCGACCTCGCCACCCCACGGCACGACATCGACGGCGCCGCCGCGGATCCCCTCGTCGACGCCACGATCGTGCTCGTCCGTCGGTGGCTCGCCGAGGCCGACGGCCACCCCGTCGACGGTTCGGCTGCTCAACTCGCGGGCGTGCTCCGCGACCCCAAGGGCCTCGCGTTCACCGTCGGCTTCGTCGACGGCGTGGTCAGGCCGGAGGACCGGACCGTCGCCGCCCGGACGCTCCATCGGATCGCGCCGGACGTCCCCACGTTCCTCCCGGCCGCCATGCGTGCGCTCGTGCGCGCCGGTGGCGGGCTCGCCCCGGTCCTGCCGGGCGTCGTCGTGCCGATCGCGCGCCGCGTGCTCCGGCGGATGGTCGGGCACCTGATCATCGACGCGTCCGACTCCGCGCTCGGGCCGGCGATCCAACGGGTCAAGCGCGAGGGCGTGCGCCTCAACATGAACCTGCTCGGCGAGGCGGTCCTCGGCGAGCGCGAGGCCGCGCGTCGACTCGAAGGCACCGAGCGGCTCCTCGCCCGCGACGACGTCGACTACGTGTCGATCAAGGTGTCGTCGACCGTGCACCCGCACTCGCCCTGGGCCTTCGACGAAGCCGTCGCCGACGTCGTCGCCAAGCTCCGCCCCCTGTTCGCCCGAGCGTCCGCCGCCTCCCCTCACAAGTTCATCAACCTCGACATGGAGGAGTACAAGGACCTCGACCTGACGATCGCGGTCTTCACGACGCTGCTCGACGATCCGGCGTTCCTCGACCTCGAGGCCGGGATCGTGCTCCAGGCGTACCTGCCGGACGCGCTCGGCGCCATGCAGCGGCTCCAGGAGTGGTCCGCGGCACGCCGCGCCCGCGGCGGCGCCGGGATCAAGGTCCGGCTCGTCAAGGGCGCGAACCTGCCCATGGAGCAGGTCGAGGCCTCGATCCACGGCTGGCCCCTGGCGACCTGGCACACCAAGCAGGACTCCGACACGAACTACAAGCGCGTGCTCGACTGGGCCCTCACGCCGTCGCGCATCGCCAACGTCAGGGTCGGGGTCGCCGGGCACAACCTGTTCGACATCGCGCACGCCTGGCTCCTGGCCGGGGAGCGCGGGGTGCAGAGCGGCATCGAGTTCGAGATGCTCCTCGGCATGGCCCAGGGGCAGGCCGAGGCCGTCAAGCGGACCGTCGGGGGTCTCCTGCTCTACACGCCGGTGGTGCACCCGAGCGAGTTCGACGTCGCGATCGCGTACCTGATCCGTCGCCTCGAAGAAGGCGCCTCGCCGGACAACTTCATGTCCGCCGTGTTCGAGCTGTCGACGTCCGAGGCGCTGTTCGAGCGCGAGGCCGACCGGTTCCGCGCGTCACTCGCTCCGCTCGCCGAGTCCGGCGGCCTTCAGGCTCCTGCTCCGCATCGGGTCGCCGACCGGTTCGCGGCAGTTCCGCGGCCGACCCTCGGGCACTTCGAGAACACGCCGGACACAGATCCGTCGGTCGCCGAGCACCGCGTGTGGGCGCGCGGCGTCATCGAGCGGATGTCCACGAGCACGCTCGGCGTCGACGCCGTGCAGGAGGCCCGGATCACCGAGCCGGACACCCTCGCCGCCGCCCTGCAGCGCGTGCGCGAGGCAGGCTCGACGTGGGGATCGTGGTCCGGCGAGGACCGAGCGAGGGTCCTGCACGCCATCGGTGCGGCGCTCGAGGCGCACCGCACCGAGCTGGTCCAGGTCATGGGGGCCGAAGCCGGCAAGACGATCGACCAGGCCGACGTCGAGGTGTCCGAGGCCGTCGACTTCGCCCACTGGTACGCCGAACTCGCGCGGTCGCTCGACGAGGTCGACGGTGCCCGGTTCGTCCCCGCTGCCCTGACGCTCGTGACGCCGCCGTGGAACTTCCCCGTCGCGATCCCGGCCGGGTCGACGCTCGCGGCGCTGGCTGCCGGATCGGGAGTCGTGCTCAAGCCCGCCGGTCCGGCCGAGCGCTGCGGCGCGGTGCTGGCCGGTGTCATCGGCGATGCACTGGCCGCCGCGGGCGCGCCCGCCGACGTGCTCGCGCTCGTGCAGGTGTCGGAGGAGGACCTCGGCCGAGACCTCGTCGCCTCCCCACTCGTCGATCGGGTGATCCTCACGGGCGCGTACGAGACAGCGGAGCGCTTCCGGTCCTTCCGGCCCGATCTGCCGCTCCTCGCCGAGACGAGCGGCAAGAACGCGATCATCGTGACGCCGTCCGCGGACCTCGACCTCGCCGTCAAGGACGTCGTGCAGTCCGCCTTCGGGCACGCCGGGCAGAAGTGCTCCGCAGCGTCGCTCGTCGTACTGGTCGGCTCGGTCGCCCGGTCGAAGCGGTTCAAGCACCAGCTGCTCGACGCGGTGTCGTCCTTGACCGTCGGGTACCCCTGGGACCCGACGACGCAGATGGGCCCGATCATCGAGCCAGCCAGCGGCAAGTTGCTCACGGGCCTGACCGAGCTCGGCCCTGGCGAGACGTGGCAGCTCCGGCCCGAGCAGCTCGACGATCGCGGTCTGCTCTGGAGCCCCGGGGTGCGCGGTGGGGTCCGGCGCGGATCGGACTACCACCGCACGGAGTACTTCGGGCCGATCCTCGGCGTCATGACCGCGGACACCCTCGACGAGGCCATCGACATCGTGAACGAGGTCGACTACGGACTGACCTCGGGGCTGCACGCGCTCGATCCCGCCGAGATCGGCGCATGGCTGTCGCGGGTCGAGGCCGGGAACCTCTACGTCAACCGGGGGATCACGGGCGCGATCGTCCGGCGGCAGCCCTTCGGCGGGTGGAAGCGATCCGCCGTCGGGCCCGGCACCAAGGCCGGGGGTGTCAACTACCTCATCGGCCTCGGTTCGTGGGAGCCGACCACGGCGAGCGCCGGTGATGCGGTGACGTCCGCGGCCGTGGCGCGCCTCCAGGCTGATGCCGGTGCCGGGCTGTCCGAGCCGGACCGTGCGCTGCTCGCGCGCGCTTTCCGGTCCGACGCGCACGCGTGGTCGACGCTGTTCGGCACCGCCGCGGACGTCTCCGGGCTCAGCGCCGAGCGGAACGTGGCCCGGTACCTGCCGTGGCCGGAACCCGTGCTCGTCCGGCTCGTCGCGGGTGGCAGCGTCGCGTCGCTCGTCCGCGTGGTCGGTGCGGCGGCTGCCGCGGGGGCGGCGGTCGCGGTCTCGGTCGACCCGGAGTGCACGCTCCCCGAGGCCGTGCGGACCGCACTCCGCGCCGAGCCCCACGTGGGATCGGTGGCCGTCGAGTCCGCCGAGGCGTTCCACGCCCGTGCTGGCCGACTCGGCGGCGGGCGGATCCGGCTCATCGACGGGGACGCCGAGGCCGTGCGTGCCCTCGCCGTCGCGACGAACGGGAGGCCCGACCTCGCCGTGTACGCCGGACCGGTCACCGAGGCGGGCCGCATCGAGCTGCTGCCGTTCCTGCGAGAGCAGTCCATCGCGATCACGGCCCACCGCTTCGGGACACCGAACCACCTGTCGGACGGGCTCATCTGACACCCCGTCGCTGGCTCCCCGCGCCCGAGCGGAGAAGCCGTGCACGAGAGGATGGCCGCAGAAGGAGTGTGTGCGATGGAGATCCGTTCGTTCGAGGACACCGACACCGAGGCCGTGGTGGCGCTCTGGCGTGAGGCCGGGCTGACCCGCCCGTGGAACGACCCGCACGAGGACGTCCGCCGCAAGCAGACCGTGCAGCCCGAGATGTTCTTCGTCGCCGAGGACGCCGGGCGGATCGTCGGCGCGGTGATGGCGGGGTACGACGGGCACCGCGGCTGGATCAACTACCTGGCGGTCGGAGACGACCAGCGCGGCACGGGACTCGGTCGCGCGCTCGTCGAACGCGCGGAGGGGGCGCTCCTGGCGCTCGGGTGCCCCAAGGTGCAGCTCCAGGTCCGGCCCGACAACACCGGGGTCGTCGACTTCTACGAGCACCTCGGCTACGCCCCGTACGAGGCCGTCAGCATGGGGAAGCGCCTGATCGAGGACTGAGTCGTGCCCGATCCTCGCGACACCGGCCGAGCCGTTCCCCACTCGGCCCGGTCCGGGAGCGTCCTGGTCGCACTCGGCGCCGCACTCTGGGGCACCGGTGGGGTCGCGGGCACGATCGTGGCCGCGGACAGCGCGATGTCCTGGCCGGCGATCTCGGCGCTCCGTCTGCTCGGCGGCGGAATCGTCATGCTCGCGGTCACCGCGGCGATGGGCGGCCTCCGGCGCGTCCCGCGCAGTCGGGAGGCCCTGGGGCACGTCCTCCTGACGGCCGTCCTGACCGGCGTGTACGGCACCGCGTACTTCGAGTCGGTCTCGCTCGTCGGCGTCGCGGTGTCGACCGTCATCTCCCTCGGGGTCGCGCCCGTGGCGGTCGCGGTCGCCACGGCGCTGCACGAGCGCCGGCCGCCCCGCGCCACGGTGGTCCTCGCGCTCGCCACCGCGGTCGTCGGGCTCCTGCTTGTCAGCGACGTCTCGGGCTCCGAGCCCGGGGCCGGCAGCGCGAGTGTCTCCGGCGCCGGCGTTGCCGTCGGGTCCTCGAACACGGTCGGCGTGCTGCTCGCGCTCGTGGCCGGGCTGGCGTTCGCGGGGACCTCGATCGTGAACCGGCGTGTGATCCCGGGTCTCGGGCCGTCGACGCTCATCGCCGTGTCGTTCACCCTCGCCGGGATGCTGTCCGCCGTGTTCGCGCTGTGCACCGGGTTCCACCTCGCGAGCGCGGGGCCCTCGGCGTGGGACGGGGTCGCGTTCCTGGCGCTCGTGCAGACCGTGCTCGGGTACCTGGCGTTCTACGGCGGACTCCAGCGCGGGGTCGCGGCGACGACCGCGGCGGTGCTGTCACTCGTGGAGCCGCTGGTGGCGACCGTGCTGTCGGTCGTGGTGCTCCACGAGCCGCTCACGGTCGCGGGTGTGGTCGGCATCGTGCTGCTCCTCGTCGCGGTGGTGCTGGTCCGCCCGCCGCGCTGACCTCCCCAGGAACCGCTGGTTCCGCGGAGCCGGTCGCCGAGAACAGGCGGAAGGGCTCGGGCTCGGGCGGGCGGCGAGCGGCGGAAGGGCTCGGGGGGGGGGCGGAACCTGCCGGGCGGCTGAGGGAGAATCGAGTGCCCGCAGCATCCGGAGGTCCCCATGCAGCTCTCGCACCGCGCCCGCGCCGTCGCACCCTTCTACGCGATGGAGTTCGGCAAGCAGGCGGCAGCCCTCGAGGCCGAGGGCCACGACGTCGTCAAGCTCAGCCTCGGCGAGCCCGACTCCGGCGCACCACCCGCCGTCCTGGAGGCCCTGCGCCAGGTGGCCGACGGACGGCCACTCCCCTACACGGCCGCGTTGGGCCTCCCGGCGCTGCGCGCGGCGATCGCCGCGTTCTACCGGACGCAGCACGATGTCGAGATCGACCCCGCGCGGATCGTCGTGACGGCGGGCGCGTCGGCGGCGTTGCTCCTCGCGACGGCCGCGCTCGTCGACGCCGGTGACGAGGTGCTCATGGCGGACCCGTCGTACCCCTGCAACCGCGAACTGGTCGAGACGTTCGGGGGACGGGTGACCCTCGTCCCGACGACCGCCGAGACGCGGTTCCAGCTCGACGACGACGCCGTCCGGGCGAACTGGACGGAGCGGACCACAGGCGTGATGATCGCGACGCCCTCGAACCCGACGGGCACCTCGATCCGTCCCGAGGACCTCGCGGCGATCTGTGCGACGGCGCGGGAGCGCGGCGCGTGGCGGATCGTGGACGAGATCTACCTCGACCTCAGCGACCGGGACGAGCAGGGTCGGCGTCCGCGCAGTGTGCTGTCGATCGATCCCGACGCCATCGTCGTCAACAGCTTCTCGAAGTACTTCGGCATGACGGGGTGGCGTCTGGGTTGGTGCGTCGTGCCCGAGGAACTCGTGCCCGTGACCGAACGCCTGGCGCAGAACTACTTCCTGTGCGCGTCCGCGCCGGCGCAGGCGGCGGCACTCGCGTGCTTCACCCCGGAATCGCTCGCCGTGGCGGAGGCGCGGCGAGCGGAGTTCGCCGAGCGGCGGGCGGTCGTGCTCGACGGCCTCGCGCGGATCGGCCTCCCCGTGCCGGTCCCGCCGGACGGTGCGTTCTACGTGTACTTCGACGTGACCGGGACCGGACTCAGCTCGTGGCAGTTCTGCGAGCGGGCGTTGCACGAGGCGCACGTCGCCCTGACGCCGGGCCGCGACTTCGGAGTCCACACGGCGGAGTCGCACGTGCGGTTGTCGTACGCGGCGTCGATGGACGCACTGCACGAGGGTCTGGCGCGCCTCGGCCGATTCGTGTCGTCCTTGGGCTGATCGGCGGCACCGGCCCGCGACACAGCGGGCACCCGGGCTTCCGGGATGGCAGCGAGGACCGAACGGGGTACGGGCGAGCCAGGCCGACTCAGGGCGCATGGACAGCGAACGCGCATCTCGTCCCCCTACGTTGACGCCAACCTCGCACCCGCGGGGGAACCCGACAGGAGCCGGCCGAAGGGCCGCTCCCCCCACGGAAGCAGTCGCCCTGACGACCACCGATCCGACCGTGCCGCGCATCGTCCGCACGCGTCCCCGCTCCGGCACCACGAGCGGCACGTCCACGTACTCCTCGATCCTCGCCCAGGTCAAGGAGCAAGGCCTCCTCGGCCGCCGCATCGGTTTCTACTGGGCGCTGTTCGGCGCCCTCATCGGGTCGCTCGGGGTCGTGTGGGCCGCGTTCGCGCTCCTCGGCCACTCCTGGTTCCAGCTCATCGTCGCGGCCGCGCTCGGCGTCCTGTTCACCCAGTTCGCGTTCCTGTCGCACGAAGCCGCGCACCGGCAGGTGTTCGCATCGCACAAGTGGAACGACCAGGCGGGCCGGTTGCTCGGGACCTTCCTCGTCGGGCTGAGCTACTCCTGGTGGATGAACAAGCACACCCGGCACCACGGGAACCCGAACACGGTCGGCAAGGACCCGGACATCGCGCCGGACACCATCCGGTTCCGTCCGGAGGACGCCGCCGCGGCGCGCGGTCCGCTCCGCCTGCTCGTGCGGGTCCAGGGGTACGCGTTCTTCCCGCTCCTCACCCTCGAGGGCATCAACCTCCACTGGCTCGCGGTCCGCTCGGTCGTGACCGGCGCCGCGACCAAGGCGGACGCCCGACACCGCTGGATCGAGGGCGGCCTCCTGGCGGCCCGCTTCGGCATCTACCTGACCGTGGTGTTCTGGTTCCTGCCGCTCGGCATGGCGTTCGCGTTCCTCGGGGTGCAGCTCGCGGTGTTCGGCGTGATGATGGGCGCCTCGTTCGCCCCGAACCACAAGGGCATGCCCGTGCTGGCGCACGACGCCCAGGTCGACTTCTTCTCGCGACAGGTGCGGACCTCCCGGAACATCCGCGGCGGCTGGTGGGTGTCGTTCCTCATGGGCGGCCTCAACTACCAGGTCGAGCACCACCTGTTCCCGAGCATGCCGCGGCCGGCGCTCAAGCAGGCTCGCCTGCTGGTCCGCGACCACTGTGCGACGCTCGACGTGCCCTACACCGAGACCACGCTCGTGCGGTCCTACGGCATCGTCGTCCGGTACCTCAACGAGGTCGGCCTCGCCGCGCGCGACCCGTTCGCCTGCCCGCTCGTGGCCGAACTCCGGGTGCGCTGACCGCCCTCGGGTTCACTCCCCGAACAGGATCTCCAGCAGGGCGACCACCACGACGCCCGCGATCGGCACGCCCGCGATGACCAGTCCGGCGCGGACCTGCGTCCGGTGGATCGTCCTCCGACCGCCGGACGCCTCGGCGACCTGGGTCGCGGCGACGAGCTCGGGTGCCGCGGCGGGCGGAACGGGCGGCGGAGCAAGGCGGTCGTCCTCGAACGCCGGGATCTCGATGACGACCTCGGCGGGATCCACCTCCGGCGGCAGATGCGCGAAGCGTCCGACCCCCTCGGGCGCGGGTGCGCGATCTCGCTCGTCCTCGGCCATCGGTCGCTCCCCTCGTCAGCCACAGCGTGCCAGGTCCTCCACACGCGCGTCGAGTGCCGAGTCGATCCACATCCGCGCCGATTGACCCTGCCGGAGTGACCCGTTCCTCCCCTATGGTGAGTGCCACCGCCGCACAGGCGCGGGAGCCAGGGGGAGGGCGACGACGTGATCGACGTTGCAGGACTGACGAAACACTTCGGCGCGACGACGGCCGTGCAGGACCTGACGTTCACGGTGCAACCGGGGCTCGTGACCGGGTTCCTCGGGCCGAACGGCGCGGGCAAGTCGACGACCATGCGGCTCATGCTCGGCCTCGACCGTCCCACCGCGGGCTCCGCCACCATCAACGGCCGTCGCTACGCCGACCACCGCGCGCCCCTGCACGAGGTCGGCGCGCTGCTCGACGCCAAGGCCGTGCACCCGGGGCGGAGCGCGCGAGCACACCTCCGAGCCCTCGCCGCGACGCACGGCATCTCGCAGGCGCGCGTCGACACGGTGATCGGCCTGACCGGGCTCGACAGCGTGGCGGGCAAGCGCGTCGGCGGGTTCTCGCTCGGCATGGGTCAGCGCCTCGGGATCGCGGCTGCGCTGCTCGGTGACCCGGCCGTCGTGATCCTGGACGAGCCGGTCAACGGCCTGGACCCCGACGGCGTGCTCTGGGTCCGCGGCCTCGCCAAGCACCTGGCGTCCGAGGGCCGGACCGTGTTCCTGTCGTCCCACCTCATGAGCGAGATGGCGCAGACGGCGGATCGCATCGTCATCGTCGGCAAGGGTCGGCTCCTCGTCGACGAACCCATGGCGGCCCTGCTCGCGCGGTCCGGGTCGTCCGTCGTCGTCGCCGGCCCGGCGCTCGATCCGCTCACCGAGGCGGTCGCGCGGGGCGGCGGACGCGTCCAGCAGGTCGCCCCGGACCGCTTCGAGATCACCGGGCCGGACGCGGCGTGGATCGGTGAGTTCGCTGCCGAGTACCGACTCGTGCTGCACGAACTCACGCCACGCTCCGCCTCGCTCGAGGAGGCCTACCTCGCGATGACCCGAGACCAGACCGAGTACGTGTCAGGAGGCGCGCGATGAGCGGCGTGGAGATCGGGACGTCCACCGACCGGGCAGCGTCGACCGCTCCCCGCTCCGGCGTCGCCGCCCGGTTGACCTTCGGTGGTCTGCTCCACGCCGAGTGGATCAAGCTCTGGACGCTCCGGTCGACGTACTGGTGCTTCCTCATCGCGGTCGCGCTGACGGTCGGGTTCGGTTTCCTCGTCGCCGTCGCGATCTCGAGTACCGGACTCGGCGACACCGGCAGCCGCCCGGGAGCGACCTCGGCGCTCGCGCAGGCAGCGACGGGTGGCACCAGCATCGCGGAGCTCGTGGTCGCGGTGCTCGGCGCCCTGATCGTGACCGGCGAGTACGGCACCGGGATGATCCGTACGACGTTCCTCGCCGCGCCGCGCCGGTTCGACGCCCTCGGTGCCAAGGCGCTCGTGTTCGTCCTCGTCGCGTTCGGGGTCGGGATCGTCGCGGTCGCGATCAGCACCGGGATCGCGATCGCCGTGGTCACCGGCGCGGGCCTCCACCCGGACCTCGGCGAGCCGGGTCTGTGGGGGGCGTTGCTGGGCGGAGCGGGAGCGCTGGCACTCGTGGGTCTGCTCGCCGTCGGGATCGGGATGCTCGTCCGGAACTCGGCCTTCGCGATCACGCTCTCGGTCGGCATCCTGTTCGTGCTCCCGATCATCATGAGCATCCTCAGCGGTGTCACCCAGGCGCATTGGGTAACCGACCTGATCGCCTACCTGCCGAGCCAGGCGGCCTCGACGATGTCGTCGTACGACCCGCACGGCCTCACGTCGTCGCTCGACCCCTGGCAGGCCGCGCTCGTACTCGGGCTCTGGGCCGGGGTGTTCGTCGGTCTCGGCGTGCTCGCCGCCGAGCGCCGAGACGCCTGACCGGAGCTGCCGGGCTGTTCGAGCCGGTCGTCCGGTCGGGCCTCCGCTCCCGCTTCGTCATCGACGCGATGACGCGCGCCGGCTCCGCCGCATGATCGCCCGCCGGATCTCCCACACGATGACGGCGAACGCGGCCGCGCAGAGCGGTCCCGCCACGACGTCGCTCGGGTAGTGCACCGCCAGGACCACACGCGACACCGCGACCACCCCCACCACCACGACGCCCAGGCCGATGGCGACCCGCCGCGCCACGGGCCGCTCCCGGAGCGTCGGCGCGAGCAGGACCAGCACGCCGATCACGAGCGCGGTCGCCACGGCGGCATGACCGGAGGGGTAGGACCACGTCGACGGGGTCGAGATCGCCGCGACGCCCCGCACGGCTGGACGCGGCCGCTCGACGATGAGCTTGAGCGCCTCGGTCGCCCACCACGGCACGACGGTGAGCGCCAGGGAGGTCAGCACCGCCTCCGACCGGCGCTGGACCGCCCACGTGATCGCCGCGATGACGAGGACGATGACGGTGGCCCCACCCGGGGCGAGGGTGTTCCCGATCACCAGCGCGATCGCGTGCGCCCACGTCGGCGCGCCGTCGATCGCGGCCTGGTCCACGGCGAGCTCGACGGCGTGCCAGTCGGCGTCGTGCGTGATGACGACGCCGACGAGGACGAGCGCGACGAGCACGGCACCCGCGGTGGCGACGCGTGCCCGGCTCGAGGCGTTCCGGCGGCGCGTGTCCATCGGCTCATCCTGGCCGAGCGCGCCCGGGAGCCACCCGGGAGCCCCTCCCCGAGCCCCACGAGCCCCGAGCCACCCGAGGCGGCAGCCGGAACCCGCGACCCACCTTCGAGCGGCAACCGGACTCGCCAGCCATCCGGGAGGCGCGCCCACCGCAGCAGCGGACCTCCCGTCCGACGTGGGCTCAGTCGACGAGCGTCTGCGTCCCGAGCACGATCGCGAGGGCGAGCCGCTCGGCGTCCTCGGTGCCGGGCTCGGCCGTGTAGAGCATGATGCGGACGTCGTCGGTGGCCACGACCAGCACGTCGCAGTCGAGCGCGATCGGCCCGACGGTCGGGTGCTGCACGACCTTGCGCTTGACGGTGCCACGGTCCGCGGCGACCGTCTCCGCCTCCCAGAGCTCGACGAACCGGGCACTCCCGGCGGCGAGTTCGGACACGAGGGCCTGCACGGACCGGTCGGCCGGGTAGCGGCTCGCGGTACGACGGAGTTCGGCGACCTGTCCGGCCTGCAGCGCCGCGAGCTCCTCCGGACTGTGCACCACGCGGGTGCCGGGGCCGATCAGGTTGCGCCAGACTGCATTGCGCTCGATCCCGCGCCAGGTCGAGGTGGGTCCCATGAGCGCGTCGTACGGCGCGTTGGCGACGATGAGCGTCCACGTGGCGTCGTACACAGCGACCGGGGTGGTCGCGAGCCGGTCGAGGAGGCGCTGCACGCTCGCCGAGATCCGGGACGGCACGAGGTCGGGGCCGGGTGCGGCGTGTCCCGCGAGGTCGTACAGGAGGTCGCGGTCGGCGTCGGAGAGCCGCAGGGCTCGGGCGATCGCCTCGACGACCTGCGCCGAGGGCGAGGTCGCCCGCCCCTGTTCGAGCCGGGTCAGGTAGTCGGCGGAGATCCCGGCGAGCGCTGCGAGTTCCTCGCGCCGGAGGCCCACCGCACGTCGGCGGCCGCCCACGGGCACGCCGACGGTCTCGGGCGCGACGCGGTCTCGCCAGCGCCGCACGGTCCGTCCGAACTCCCAGGTCTGCACCCGTCCAGTCTCCGCGACCGGCGCGGCGGTGTCCTGGGTCCACCGGTCCCAGGACGCCGCGGACGGCGCCGGCGCCGCAGCCGCCCGCGCACAGCACGACCACGCAGCCGCCCGCGCACAGCACGACCACGCAGCCGACCGCGCACAGCACGACCACGCAGCCGCCCGCGGGCAGCACGACGACGCAGCAGCATCCGTCCCCGCGCGCAGCCCGACGACGCAGCCCCGTCCGACCGCACTCAGGCCCGGGCCGCCGCCGCTCCCCTCGGCCCGGCCGTCCGCGGCCGCAGCGCCCCGGAGGCCACGAACGCGGCGACGAACGCTGCCGCCACGAGCCACAGCGCGGTGAGGACGCTCGACCGCTCGGCGAGGAGCCCGATGGCCGGCGGACCGGCGAAGTTCGCGAAGTACCCGATCGACGCGACGACGCTGACCCGCGCGGCGGGGTCCGGGCCGGACTCGGCCGCGGCGGACATGCCGAGCGGGAACCCCATCGACACCCCGACCGCCCAGAGCAGCACCCCGACGAGCGCGATCCACCAGGTCCCGCCGAGGATGAACGCGACCGCGCCGAGCACCCCGAGCGCCGCCGTCACGCGGACGGTCCACACGCGGCCGAACCGGTCGACGAACGGGCCGCCGAGTGCCCGGGTGGCGGCCTCGGTGAGCGCGAACACGGTGAAGAACAGCGCGGCGACCGCTGCGGGTTCGCCGTGGTCGTCCCGGGTGGCGAGGGTGAGCCAGTTGTTCGCGGACCCCTCGCCGAGTTCGACGCCGAGCATGACGACCCCGATGAGCAGGAGCCGCCAGTCGGCCCATCCGCGCAGCCACTCGAGCACCTTGCGGCCGGTGGTCTGGGGCTCCCCCGGCTCCTCGGTCCGGGCGCCGGCCGGGATCGAGCGGGTCAGGACGAGGCCCGCCACGGCGATCGCGACGGCCTCGCCGACGAACTGGACCGACGGTGCGATGCCGAGCGCCGCGCAAGCCGCACCGATCCCGGACCCGAGTGCCGCGCCTCCCGACCATGCCGCGTGCATGAGCGGCAGGAAGGTGCGGCCCATCGCGGCCTCGACAGCCGTGCCCTCGACATTGATCATGACGTCGAGGGACCCGATCCCGAGCCCGGCCGCGACGAACGCGACGGCGACCAGGGGAACGGACCCGAGGGCGGCGGCGAGGCCGATGACGGCGAGCGCGACGGCGACCAGGAGGATCGTGCTCGCGATCGCACGTCGGCTCCCGAGCGTCCGCAGCAGCGGGGTGGCGAGCAGCAGCCCGGCGACGGACCCGACGGTGACGGCGGCGAGCACGACGCCGATGGTGCCGGTCGTCACGTGGAGCTCCGCGCGGAGCTCCGGCAGGCGCGGTCCCCACGCGGCGAGGGTGATGCCACCGATGCCGAACGCGACGATGATCGCGGTCCGCCATCGGACGAGGACACGGCGGTCGACGACGGCGTCGGCACCGGAACGGGAGTCGGTCACGCTCCGGATCGTAACGGCGCCGCGGGACGCGCCGGGGAAACTACACACCGGAAGGTATTGCGTGTAGCGTCGTCCCGATCCTGTCGACGACGCCGGAGCATCGCACGGCCGCGACGGGTGGACACCCCTGCCAGGACCGAAGGAGTTCCGAATGCCCATCACCTCCGTGCAGCTGTACTCGCTGCGGGACGCCGTCGCGGCCGACCTGGACGCCGCCGTCGCGCGGGTCCGCGAGATCGGCTACGAGCACGTCGAGCCGTACGCGTTCCAGGAGCGCGTCGACGACTACGAGCGCGTGTTCGCCGCGACCGGCCTCACCGCGCCGTCCGGTCACGCCGCCGTGATCGACTCGGAGGCCCCCGAGGCCGTGTTCGAGGCCGCCGTGCGCCTCGGCATCACGACCGTCATCGACCCGTTCATCCCGACGGACCGGTGGCAGACCGCCGACGACGCGAAGCGCCTCGCCGAGCGCGTCAACACGCTCACCGAGCAGGCGGCGGGCTCCGGCCTCCGCTTCGGGTACCACAACCACCAGTGGGAGTTCACGAACAAGGTCGACGGTCGTCCGATCTACGAGCTGTTCGTCGAGCAGCTCGCCCCCGAGGTCGTCCTCGAGGTCGACACGTTCTGGGCCACCGTCGGCGGTGCCGACGCACCGGCCGTGCTCCGCGGGCTCGGCGACCGCGTCGTCGCGATCCACGTCAAGGACGGCAAGGTGACCGGGGACATCGCCACGGCCCTCCCGTCGAGCGAGAGCGCGCTCGTCGTGCCCGACGCGCTCAAGGCGGCGTTCGAGAACCAGACCCCCGCCGGTCAGGGCGACGTCGACGTCGCCGCGATCCTCGCCGCGGCCCCGCAGGCCCTGCGTGTCGTCGAGTTCGACGCCTACAAGGGCGACGTGTTCGAGGGCATCGCCGAGTCCCTGGCCTGGCTGGGCGAGAACGACCACTGAGCTGAGCTCGACAGCGGGGCCGCACCGGGTGATCCGGCGCGGCCCCGCCCCGTTCCCATCGGCAGCGCCGTCCCGATCAGGCAGCCGGCCCCGGCGGCACGATCGACTCGAGGAGCCGGAGGACCCGCGCGCCGTCGACGGCTTCGGGGTCGAGCAGCCACTGCACCTGCAGCCCGTCGGACGCCGCGATGCTCAGCGAGGCGAGGTCCTGCGCGTCGAGGTCCGCGCGGATCCGCCCGGCCTCCTGGTCGCGTCGGATGAGCTCGGCGAGGTCGTGGCGCAGCGATCGAAAACGCTCGCGCATGAACTCCCGCGTCCCCGGGTGGCCCTCCTGCACCGCGTCGGCCGCGAGCGTCGTGTAGAGCTGCACCAGCCCGGGCACGGACCGGTTGCGGTCGGTGCTCTCGCGCATGTCCCCGATCGCCGAGGTCGGGGGTTCGGCCGCCGAGACGGTGCGGACCTCGTGCTCCCGGTACACGGCGACGAGGAGTTCGTCCCGGGACGAGAAGTAGTGCCGCAGCGCCGCGTGCGAGATGCCGAGCGCGTCCGCCACAGAACGGATCGACGACGCGTCGACCCCCTGCTCGGCGACCATCCGGATCATCTCGTCGAGGATCTGCGCGCGCCGCTCCGCCCCCTTGCGGTACCCGCGCCGTGGGGCGTCCTCGGCGGATCCAGCGCTGGTCACGCCCCCAACGTAGCGCCAGCCGGGAGGGCCGGGGGCACGTTCGCGAGATCGGCCGCCGGTCGGGTTGCACCGGAGCGACGGGGAGGGCAACCTGCTCACCGTGCCACACGTCCCGCGGCACGCACCGCCCCACGAGGCCCCGGAGCACGATGACCGACCACCGCCCCACCGTCCTGTTCGTGTGTGTCCACAACGCCGGGCGATCACAGATGGCCGCGGGCTACCTGCAGCACCTCGCGGGCGACCGCGTGACCGTGCTGTCGGCGGGCAGCGAACCGGCGGACCACATCAACCCCGTCGCCGTCGCGGCCATGGCCGAGGACGGCATCGACATCACCGCCGGTCGGCCGACCGTGCTCGAGACGGACACCGTCCGCGCGTCCGACGTCGTCATCACCATGGGGTGCGGCGACGCGTGCCCGGTGTTCCCCGGCAAGCGCTCCGAGGACTGGGAGCTCACCGATCCCGCGGGCTTGCCGCTGGAGCAGGTGCGGCCCGTCCGTGACGAGATCCGGCGGCGCGTCAGGGCGCTCGTCGCGGAGCTCGACGCCTGACCCGTCCGGCGCGATCGACGGCACGGTCGCTTCTGCGGCACGGTCGCTTCTGCAGCCCGACCGCTCCCGCGGCCCTACCGCTTCCATCGGCCCGCGCCTACGCTGTCCTCAGATCGCCCGGAGAGCAGGAGTCGACGATGACCGAACGCAACGCTTCCGACGGCACCCCCGGCAACGTGGTCCGCGGTGAGGTGATCATCCTGCAGCTCGACCCGGCGGAGCTGCTGAGCGAACCCCCGACCGACGCGGAGTTCGTCGGCGTCCTGCTGTCGAGCACCGAGGGGCGGCCGTCGTACTTCGCCGGGCACCGCATCGGCGGCGAGGCCTACGACCGCGTGTCGATGAAGTTCAGCGACCGCGAGCGGGTGTGGGTGAAGGTCGCCGACTCGGGCCCCGACGTGACGTACCGGCTCATCACGGCGAACCAGTACGCGACCGGGCGTCCCTGACGGCTCCGCCCTGCGCGCCCGGGCCCTCGCGCCCGGGCCCCCGCGCGAGGTCGGCCGAGCACGAGTCGCCCACGCACGGCTCGCCCGGGCGCGGCCCGGGGTGCATGATGCCGTCATGACCATCGGCTTCGACCGCGACTCCTGGGACGCCCACTGGCGCGACGCCGACGGCGACGAAGCCGAGGGACCGACCACTCCGACCCCGTACCTGGTGCAGGCGGCGGAGGCCGGGCCTCCCGGCTCCGCGCTCGACGCGGGGTGCGGCACCGGGACGGACGCGGTGTGGCTCGCGCAGCACGGCTGGCACGTGACCGGCGTCGACATCGCGCCGACCGCGCTCGAACGCGCCGCACGGCGCGCAGCCGTGGCGGAGGTCACGGACGCGGTCAGCTGGGTGGCCGCGGACCTGACCACCTGGGAACCCGAGCGCCGCTTCGACCTGGTGACGACCGCCTACGCGCACGCGACGATCCCGCAGCTCGCGCTCTACGAGCGGATCGGCGGGTGGGTCGCGCCCGGTGGCACGCTGCTCGTCGTCGGGCACCGACACGGGTCGCACCACCGGCACGACGCCGCACCGCCCGAGGAGGCCACGGTCGGTGCCGCCGACGTCGCCGCCCTGTTCGACGGACCCGACTGGCGCGTCGACCGTGCGGAGGAGCCGCGGCGCGAGATCGTGCGCCGCAGCGGCCCGGTCGTGCTCCACGACGTCGTGGTGCGCGCCACGCGCCTGCCCTGACCAGACGGCCCACGCGGAGGGTCCACGCGGAGGGACCCTCGGGGTGAGGCCGTGACGGCCCTCCCCACCGGGTGTGCTGCGGGGACCCTCCACATCCCCGTTCTGGGGAGGACCGCGGCGGACGGCACGACTGGTAGCGTTCCCGGGCCGACGAGGGGGAGCACGTGACCTACTGGACGACCGGGGAGCATCCGGGGACCGCCGAACGCCGCACCGGGGGTGTCCTGCTGCTCATCGTGGTGGCGGTGCTCGCCGGGCTGATCGGCGGGGCGATCGCCGCGTTCACGACCGGGCCGGTGATCGCGCACCGGTTGGTCCTCGGCGAGTTCACGAAGGCCGTCCACTGGACCGCGTGCGGTCACGACCGCTGCGCCGCCGTGGAGGCCCCGCTCGACTGGGAGGACCCGGGCACGCGCGCGATCCACCTGGCGCTCATCGAGCACCGCGCCACCGGCAAGCGCCTCGGCACGCTGCTCGTCGACCCCGGCGGGCCGGGTGAGTCCGGCGTCGACCTCGTCGGGAGCAGCGTGCGGAACGCCGTCACGGCCACGGTCGCGCGGCACTACGACGTCGTCGGGTTCGACCCCCGCGGCGTCGGGTACTCCAGCGCGGTGCACTGCGGTGGCGCCGCCGAGCTCGACCGGTACCTCTACAGCGTCCTCCCCGGCACCATGGGATCGAGCACGTGGCTCGCCGCGGACCGCGAGCGTGCCCGGACGTTCGCCCACGACTGCGCCGAGCACACCGGAGCGCTGCTCGGGCACGTCGACACGGTGAGCGCCGCCCGCGACATGGAGCTCCTCCGCGCCGATCTCGGCATGCGGCGCCTCGACTACCTCGGGTACTCGTACGGCACCGAACTCGGCAGCGTCTACGCGTCCCTCTACCCCCACCACGTCGGCAGGTTCGTGCTCGACGGCGCCGTCGACATCTGGACCCCGACCTCCACCGACGGCGTCGTGGCGCAGGCGAAGGGCTTCGAGGGCGACCTCCGCGCCTGGGCCCGGGCCTGCGTCCGCGGATCGGAGAGCGCCGTCGTCGGCGACGCCACCTGCCCCTTCACGGGCACCGTCGACCACGCGATGAGCCGGATCCGTCACCTGCTGCACGCGGCCGACACGCATCCCCTGATGGCGAGCGACGGGCGGCGACTCGACGGGGCGACGCTCTCGACCGCGATCGTCAACGACCTGTACAGCACCACGGAGTGGCCCGCCCTGACCACCATGCTCCGCGGCGTCGCGGCCGGCGACCCGGCCAAGGCGTTCCACGCGGCCGACGCCTACAACGGCCGGCGCTCGAACGGGAAGTACTGGGACAACGCGACCGAGGCGTTCACCGCGATCGGCTGCCTCGACGGCGGCGCTGACGACGTGACCGCGGACATGCGCCACGAGGCGAAGCAGCTCTCGCACGCGGCGCCGACGCTCGGTCCCTACCAGGCGTACGGCGACGTCACCTGCGGGGAGTGGCCGGACGGCATGGTCGCGTCCCCGCCGCCCCCGACGCACGGCGGGCAGGACCCCGTGCTCGTCATCGGCTCGACTGGCGACCCCGCGACCCCGTACCACCAGGCGAAGACCCTGGCCGCGCTGTTCCCGTCCGGGCACCTCGTCACCCACGTCGGCGAGGGGCACCTGGCGTACAACTACGGCGACGAGTGCGTCGACGACACGGTGGACGCGTACCTCGTGCAGGGGCTCGTGCCGAGTCGCGATCCGCGGTGCCGCTGAGACGCTGAGCCGGGGGCCTGCCCGCTGGCCTCGGAAGTGACAGCAACGCTCACGTTACTGTCACTTGTCGCTCGTAAGTGGAAATAGCGGCGCCGTTACTGTCACTTACGGGCCACAACTGATAGTTTAACCCTCGCTGATGTCAGTTGTGTGCAGGAGGGAGACGTGGTGTCCTGGCCCGCGCGGACGTTCCGGACCGTTCCGTGGACTCCGTCCTCACGGCGTGGGTCCTCTGCCGATCGGCGCCTGACCGAGGTCGACGTCTCGGTGCCACCGCACATCGCCGGGCTCCCCTTCACGGCCGTGACCTCGCGAGAACTCGAGCGCGCGATGCGCGAGGTGCGGACGCTCGAGGAGACCTACGCCGACGTCCTCCGACCGCTCGCCGGGTTCCTCGTCAGGACCGAGTCCGTCGCCTCGTCGAAGATCGAGCACGTCACGGCGTCCGTCGAGGACTTCGCGCGTGCGTTGGGCGGGGTCCGGTCGAACTCGTCGGCCGTCTCGATGGTGTCCGCCGGTCGCGCCATGACGAAGTTGATCGACACGGCGCACCCGGCGATCACCCTCGACGCGATCCTGGCCGCGCACCACGCCCTGATGTCGGAAGATCCGTCCGAGCGCATCTCCGCCGGGCGACTCCGTGACGTCCAGAACTGGATCGGCGGCAGCGACCACAGTCCGCGAGGCGCGCTCTACGTCCCGCCACCGGCCGAGGCCGTCGACGACCTCATGACTGACCTGATCACGTTCGCGAACGCCGACGACGTCCATCCCGTGGCGCAGGCCGCGATCGTGCACGCGCAGTTCGAGACCATCCACCCGTTCACCGATGGCAACGGCCGCATCGGACGAGCGCTCCTCGGTGCCGTGCTCCGCCGTCGCGGCGTCGCCCGGAGCACGGTCGTGCCGGTCGCCTCGGCGCTCTCGGCCGACACAGAGCACTACTTCGACTCGCTCACTGCCTACCGGGATGGCGACGCGGACCGCATCGTCGAGGACATCGCGCTCTCCACGCAGATCGCCGCCCGTGAGTCGGAGCACACGGCCGCGCTGTTCCGCACCCTGCCCTCCGATTGGCGTGCCGCCGCCAGCCCACGCCGGGGTTCGGGCGCGGAGGACGTCATCGACCATCTCCTCGCGCTCCCGGTGTTCACCGTCGAGCAGATGGCCCATGAGACGCATCGCGACGAGCAGACGGTGTTCCGCGCTGTCGCTCGACTCGAGGACTCGGGCGTGATCCACGAGGTCACGGACCGGAAGCGTGACCGCGTGTTCGCGGCGCGCGACGTCCTCGACGAACTCGACGACCTCGACCTGCGCATCCGGAACGCCATCACGGCAGAGCGCCGCGGGTAGTCGGAACGCGTCCCGACCCTGCCCCTGTGGAAACGTCGTCCGCGCCGCCTGTCGATTCCCGCACACCCCGTTCGACAAGGGAGTACCGGTGGAACCACCGGCGACGACGACGGGAGACGACATGACCCAGTACGCGATCCTCATCTACCCCGGTGCAGGTCCGGCCACCGCCGAGGACCTCGCCGAACACGACCAGCACGCGGCCGACCTCATCGCGTCGGGCGCGCTCGTGGCGGCCTTCGCACTGACACCGCCCGAGGTGACCACCACGGTCCGGGACGGCGTGGTCAGCGACGGCCCGTTCGCCGAGACGAAGGAGGTCATCGCCGGCCTCGGCATCATCGAGGCGCCCGACCTCGACGCTGCACTCGCGATCGCCGCCCGCAACCCGGCCACGTGGCAGGGCGGCGCGGTGGAGGTCCGGCCGGTGGTCGGCGGATGGGTCCGCGGCGACGTGGGAGCGGCCTCCGGGCAGGCTCCTGGCGTCCCCGCCGCCGACGGGGCATGACGGGCACGACCCCGGCGGTCGTGCGCGCGGCGCTCGAGGAGGCCCACCGCCGCGGGTGGGCGGGCCTCCTCACCGCCACGGCGCGGGTGACGCGCGATCTCGACCTGGCCGAGGAGTGTGTGCAGGAGGCATCGGCCACGGCGATCGAGGCCTGGTCGACCGGCGGCGTGCCCGACGACCCGGTGGCCTGGCTCGCGACGGTGTCCCGTCGTCGCGCACTCGACGCCGTCCGCCGGGCGATGACGCTGCGGCGGAAGCTCCCGTTGCTCGTCGAGCCGGATCCGTCGCCGTCCCCGTCGGAGCCGCGGGACACCCCCGATCACCGCCTCGACCTGGTGTTCCTGTGCTGTCACCCGGCGCTCGCCCCCGAGTCCCAGCTCGCGCTGACGCTCCGCCTGGTGTGCGGGATCCCCACCGCCGACGCCGCGCGGCTGCTCCTGGTGCCGGAGGCGACCATGGCAGCCCGGCTCACCCGGGCGAAGCGGAAGGTCCACGACGCGCGGATCCCGTTCCGCACCCCGCCGGCCGCCGAGCTCCCGCACCGGCTGCCGATGGTCCTCGCCACCGTGCACCTCGTGTTCACGGCCGGCCACACGGCTCCGTCCGGTGCGGGACTGCTGCAGCAGGACCTCCTGGACCGGGCCGTCGAACTCGGCCGGATGCTCGTGGCGGTGCTGCCCGACGACCCCGAGGTGCAGGGCCTGCTCGCGCTCATGCTCGCGACCGACGCCCGACGCAGCACGCGGGTCGACGCCGCCGGCGCGCTCGTCCCCCTCGCCGACCAGGACCGGAGCCGGTGGGACCGCGCCATGATCGAGGAGGCCCGTGACCGCGCACTCCGCGCGCTCCGGCCCCCGCCCGGACGCTTCGCGCTGCAGGCCGCGATCGCCGTCCTGCACGCCGAGGCGCCGTCCACCGCGGCAACGGACTGGAGGCAGATCCGGGCACTGTACGACGCGCTCGCCCGCGCGTGGCCGTCGCCGATGGTCCTGCTCGCCCGGGCGGTCGCCACCGCCGAGGTCGACGGCCCCGTCGCCGCCCTCGTCGAACTCGAGCGGTTGCGGGACGACGCCCGGCTCGCCCGAAACCACCACCTCGCGGCGACGCGCGCCGAGCTGCTCCACCGCAGCGGGCGGCCCGAGGAGGCCGTGGTCGCGTGCGATCGCGCACTCGCCCTGGTCGAGAACGCGGCCGAGCGCGATCACCTACTCGTGCGGCGGGCGGTCTACGCGGGGGTCGAGACGTCGCGGAGGTGAAGCGCGCCGAGGTAGTCGTCGAACGTCCACGGGCGTTCAGTCTCGGTCGTCGGATCTTCGGCGAACTTCAGAACCCTGGCCGCCCAATCCTCGATCAGGGTCGAGAGGGGGAACGTGCGCGTCCCGAACGCGACGGGCTGATCCAGATCCGTGATCTTCACGCTCACACCTCCCTGAGCTGCCGCTCGAGATCCCATCCTTCTGGTGGACCCTCGCGAGACCACCAAGGCGCACCAAGATCAAGCCAGTTCTGCCGCCATTGGTCGTAATCGATGCCCCTGTCGTCATCCGTCACGCCGAACTGATAGCCGCAACAGGGGCAGATATCGAACGAGGGAAGACCGTACCGATTACGCGCCGGCTCGTACAAGCCGGGATATCTGCACACAGGACAGCGGTACATCGTCACCATGTCCACCACCGTCCCCTGTCGATCACCGCAGCAGCTCTCGCGCTCCGGCATGCGGTACGTCCTCCTGCAACCGCCCGGATTCCATGCAGTCCCCTCCGTCCTCAATGGTCCAGCGCTCTCACCTGTATCGCCCAGTCGTGGTAGCGCACTCAAGTGAGGCTGACCGAGCATCCTCGACCGGAACGCGGCACGGTATCGGTCACGATCTCGACCTCGATCTCGATGCCGTCGGTGAGCCTGCGGTGATGCGCGACGACACCTGGCGCCCGGCCGGCATCACCACAGATCGACCAAGAGCGACGCACCCATGCTGAAGCGCCCCCGCTCGCGGTCCGGGCGTCAGCCGGGACGGACGATGTGCGTGGTCCGCCCGCGGCGCCTCAGCGGGACCACGGAGCTCCGGAGTCGGCCGCGGGCGGCTCCGGCATGCCGACCGGGCCAGCCGACGGCTGCGGACCCGTGACCGAGGAGGACCAGGCGCCGCCCGGACCAGTCGGCGTCACCGGGTCGTTCGCGCCGTACGAGTACTGGCTCGTCTGCTGCACGCCCGTCGGTCCGGGGTCGGCTCCGGGTCCGGCTCCGGCTCCGGTCCGGGGTGCGAGGTACCGCCCGAGCGCGGAGTCGAGGACCCGCGGTCCGACCTCGGTCAGCCCCGTGGAGCTCGAGGTCGGCTGGTTCAGGAAGCCGTGGTCGGAGCTCCAGCCGGCATCGCTGCTGACGGCGACGCCGAACGGGTCGAACCACCGCCGCACGACCGCACCGGTCCTCGAGTTGCTCTCGAGGTCGACGGTCCCGTCGACGTCGGCGTCGAGCAACCAGACGGTCGCGGCACCGGTGCCGTCGGTGTCCCGTTCGGCGACGGTGATGCCCCGGACGGAGTACGTGCGCGATGCAGTCACGGTGGTCGACCCCGGCGCCTGGTGGAGCTCGGTGTCGCCGATGACGAGGGAAGCACCGTCGACCCGGTCGTCCTGCAGCAGCAGGTGGCCGTTCGCGTCATGGACGTCACCCTGCACCTGGCCACCGTCCGCCGCGGTGATCGACTGCACCCTGCCGTCAGCGTCGTACGCCACAGCGCGCCCGTCGAGGCTCGTGGTGTCACCGTCCGCGTCGTAGGCGAGCTGGTCGGTCGTCGTGGTGGTCCCGTCGGTCGTGGTCACCGACTGTGCGGCGTGGGGCTGGTCCGAGCCCGCTGCCGGGTAGGCGTACGTGCTCGTCGTGTCCGGACCGCCGGTTGCGGAGTGGTCCGTCTCCGACAGGCGGTTCCCGGTCGCGGTGTCATAGGCGTAGCTGTGCCAGTAGGGCGCAGCGCCGCCGAGGCCTGCGGCCGTGGGAGCGCTGGCGCAGGCACCCGAGGCGGGGGTCCAGGCGTTGGTGATCTCCTGGAGCGAGTCGTAGCCGAAGCACTGCATCTCAGCCCCCGCCGCGCCGGTCGTGACCGCCGAGGTGATGACGCCGGCGTCGTTCCGGTGGTAGGTCCGGTCCGCCTGGACCACGGTGGCGGATCCGGTGCCGGTCATGTCCTCGATGCCGGTGAGCGCCCCGGTCGCTTCGTCGTACGAGTAGGCGGAGGAGTTCGCCACGGTCCCGCCACGGTCGATCTGCGCGACCTGGCCGAGCGCGTTCACGAGGACGTCACCGTAATCAGCCGCGCCGCCGATCCCGACCGGGTCACCCAGCGCGCTGTAGTTCGTGACGACCTTCTCGGCCGCGAGACCCCCCATCGCTCGGTAGGTGGTCGCGAGGAGCGAACCGTCCACCGCGTACCCGTAGGCGAGGGTGTAGGTCGTGCCACCGAACGCGGGTGCTGCCGACGGGATCGAGATCGTCTCGCCCGTGGGCTCGTCGTACGCGTTGTACCCGGAGTAAGACGTCGTGTACGCGGCGCCGGGGACACCGGGCACCGAGCCCGTGTAGCTCGACGATGACGTCAGCTGACCGACCTTGCGGCTGTCGTAGGTCCACGAGTCGAGCAGCGCGCCGCTGGTGCTGCCGTCGTACTCGGCGGTCCTCCGGCCGTCGTCGTCGTACGTGTACGCCACCGTCCGTCCCCGCGCGTCCGTCCGGATGAGCTGCTCGCCGTCCAGGTCGTAGGTGGCGGTCGTCATCCCGGAGTCGGGGTCGACGGCGGACACCTGGTCGCCCTGGAGGTCGTAGGTCCACCGCGACTCGTTGCCGGCCGGGTCGGTCATCGACGTCATCTGCCCGGCGGCGTCGTACCCGTACGTGGTCGTGTCGGCCCCCGTGCTGCTCGACGGGGTGCTGCCCAGGTACTGCACCAGCTTCGTCCACCGCCCGAGGGAATCCGTGGAGGTCGCCGTCGGGATCCCACCGCTCGGCGGCGTGGTGACGACCTCGTCGCTCCCCGGGTAGGTGTCCGTCGTCCGGTACAGCTCCTTGCCGAAGGACCGCGTGGCCGTCGCCAGCGTGCGGCCGGCCGCGTCGTACTGCGTCTGGGTCGAGGACTGGATCTGCTGCTGGTTCGCGGGCACGAACAGCTTGGCCGACGGCGCCACCGCACTCGCCCAGTAGTCGTGGTCGACGACGACCACGCGCCCCTGGGCGTCGTACTGGTCGTCGGTGACGATCGAGCCGCCGGAGGGCGACGGCGCCTGCGTCTGGACCTGCTGCCCGAGGCCGTCGAACAGGGTGTCGGTCGTCACGCTCGTGGTGGCGTTCATGGTCGTGGTGGCGACCGCGAACGGCGCGGTCTGCGACTCGGTGTAGGCGTAGGCCGAGGACGGCGACGTCGGGTACGTCGTGCGCGCCCGACCGGGCAGCCACACGTCCGTACGGCGTCCGAGGGCGTCGTACGTGGTCGTGGTGAGGCCGCCGTCCGCCGCGGTCTGCGTGAGGACCTCGCCGCGCGTGCCGTCGTACCCGGTGGTGCTCGTCCAGCCCATCGGGTTGGTCGTGGTCACGCGCGTGGCAGGCCCGCCGACCGTCGGCGTGTACGCGGTCGTGGTCGTCCGGCCGAGCGCGTCCCGGGAGCTGGTCCGCCGACCGAGCGCGTCGTACGTGCTCGTGTCGGTCGTCGTCCACACGGGTGTGGATCCGCTGTACGACGTGACCCTGCGGGTCGACGTCGCGTCGCCGACCGTCGGCACGGCGCCGAACGCGTGCCCGTCATAGCTCGTCTCGGTGTCCGACACCACATCGGCCGGGAGGCCCGGGTCGCCACCGCAGGCAGCGCCCGTCTCCGTCACCTCCTGTGGCAGGTCGACGATCCAAGCGTCGGTGTTCGCCGGCGCGTAGGACGTCGTGACACACGTGGTGCCGGCGTCCGACGTCGCGGTGGTCACGGACGTCGGGTCCCCGTGGGCGTCGTAGGTCGCCGTGGTCTGCGTGGTGCGGCTCCCACCGGACGCGATCGGCTCCGTGGTGGTGCTGTTCCCGTCGGCGACGACCCGGGCCGTGTCGAGGCCGTCGTCCGCTTCGACGCTCCCGGCCCGCGGTGTGTGCACGGTGTCGGACAACAGCGAGCCGCCGACCCCGTCGAGGTCCTTCTCCTCGTACACCCGGCCCGCGAACCACCGCGTGTCAGGGATCGTCGTCCCGGTGACGGCGACGGTCTTCGTCCCACCGCTGGCGGCAGCGCGATCGCCGTCGAGGCCCCGGAAGAACGTGTAGTCCGTGGTCTTCTGCGCCGACGGTGTCGTGGGCGCGCCCTCGCGCACCTCGACCCGGTCGAAGCCCGCCGGGACCGACCACGTGCGCTGCGCGGCCGGCGTCGACGGACTCGTGTCGTACCTCCAGGCCGGTGTTCCGGTGTACACGTAGTCGGTTTCCTGCGCGGGGTCGTCGCCGCCGCCGGTCTTCGGGTCGCGGACGACGCTCGTGACCACGTACTCGTGGAACAGGTCCTGGCGCGCTGCGGCCGCCGGCACCACGGACGATGCCCACGGCTGCGGGAAGCACCGCTCGTCGTTGCTCGCCGCTGCCGCCTCGATCACCGATGCCCGCGCTGCGGTGCACTGCTGTGCGGAGTAATTCACCGAGATCACCGCGCCCGTCGCGGCGGTGATCGACGAGATCCGCCACTTGTCGAGCGGCGCCAGCCCGCCCGTCGCGGACACCCGGTTCTGCATCCGGACACCCGCGAACCTGGTCGCGGGCTCACTGATGCTCGTGCTCCCGGCGTACCCGGTGTGTTGCACCTGGGTCAGCCAGAGGGCCGCGCTCGTGCCGTCGCCGGGCGAGGGGAACGAGTGCGACAGGGTCCACTTGTCGACGGTCGCGGAGCCCGAACCCGAACGGACGCTCGTGGTGACGGTGTCGAGCATCGCGTCGGTCCAGAACGTGGGAACGCGGTGCGCGGAGCAGCTGGCGCTGCACGACTGGTCCCAGGGCACATCGGGGTAGGCGGAGGCGGTGGCCGGCTTGGTCGCCGCCGCGGTGAGGCTCTCCTTGGTGCACGTCTTGTGCGTGGTGTCGCTGCACCGGCCGTAGGCGTCGTAACCAAACGAGGCCCGGCCCGTGGCCGCGTTCGACGAGTACACCGTGCTCCTGGTCAGGCCGTAGTCGACGTGGTCGAGCTGTCCGCCGCGGGTGTACGAGGTGGTGCTGCTGCCGTCCTTGCCGTAGCTGTTCGTCTCGGCGTCGTAGTAGTACGCCTCGGCGTTGCCGTGCGTGTCGACGACGTAGTCGAGGTTCCACCGCCACGCCTGCATGCACGAGGACGACGCGAAGGTCGACGCGTGGCAGGGCTCACCGGCGCCGTTCCCGAACACGGGGACCGTCCAGGCGGAGTTCGTGGTGGCCTTGCCCTTGGCCCAGCCGGGCAGCTCGTTCAGCCCGAACCAGTACTGGGTGCCGTCGGTGGTCGTGAGGCGCCAGCAGTCGGTGTCGGACGTTCCGTTCGCGGCGCAGCCGTGCGCCGTCCCGACCAGGTGCTCGAGGCGTGACCCGTCGTCCGTCTGCAGGTGCCACGCACCCGTTGCGCTGTCGCGGACCAGGGGTGTGCTGTGACCGTCGAGCTCGAGGGTCGCGTTGTCGGTCCTCCAGCAGAGGTCGCCGGAGGTCGCGACGGCGGCGCTGTCGTCCCGCGAGCACGAGACGTACTGTCGCTGGATGAAACCGCCGCCGGTGAGGCTCCATCCGTCGCCGATCGCCGAGGGCTGGTTGTTCGTGGAACCCGTCTCGCGGTCGACCGACTGCGAGTCGTAGGCGAGCGCGAGGTGCGGGGTCGGGCCCGCGGGCGCAGGCGGGACCGTCATCGGGTAGGTCCACGAGAGGGACCCCGTCTGCGCGGCGACGTCCGGGGCGGAGGACGCGACGGACGGAGCGGACGACGGGACGGTCGCGGCGGACGACGGGACGGTCGCAGCGGACGACGGGACGGTCGCAGCGGAGGACGCGACGGACGGAGCGGTCGGGGCCGAGGACGGCACGGTGGGGGCCGCGGCGAACGACCCCGTGCCGCTCGCCGACACCGGTCCGCTCGTCGCCGCGACCGTGGTCGCCGTCGTGGTGATCTTCGGGGTGAGCACGACGGAGCCCGAGCTCGCCGTCGTCGTCACCGCCGTCGCGTTCGTCGCCGAGAGCGCCGCTCCGGCGGGCAGGGTCACCCAGGTCGTCCGGTCCGCGACGTCAGCGCCGTCGGTGCTGGTCAACAGGCTCCTCGGCACCTGGAGCTGGACCGCCCCGGACCTCGTGGTGCGATCGGTCCGCTTGATGTCGAGGGCCAGGCCGTCGAGGTGTCGCGTCTGGGCGGTGGTCGAGCTCACGACGCTGATCGAGACGCTCCGGACCGCACTGGACGAACTGCCCTGCGACTTGACTTGGATGCCAGTCTTGCCGACCGCGGTCCAGCGCGTCGCATTCAGGGCCACCGTGTACGTCCCGGAGGGCCGGCTGACCGCGGGCGTGCTGACGCTCTTGGAGGATGCCGGCGCGGCGGCGACGCGGGCCGAGCTCGCGACGTGGCCGCTGACCGACGTCCCCGGGGCCGCGCTGAGCGACGCGGCCGTCGCCGGTGTCGCGGTCAGCGCGGCGGCGACGGCCGACGTGACTCCGATCGTGACGACGGCAGCCCGACTCGGGAACCCTCTCGGGCGCAGGCCACGTCCGCGGTGGCTCATGCGGCTGACGCCGATAGCCGATACGCCCGCGCCACGATGCCGGCCATGCTTCCCCCAGAGTGCGATCGGTGAGAAGTACGAGCGACTCTCACTCAGGCGCGATGCTAGCGAGCGGCGTGACGGCGCTGGGCACCCCTGTCCGAGGGGTGTGCCGTGTTTCCGGGGGTCGAGGGACCCGTTACTGTCAGGACCCTCATCCAGCCGAAGTCATGGCGGCCCACGGAGCCCCGCTCCGGCTCACCGCGCCATCGCGAGCACGTCCCCCACCAACCGCACCGCGTCCTCCTCGCTCACCGGCAGGGCGAACACCGTCCGGTAGTACAGCGGTGCGATCACGTGGTCGAGGACCTGGTCGACGGTCGGCGGCGCCTCGCCACGGGCAGCGGCCCGGCCGATCACGGCGGCGGCCTGCTCACGCCGCCGCTCGGTGACGGCGCAGTGCACGACGAGATCCGTCCGCGCCGACACCATCGCGCGCAGGAACCGTGCGCGCTCGATCCGGCCGATGTCCCGGACCACGGCGGTGGCCCAGCCGATGAGGTCGCCGTCGAGCGACCCGGTGTCGGGGACCGGGTCCCCCTCACGCGTGAGTGCCGCCACCGTGGCGTCCTGCAGGAGTGCGCCGACGTCCGGCCACCGTCGGTACAGCGTCGTCGGGTTCACGCCGGCCCGCTCGGCGACGAGCGGGAAGCTGATGCGCTCTGCGCCCTCGCCGACCAGCTGGCCGACGGCCGCGTAGACGGCCTCGAGGACGCGCGCGCTCCGGCCGCCGGGACGGCTGACCGGTTCCGAGGAGGGCATGCCTCCATTGTCGCAACGTCCATTGCTTTTGTGTCGACCCTGGCCTACCGTTCTTATCGCAACGATCACTGCGTTAAGGAGGTCCGTCCGCATGCCGTCCCGACCCGTCGCGTTCGCCATCGCCGCTGCGTCCGGCACGGCGATCCTCACCGCCGCCTCCGCCCCCGCACCCCTGTACCCGACGTACCAGCGGTTGTGGCACTTCTCAACCTTCACCCTCACGGTCGTCTTCGCGGTCTACGTCGCGGCACTGCTCGTCGCCCTGCTCACGGTGGGCGCCCTCTCGGACCGGGTCGGCCGCCGTCCGGTGGCCTCGGCGTCCCTGCTCGTCCTCGCCGTCGGGATGCTCGTGTTCGCCGGCGCCGACGGGACCGCTGCGCTCATCGCAGCCCGGGTCCTCCAGGGTCTCGCGGTCGGCGCGGCCACCGGCACACTGACGGCCATGATCGTGGACGCAGCCCCGACCTCCCGGTCCGGCTCGATCGTGAGCAGCGCGGTGC
Source organism: Curtobacterium sp. MCBD17_035 (assembly GCF_003234815.2). NCBI lineage: Bacteria > Bacillati > Actinomycetota > Actinomycetes > Micrococcales > Microbacteriaceae > Curtobacterium > Curtobacterium sp. MCBD17_035. The sequence continues at coordinate 146,581 of NZ_CP126279.1, read as the reverse complement.
CCTCGCTGGGCATCGCCGTCGGCGCCGTGCTCGCCGGCGGCCTGGTCGAGTACGCGCCCCTGCCACGCCAGCTCGTGTTCTGGGTGCTCGCCGCGGTCGACCTCGCGCTCGCGGCGCTGGTCTGGAGGGTCGGCGAACGAAGCGAGGACCGTCCGGTACCGCGCGAATCGCTCCTCCGGTCGCTGCTGCCGACCGCGGGCCTCCCCCGGGAGGTCCGCCCCACGTTCCTCGCGCTGCTCCCGCTCATCTGTGCCGCGTGGGCTCTCGCGGGCCTGTACCTGTCGCTCGGGTCGTCCGTCATCGGCGGCGTGCTCGGCGTGCAGGACCACTTCGTGGTCGGGGTCGTCCTCGCCGTCTTCTTCGTGGCCGGGACCGCGGGGACCGCACTCGCCTCGACCGTCCCCGAACGGCTCCGCTCGGTCGCGGGGGCCGCCGTGCTCGGTCGGGAGGCCCCGGGGCACCAACGCGGTCAGGTCTTCGCGACGATGTACATCGTCAGCTACGCCGCGTTCAGCATGCCGGCGCTCGGCGCTGGGCTCGCCGCTGGCGTCTGGGGCCTGCAGCGGACCGCCGTCGCGTACGGTGCGCTGGTGGTGGCGCTCGTGGTCGTCGCTGCGCTCGTGCACCTCCGCGCCGGCAAGCGGACGGCTGCGGCGACCGGCTGACCCGCGCCGAACGCCGAGGCCGGCTCCTGCGTGCCCGTGCCGCACACGCCATCAGGCTCGGTGATGAGGGACTGCTGCAGGTTCAGTTGACTCTGACGTGCCCTACTGCCCGGTTACCCGTTCCCTGTGGAGGCCAGGCGGGGATGGGTGTCGTGCGCCGACCGATGCGCTACCCGGACTTGCTCATTGCGACAGCTCGCGGTCGAGACGATCGAGGAGACTTTCGAGGGAGACCTCGAACTCCTCGTCGCTCCGGTCCTCGCTGAGCAACGCCCGGAGTCGACGGACTTCCGGCGCGGCGTCCAACGACATCGATCCATCTCCCTCAGGGACCGTGGCGCCTCCTTCGTCGAGGGGTTCCTCAGCGGGCCCTGCTTCGGCTCCGCGGACGACGGACTGCAGCAGCAGCTGCCCGAGCAGGAAACTGCTGAAGGCGCGGTAGGCGTTCACGGCCTGTGCATCGGTGAAGCCGTTCCTGGTCAGCGCGGTCAGGAACGTGTTGACGACCTCGATGCTCCGAAGCGGTGGACGCAGCCACGGTGCTGCCGGGTGGCGCGTGGCCACGAGCGGGAACGCCTTCGGGTGGCTGTCGGCGATCCGTCGCACCTCGTGCGCGACCGTCTGCAGGAAGACCTGCCAGTGCTCCCCCTGCGCTTCCTCGAGCTGCGAGGTCAGTTCGCCCATCAATGACGCGACGACCCCCTCGAGGAGGTCCTCTTTCCCGTGGACGTACCGGTAGAGGGACATCGCCTCGACACCGAGTTCCTGCGCGAGGGATCGCATCGACAGGCCCTGCGTGCCCGACCGGTCGATCTGCCCGAGCGCGGTCTCGACCACGAGGCCGCGACTGAGCCTCAGCGCTCCCGATCCTGACCGGTTCGTCCTCGGATGCTCCGCCACGGACACGCCTCCCTGCTGGTTCGCGATCCCGCGCCTCCCGGTCACCGGGAGGCAGCGACCGGTCCTGGTGACGGTACCCGCGCTTACGGCGTAAGTTCCGACGTGACTTACGCCGTAAGCCGGACAAGCGCGCCAGGTTGTGCGCACCTCGAGACTCCGCACCTGCGCTCGGACGACGGCGCCGTTGACAAGGAGAAGCACGTGATCGACAACAGCGGCATCGACGAGCTCATCGGCGCCAGCGTTCGCGGGGCCGATGACGTGAACCTCGAAACGGTCGGCCAGGTCTCCGTCGTCAACGAGACGCGGCGCGCCGCGATGGTCACCACTCGCACGGGCGCGTTCGGCTCCTCCGAATCCTTCTCGCGCCTGGACGACGCGGACTTCGAGGGCGGCGTCCTCCGGGCGGGGTACGAGAAGCCGTCTGTGAAGGACGCGCCGAGCACCGCAACGGCAGAGCGAGGCAACGCTCCGCGGAGCCCGCAACGCTCGCGGGCTGCAGCTCCCCGGGGCCAGACACGGACGCTGTTCGGCATGGCACTGCGGTCCATGCGCATCGTGTGCTGCCGCTCCGTCTGGCGCGATCACCACACGCAAAGAGGGAATGTCAGATGAAGTTGGGGAACTCGGAACTCGATGCCTTGCGGCGGTCACCGCGGGAGTGGCGACGCCGAGGGCTGACGCCTCCGAGCGAGCTCGCGGCGATGATCGAAGCTCGCGTCCGCGAGGACAGCTCGATCACCGTCAGTCCGCAAGCCGCAGACGCGATCGAAGACCGCGGCGAGTACGTGCCGCCCTTCGGTGTCACGGGGCCGAGGTACGCCGACTTCTTCAGGTGAACGACAACCTCAACGGGAACACCAGCAGGCGGCGGCGACTGTGGGGGACCCGAGTCGCCGCGAACCGGGGTGGACCGTCGACTGGGACACCGGAACTCAGGTCCGCGCCTTCCGGTCGCGCCGGTCGCTCGATGGCGAACGCCGAAGGATGCAGGGCATGACCACGACCAGTGGGAGCCACGCGCCGGTCCGATGAGGAGCAACCAGGAGATCGAACCTTGCCAGCAGGATGAGGATCATCGAGACCGTGGGCACCTGACAGACGAGAGCCCTCGTCCGAGGCCGAGCGCTCTTCTGGAGACCGGTCTGCAGATCGATCACGCTGGCGGGTCGTTTGCCGGTCTCGGGGACCCGCGCGTTGGGCGGATGCAGGCACCCCGGCTCGGCCTCGCTGGCTGGGTTTCCCCTGGGCCGGCTTCGATTTTCCCACTTTTTCGGGTAAACCCTGATCAGGAGGGGCTTCGGACTAGACGTCGAACAGCTGCTCGGCGCCGGCCCGGATCGACGCGAGGCGCTTCGAGACCGCGCCTGCCGTCCGCAGTGGTCGTGTTCAGGAGTGTGACGCCGTCACCCTCGCCGATCTGCGATCGCTTGGTTCGCGAGCGCCAGCGCACCGGGGAGGTTGAAACCGCTCGAGGTGGTCGACCGGTCAGTCACTCGAGGAGTCTCGATGCGCGGGGCGAACGACACATTCGGACGCTTGCGCAGGACCTCAAGCCAGTGTTCGATGACCTCGTTCTCAGCGGGGAAGACGTCGGCGAAGATGATGGGTAAATCAGTAATCTGCAGCATCATGTGGGCTGGCGAATCAGCGCGTCCTTGAGCTAAGCGCATCACGGTGTCGAGCGTCGCGGGGAACACCACGAAGCACTCCGAGGTACCGCTCTGTCCGTCCCGCCAGGAGTGCGGGACGGACGGCTCGTCCCAGTCGTCGAGCCAGACCTGGCCGTTGGCGAGGGCTCGGAGCGCATTGACCGACACGAACGCCGTCGCGCGGGTCGAGACCGACAGGTTCACCACGACGTCCGGGGTGGTGAAGCGCAGCCAGTTGACCCACCAGGGCACGAGCGAGGCTGAGATCGAGCCCGACACGTGCAGGTGCAGCTCGTGGCCTGCGAAGGGCGTTAGCGACGACTGCGTGGTCAATTGCGCTCCCCAGTCGTGACGCGCCCCTCTGGCCTGATGTGTTCCCACTCGGAGACCAGGATCGGCTGTACCCGCTGGTCGTCGACTGCGGAAGGGAAGAAATTGACGAGCAGGAACTGGAAGCGCTCGTCCGTGCGTGAGGGGAGGAGACCGCGCGCGGCATCGGTGACGAGCTCGTACGGCGTGCTCGACGTGATCCAATCGAACCGCGAGTAGTTGGCCTTCATCACCGACAGCTGTTGCATGGCGTCGAAGAGCGCCTTCGGCCCGCGGCTCCGCGGGTGGAAGACGACGTTCGTGATGTGGTGACCGATTGTCGGCGTGATGTCCTGCCACTGGGAAGGTGTCCCCGTCGTGTCACCGTCGCCAGTCCGGACGAGGAGGTGGACGTTCTGCACGCCGGGGTTCGGTGCGAAGAACCGCCAGCCGGGCAGCGTCCATCCACCGACGTACCGCCGGAGGTCGAGGTTGAACGAGTCCGGAGTGTTGAACAAAGTCGTCGCGATGAGGTGCGCGGTGAGCGCGCCGGCGGCCACCGCACCGATCGCTCGGCGAACTCTACGCAGCCGCATCAACGGCCTCCTCGACGACCTTTGCCACCTGTGCGGCGTTCTGACGGAACCCGATGACGGACCGGTGCGATGCGTCCGCGACGAGTCGGTGTGCCGCGCCGAGCTTCCGGGCGAGTTCGGCCTGCTGTGCGGCGTTCTCCTGGGAGGCGACGAGATACCGATTCGGGATGCCCCGAAGGACCTCGAGCGCCCGATCCGTGTCGAACTCGAAGTACTCGCGGGTCGCGCGGTAGATGTTGCGCGGACTGAATACGAACTGCACTGTGCCCATCTGTTGGTCCGGTTCGTACCGGGACTGGCGGTCCACGGCGTGCGGGGCGAAGTTGTAGATGCCGGTGAGCGCGGCGAACATGCTGCGCAGCTGCGACTGCAGGAACGACCCGACCCGCTTGCGGTCTCGTCGGTCGGTCGCGAGGAGGTCGGGGTCAGTCCCGTCGACCACGACCGCTGATGTGATCCTCCGGCCGGCCACGTCACGGTCGGCGTAGCCGGCGAGCGCCAGCACACCAATCGAGTGGGACACCACGACGAGCGGACCGGACGACCCGGTTTGCCGAACGAGCGCGTCGACGGCGGTGTGCGGGTCCGCCGACGAGGTCGTCTGACCGTACCCGCGACGGTGATAGGCGACGAGGTGAAAGTCGGAGCGGGCCATCGCGGACACCCAAGCCCAGGCGTCCAGCGGGTTGCCAAGGCCGGCTTCGAGGATCACCACGGGTGCCGTCGCGGGGTCGGTGCCGGCCGCCGTCGGCGGACTGTGCAGGTATTCGACCTCGCCGTCACCGACCGGGAGCAGCGCCGTCCCCTTCAAGCCGCGCCGCCGCTCGACGTCGATCGCCCGTTGTCCGGCCGCGTACGTGGCAGTCGTCGCGGTGATCGCGACGGCCGCCGTCAGGACGAGACGCTCGAGCCTGACGGAGGGCAGCGCATGCCGACCGACCACGTACTGGACCGCGCCATGCGAACCCGTGAAGCCCCAGATGAAGCGCGGAAGCTCCATGACCGCGGCGACGGCGACGTGGAAGCCCTTGACGCCGACGAGCAGGACGTTGCCCCACCGCTCGGGGACGACGTACACGATCGGAAACGCGATCTCCCAAACCGGCGTCGCCCAGGTCAGCGCCCGGGTCAGCCGCGGTCGCGACTTGAGGAACTTCGCCGCGGGACCGCTGCCGTACGCCTGGGTCTGGACGACCTCGCCGAGCGCATCGCCCTGCACCCAGCTCGACCCAAACAACTTCGCGAACCCGGAGACGAAGTAGCTCAGCCCGGCCTGCAGGTTCACGGCACGGAGGAACAGGTCGTCCGAGCGCTCGGCACCCGGGATGAGTGCGGAGACAGCCCGGTACTGCGTGATGACGGCGGTCATCTGGTCAGCGCCGTCCCGGCCGTACGGAGTGCGTACCTCGTTCAAGCGGTTGCATGCACCGATTACCGCCGAAGCGGCGATCTGCACGGGGCGACGGTTCCGGCCGAGCAGGAGCGCAACGGACGCCGCCAAGTTGACGGCGGCCAGCACCTTCGGGGTGGCAGGGGCGTCGAGGGCGGACGCCAGGCGGTGCCGCAGCGTCCCGGGGACGGTGCCGCGCGCGGAAACGCCCCGGAGGAGCCCGTCGCGCCGGTAGAGGGGTCCGATCGTGAGCGCCTCGACCGAGCTGAGGATCTGGCCGACGGCGATCGGCGCCATGGTGGCGTTGATCGCACGTTGCCGTGGGTCGTTGACGGATCGGCGGGGTGGACGGATGCGGTGCAGCAGCAAGACGTTGGCCTCCGGAGGGTGCGGACGAGGAGGGAAGCTCCCCGCTCGTCGCCGAGCGGGGAGCCGCGAGTCCTAGCAGATGAGGCAGATGGTGCTGCCGGCGACCACGAACTCGGCCGCGGCGACGATCGTCGGGGTTGTCATGGCCGGGATGGAGGCATCGGCGCGTGCGCCTGCTTCTGCGGACGACAGCGCCGTGTTTGCGAACGCCTGGACTTCGAGGACTTCACTGTTCATCGGATTCCCTTTCTCGTGTGCCGGAACGGTCGTCCCGGCATGGTGCACCTCGTGAGGAGGTGGCAATGGGGCAGCGCCTCGCAGTCGGAGCACGCTGCGTGCGCGACCGGCATCCGGGCGCGCGGGAGGCACCGACGGGGAGCGTGCGGTGCGACGGGACGTCAGGCGTTGCGGCTCAACGCTCGGCGTGGCGGAGTGCGAGATGACGAGCACGCGCGGGTCCGATCAGCGCGGCTGCAGTCGAGATCACTCGGTACTGAACATCACTCGAAGCCCCCGCTCGACATGTTTTCAGACGCCGGGCCCTGGACCGCCGTGGTCCACGAGCCTCGCGCCTTTGGCACCACTCCCCCTTGAAAGGGTGCCATGGCTGGCACGCTAACAGACGCAGAACGACCTGTCCACCACGGAGAACGGTCAGCCTCGGCGTGCCCACCGGACGAGCAGGAAGAGAGCGATGACCACGGCGACCGCCACGACCGACGGCAGGGATCCCGCCCCCGCCGATGAGCCCGCCAGGATCGCGAGGAGCGGGGCATCGAGAGCCCAGAGGATCCGAAGCAACGGCATCGGATCGCCGACCGCGGACGGTGCTGGTGTCATCAAGAAGAGCGGCGAGGGGCCCCGGAGGGCGTTGCTGACCCGCGCCGCGACCACGACCGTCGGGAGCGCGATTGCCCCCCAGATCGGCGCAGCGAGGGAACTGGCAGCGACGAACGTGCCGACGCCGACCGTGGACGCGAGTGTGATGACGACGCTGAACGCTACGGGGAAGATGCTGTGCAGGAAGAGCAACGATCCGTCGCTGAAGCCGTACAGGGGCTGGTCGCGCGACACCTGTGCGACATGCTGGACGCCGCGGGTCGAGGCGCCAGCCCCGACGTACACCAGGGCGGCGGCGACCGCTCCGAGGAGGGGCGCTGCCGTCACACTCTGCGCCGCGAGGACGAGCGCCAGACCGGCAGCAGCGATCGTGAGCACCCCGCCGACGAGTCGAGCCGGCGTCCGTAACGCGCCGACGGCGTCACGGACCAACACCATCACGACGGGCGACGCACCGTCGAGTACCGCGCGCAACTGACGTCCTGCCGTCGGGAGCGCTTGGTATGACTCGGACGCGGCAGCGAAATCGAGGCTGACCGCGTGGGCGATCGCGACGTTCCACTGGGCCGACTGTGCGGCGATGGTTGCCCCGCGAATCCTGTCGAGCAGCCACGGCATCACCACGACACCAACGACCGCAACCGTTCCAAGGACGACGATCCCCGGGACGTCGACCGTCGGGGTGGCCCATGCCCAGGCGCTCGGTGCAGCGTTTGTGCCGAGGAATGCGAGCGCGGCGGCCCCGATCGCGAGGACCGCGGCGAGGACCGCTGCTGCACGCGGGGCTGCCTGTCCGAGGAGCCAGCACAGTCCGGTCAGCACGCCGATGAGCAAACCACGCACCGCGAAGCCGAGCGCGCTCCCTTCGGACACCAGTCCGACGAATGCCAAGGCTGCCCCGAGGAACGTCGCTGCGCCGCCACCCACGGCCGCCAGAGCTGCGACCCCGACCAGGGTCTGCCGACCGAACGCGGTCCGGCCGGGGAGGTCACTTGACGTCAGCGCGTGGGCGAGGAACGGCGCTGCGACCGCGGGGCCGCGACTCCTGCCCACCATCAGTGCAGTCGACCAGACCGCGAGCACGACTGCCGCTGCGGTGACCGCGGCGATCGGTTCGGTCATCGCGACCGCGGTGGTCCGCTCGGTGACCGCCAACCAGGCGGCTCGCAGCACGGGTGCGCCGACGATGAGGGCGAACAGGACGAGCGAGTACGCGATGAAAGCACGGTCACCGGCCGCTCGTTGCTGTCGCCCGCGCCAAATCGCCGTCGCGGCTCGCAGACGCGGATTCACGATCGGTCCAGCTCAAGCACGCGGTCGGCGAGGCGCTCCGTCAGGGCCGAGCTGTGCGTCGCGACGACGATCGCCGCGCCACCCGACCGACGGCGGGCGAGCACGTCGCCGACCACCCCGACGCGCTCGTCGTCGAGCCGCTGCTCCGGTTCGTCGAGGACGAGGACGTCGAACGGTCGCGCGAGCACGAGCGCAAGTGCGAAGAGCTGCTGCTGTCCCGACGAGAGCTCGTGCGGGAACCGACGGAGGAGTCCGTTCAACCCCAGTTCCGCCAGCCCACCGAGAGCAGTCTCCTCAGCAACGTCCCGCTCGCGGAACCACGTCGCCGCGACGAGACGCACGTGGTCCTCGACGGTCAGGTCCGGCGCGGTCGGTGGCAGCCCGAGGAGTGACGCGACTCGTCGTCGGAGTGTTCGGTCCCGGCGGTCGACCGGTTCCCCGCCGATCGCCACCGATCCTCCCGTGGGCGTGCGCACTCCAGCGAGCACCTTGAGCAGCGTGGACTTGCCCGCCCCGTTTTGCCCTCGGACCACCAGCGCCTCCCCCGCGCGGACGGACGCACTGGTCGGCGGCAGCAGGACCATGTCGTCCACGACGACCACGACTCCGTCGATGTCGACCATCGGCTTCCCCTGAGTGCGCTGCAGATCGGTCACGACGGCGATCCCGCCAGGATGAACAGCCCGGAGATGCGACCGTCGTCCCAGAAGCTGATCCGGGCGGTGCACTCGTCCTGCTCGAACCGGAGCGGCGTGGTCGTGATCGTAAACCCGGAAGCGCGTGACACCCGGGTTTCACCACCATGGTCGAACGCACCGATAGCGTCCACCACCTGCGACCACGCCGCAGCCAAACCGTCCACCGAGAGGCGGGCACGCATCGCGTCGTCGAACCGATCGACAACGGCCTGCCAGGAACCGCGGGCCAGTTCGTCGACGACGGTGGTCGCACGCTCGACCACAGCCTCTTCGGCAGCGACCGGCGGCTCCGCTTCGTGGCCCGACACCGGCTGGGGCCGGCCGAACCGTTGGAACGCCGCCTGTCGGCTGACTCCCAGGACCTCTCCGACCTGCTGCCAGGTGACTCCGGACCGCCGCGCGGCCACGACCGCGGCGGACAGCATCGCCGTGGTCTGGTCCCCGAGCGCCCGCACCGCGGCGATCCGGTCGAGCGGCTGATCGGCTTCCTGCAGCACAGGAGACGCGATGATGCCGCCGACATCCCGGTACAGCTGGGTGGCGAGTTCGTACAGGTCGTCGGACACATGTGAAGCTTACCTTCACACAATGCCCGTACGTCAAGGAGCCTGGACAGGCTTCCCGGAAGCGCAGCCAGTCATTGTGAGTGATTCGACACGAGCAGAGACGGACCTCAAGCTCTGCGAAGACAGCGGCCAGTCATTCGTCACTTGTGCTCCTCGGTCGGGGTCGTCAGTGACGGCACGTCGACCCGGCGCCGGCCGGTTAGACCCTGGCCGAGCCAGCCAGCGCGTGCGTCGCAGACGGGAGGCGCGGTGCGGGCTGGCAGCGCGCCTTCCGGGTTACGTCGACGCCGCACGTACGGCGGTCCTGCTCGGCGGCCGCAATGGTGTGCCCACATCGGCCGTCGTCGCGGTGTTCCGGCCTGTCGGCAGAACGCACTGACTCGGGTCCGACCAGCCGGGCCATGGCAGCCGCGCGAACCGTGGACGAAGCCAAGGCCACGAGGTCGAAGGCGCTCGCGTTGAGCCTCCTCCGCGAGACCTTCGAAACGGACCCAGAAGCGTTGCTTCCCATCCTTCGCAACTTCTCGCAGCTCCCGCAAGCGAGAATCGATGAACTGAAGGAGGTCCTCGAACACACGACGCTGTCGCAACTGATCTCACTTGGACGCGAAGTCGGAAACAGGGTCGAGTTCCTCTCCGGACTCAACGCCGTGCTCTTCGAGCGTGCCATCAAGAAACGGATGCTCGAGCGGCGACAACTGCATCGCATCCTCGCGCACGAGACATGGCTCTTCGGCGAGGAATGGGCATCACCGGCGACGACGAGCGACTCATCGAAGTGTTGAAGAAGCACCTCAAGCTCCTCGGCCTCGATGTCGAACTCGCCGGCAGCTCACCGCTACTCCGAGAAGACGGCTCGGACGCAATCCCGGACCTCGTACTCGGACGACGCCTTGAGACGCGCGAGAACGAGTTCGCTCACCTTGTCATCGAACTGAAGCGTCCAAGCCACAGGCTGACAGATGAAGACGTCAGCCAGATCAGGAGCTACGCGAGCGCGATCACGAACGACGAACGCTTCGACCAGCCGAACTCTCACTGGGACTTCTGGCTGATCGGCAATGACGTTACCGGCTCGGTCGAAGATCAGCGGACACAGACGACGCTCCCACATGGCGTGGTGCAGAGCAGCAAGAAGTACCGCATCGTCGTCCGCACCTGGGCGGAGGTGATCGGCGATGCGGAGCACCGACTCAAGTTCGTTCAGGCGTCGCTGAAGTACGAGTCCAACCGAGACCAGGGCCTCGTGTCGATGCGCGACAAGTACAGCGAGTACCTGCCGCAGGAAGCGCTCGACGCGGCTGCCGAAGCGGACGACGCCAGATCGGCTGCGTAGCCACGCGCGAGCACGAAGAAGGCCCCCGGACGGATCCGGGGGCCTTCTTGCTAGGGCCTAACACGTTTCGTAAACAGTTTCACGGAGTTTCGTTAGGAGCCCCACTGGCGGGCCATTTGCAGGTCTCGGCGGTCCGCGCAGTTGAGCGGATGCCGAGCTCTTCGCTTGGTGTCGTGGTCTGAGTCTCCCCTGGACCTGCTCCGTTTTTCCCCTTCTCTGAGTAAGGCCTGGTCAGCCGGAGTGCTGGCGAGATGCCGAATGACCTTGCGGCCACGGCTGGGACCGTCGCGAGGCGCCTGGAGACTGCGGTGGGACTCGCGCATCCGAAGTCGTTCGCAACCTCGGTGGCCTTCGTAGACGGCACCGGTGCAAACCCCGTCACAGCGAAGTGCATCCGGTCGACGCGGTCGCGTAGATTTGCCCCGTGGCGGACTACGACTTCCGAGGGCTATCCCCGATCGACTTCGAAGCCCTTATCCGCGATCTACTGCAGGCGGAGACCGGCCGTGCGTTCACGACGTTCGCGGTCGGCCGTGACGGCGGCATCGACTGCCGCAGTGTCGCCGGAACAGACGTCGTCGTCGCGCAGTGCAAACATCGCCCGGACGCTTCCCGAACGGCGCTGGCGTCCGCCGCGACGAAGGAACTCGTCAAGGCGACTGATCCGGAGTTTGTGAAGGCAGGCCAGACGCTGTCGGGGTACTACTTCGCCACCTCCGCGGACCTCACTCCTGACGGGGTGGACGAGATCGCCGGCGCACTTGGACACCTTGTGTCGGACAGCAGCTATGTATGGACGCGAGGACGCATCAACGCTGCGTTGGCGTCCGCTCACGACGTCGAACGCCGCCATTTCAAGCTGTGGCTGAACAGTGCGGAAGTATTCGAACGCATCGTCGGCTCCGGGGAGTGGGAACGCAACGAAGCGTTCATGCAGGGCGTGCGAGAGCATGTCCGCGTCTGGGTGCACACACCCTCGTACGGGTCGGCGTACGACGCCTTGCGGGAGCAGCACGTCGTCATCGTCGCCGGTCCGCCCGGCGTCGGGAAGAGCACCCTCGCGGAGATGCTGCTGATTACTCACTGGGAGGCCGGGTACAAGGTCGTACAGCTCACGTCCGACATCGCGCAAGCATGGCGTCACCTCCGCGAGCCGGAAGAGAAGGTCGTGTTCTACTACGACGACTTCCTCGGCCAGAACGCCACTGTCGAACTTGGCAAGAACGAAAGCAGCGAGCTCGGGCAGCTGATCCGGACGTTGCAGCGCTCTCGGACGCGGAACGCTTTGCTGGTGATGACCACTCGAGAACAGGTGCTCAACACGGCACTGCACAGCGGCGATGACCGCGTCGCTCGCGCGCTCGCGTCGCAGACGCCGGTGCGTGTGCAGCTGTCGGAGCTCACCCGCAGCCAACGTGCACAGATGCTGGTCAACCATCTCTACTTCGCCTACGAAGGCTCCGACGTGCTCCCTGGTTTCGCCGACGACCTCCGCTATCGCGACGTCGTCGACCATCCCGGCTTCAACCCCCGTCTGCTGGAGTCAGTCTTGCTGCAGCGTCCCCCGACGATCGACGACCTGTATGCAACGCTCTTCGATGCACTGAATCATCCGGACTCGATCTGGTCGGGGAGTTTCACGCAGCTGACGGAACTGGCATTTCGAATCGTGCTGCACCTTGCCATCGACCCGGACCGCTCCCTTCCGGAACCCGCCGTCGCACGACTGGTGTCCACCGACGACGATCCGCGCGAGTACACCCGCGCCCTGCGCATGCTCGAGGGGACGTGGATCCGGATCGCGAAACTCGGCCGGGACACCCATGTCGCTCTATTCGACGCGAGCCGTCGCGACTTCCTCCTCGATCGGCTCAAAGAGCCAACCCTGTTCGCTTCAGCGCTCCGACACGCGTCGTCGCCTCGCCAGGTTGAGTACATGCTTCGGCAGCGGCCGCGTGACAACGGGAACGGGCTCGCTGACACCGAGGTAGCAGCCGTCGAACAGCGGACAGTCGACTTGCTTGGTGACGCTTTGACGACGGCGGAGCAGGCAGAGCGCAGTAGGGCGGCGTCTCGGATCGCCGGCGAAACTTTCGACGAACGCATGGGAGCGTTGGTCGTTGTCGCAGGGATCCTGAGCTCCTTGTCGCCGTCAGCCGCGCCGCTGTTGACGGCCGCTTTCGAGGCGGCATTGAAATTCCTAGACGACGAGTTCGAGTGGGGTCATGAGCCGACGTCCGCCACTGCGTTCGAACTGGCCACGCTGCTCGACGGCATCGACGAGGACTGGTCGCGGGAACGGGCCGAGGACGCCGCGACGGTCGGCGCGTTGGCGGTCTCGAGCACAGACGACCTCCGCGAGCTCTCATACCTCGACTACCAGCTTCGGCAACGCATCGCCTCAATACACATCACCTCCGCCGTCTCCGAAGCAGTGCAGAGCAACCTGGACTCCATCCCGCTCTCGTGGGCGTCGCCGTCGAGCATGATGGAAGCGCTCGAAGAGCTTGAAAGCGTCGCCAGTGACCTCGACGTCGACATTCACACGGACGCCCTACGAGAACGTATCGAGACGATGCCGGAGCCGGAGCCGGAAAATGGCGACACTGACGGTGATGTACGCCGCCTGCCGAATCCGTACGCCGGCGGCAATTCGAACGCTGCCATCGCATCTCTGTTCGACATGCTCCGTCTGGACGACCCAAGGGCCGACGGTTAAACGCAGCAGCGGTAATGGCGGTACTGCCAACGTCGTGCGGCTCGACGCGCGTCGACGCGAAACCGGCTGCCGCGTGGAGTCACCCCGCAGTGCGCACCGAGGGCAGCAGAGGTCCGTGTGTCGAGCGCGCGTCGACGTTCCTGCCGCCAGATTCGGGACTGCTGCAGGTTGAGTTGACTCCTGACGGCGAGGGGAATGAGCTCCTGCTGGAAGCAGGCGCGCCACGGTGGAGATGTATCCGGATGAGGTCCACCGTCATTGATGTGACCGCGGTCAGCCCGAAGCACGAGACGTCGGCGCGACAGATGGCGAGAGACCACTGCGTCCGTCCCAACTTCACGCGCCGCGGATTGAGTCGACGGCTGCGATCGAAGGGCTCGCGCGGCACACGAGAAGCCGCCTCCGCGCCGGCTCGTCCGGGTACTTGCGGTGGTCGATGCGCCACGTGTCGCCGTTGTAGCTCCAGGCTCCGCTCGCAGACGCGGTACGCCAAATTCCTACAAGTTCGGCCACGGGCACGATGGGGTAGTCGTCGATGAATCCGCTCGGGTCGAAGACCATGACCTGCGTAGCAAGGGTCGGCCCGTGTTCGATGATGTGCGCAAGTTTCCCGTCACTGACGAACGCGAGCCAGGACGCTCCTGGTCGCTGGTCGGGGTGTTCGGGGATAACGCGGCGGGATTGGAGCATGGCCGTGCCGTCCCCGAGCTGCGTCCTCGAGTGGGAGGAATCGCGCGTAGGGAACGAAATCGGCGCCGACGTCTTGTCCGTCGTGCCACTCCCAGGTGGCTGCGACTCCCGCTGGAAGCCCGTCCAGTCGGCCGTCGCCGCGGGGGACGCCTGGTCGTAGGCGCAGCGGCGACGAGGAGCTCGGCGCAACGATGGCAGCGTAGGCATCGAGCTCCTCGTCGATGGGCATGCTGTTCAGAACGTGAGCCTTTGCGCCCAGCGTTTCCACGTGTCCGATCCCGTGTTGTGTCAGCCGGCGAAACGCCGAAAGTTGCGTGCCGCGCGCTGTGCGCGGACCCGCTGACCCTTCATCTGCATCTGCGCGAATTGCTCGCTCACGCCGTACACGTGCGCCACCCGTGCGTTGTCCCAGCCGTTGAACGCGGCTTGTTCAGCCGCCTTCAACGGCACGAGGAGCTCGCCGGAGAAGTACTTGGCCTCCTTCTCCTGCTTCGCGTCGAACTGCCGCTCGTGATCCTCGTCGAGAAGGACCTCGTCGAACGGATGCTCGAGCAGGAAGTGCCCGAGTTCGTGCGCGATGCTTGAGCGGCGCCGCACCGGAGCGTGACTGTCGTTTTCGAGGATGATGCGCGCACTTCCGATGGGGATGAGTGCAGCGGACCAGGCGCTCGCCCGTCCCAACGTGAAGTGAACCACCGCGTCCAGGTCCCCTCGGCCATCGAAGGATGACACCGGGTAAACGTTGATTCCGTGGAGCTTGCACAGTGCGTACGGATCCAACCTGTCGCGCGGCCCGATGCCGAGATCGGCGCGCTCTTCAGCGGCAATCTCCCGCATCTCAGCCTGCGTGGTCACCGCTCAACTTTCGCCTCGCTCGCTTCGGAAACGTTGGACGGCGCTGCCGATCAGCTGCTCGAGGTACCGCACGTCATCATCGCGCAGGTCACTCCGGGCGCGAAGCAGTGGAGCGAGTTGTGCGACAAGCTCTGGCTCCGCGTCCGTGGCCGTCATGCCGGGCGTTCGGTAGAAGTCCTCCGCGCTCATACGCAGCCAGGTGGTCATCGCGGCGAACGCGGTGACATCCGGGCGCAACCCGTTCGCCATCCTCGAGATGGTCGAGGCGCTGACGTTGAGGGTCTTCGCGAGCTGCCGCCAGGACAGTCCCGCTTGCAATCGGGCGGCGTCAAGGGCTGCGTGCAACGCCTTGACGTCGACCTCTGGTGTCGAATCGGTCATTGAACTCCTCGGGGTGCTCGACACTTCGAGCGATGGTGCTATCCTAGTCCTGCTCGACATGTCGAGCAGTGTGCAGCAGCTGCATCACGTAACTGAGATGAATGTGAGGTGGCCATCGTGGCCAAGAACACCGGCAAGGGCTTCCGACGAGGCGAAGTCAAGGGACGCAGCGAGTTCCAATCGAAGGGCACCTGGTTCAAGCGGGACACCGCCACCGGCCGCATCATGGACGGCTCAGCCCGCCAGCACAAGGGTGTGAGGAACGAGAAGTGAGCACGGCAGCGAAAGTCCACAAGGAGACCGAGTTCGCCATCGTCATCAACGGCGAGCTTGCGGTTGTGCCGAACCAGCGGGTGTCGTTCGAGGAAGCGGTGGCGATCGCGTTCCCGGTGCCCCCATCGCCGGAGACGACGTTCACCGTCGTGTTCCGGAAGGCGAAGAGCAACCCGCACAACGGCAACCTCGCCGAGCATCAGACGATCGAGGTACGGAAGGAAGGAACGTCGTTCGATGTCTACCCGACTGGTCGGTCGTAGTCGCGACCTGCAACGGCTCCTCAGCGAAGGCTTTGAGGTGCGCATCGAGGGCGGCATGCTCGTCGTCGATCACGTCCCGTACGTCACCGCCGAGAAGACGGTGGCGTACGGGGCGCTCATCAGCGAGCTCACCACCGACGGCACAGCGACGCTGCGCCCCTCCGACCACACGATGCACTTCACGGGTGTCCCGCACGACAACGACGGCCGCCAGCTCACGAAGGTTGTCAACACCGAGGAAGACCAGCTGTACGGCACGCTGCGGTCCCGCTCCTACCTGTCGAGCAAGCCGCAAGTCGGGTACTACGACGACTACTACGCGAAGGTGACCGCCTACGTCCGTATGATCAGCCCGTGGACGACGCACATCGACCCTGCCGCAACACCGAACACGTTCGCACCGTTAGCACGCGACGCGGAGGATGGGGTCTTCGCCTACTTTGACTCCGCGACCAGCCGTGCCGGCACCGGAGACTTGAACGACCGGCTTCTTGGACCGGTGGCGATCATCGGCACCGGTGGCACCGGCAGTTACATCCTCGACTTCGTCGCGAAGACGCCGGTCGCGGAGATCCACCTCTTCGACGCCGACGACTTCCTCGCACACAACGCCTTCCGAACCCCCGGCGCCGCAAGCATCGACGACCTCGCCACGCATCCAACGAAGGTCGACTACCTTCGCGACCGTTACGCAGCGATGCGCCGCGGCATCCACGCGCACGCGGAGGGACTCGACCACACGAACGCTTCGGCAGCCCTCGCCCCGATGCAGTTCGTCTTCATCAGCATGGACGCCGGCCCCGCCAAACGCGACATCATCAACGCGCTCGAAGAGCTGGGCGTCCCGTTTGTCGACTGCGGCATGGCCGTCGCTCGCCAAGGCAACGCCCTTGGCGGGATCGTCCGCGTGACAGGGAGCGTTCCAGGGGAACGCCGACACGTCCGACAGTGGGTGACGTACTCCGACACCGATGAGGACGAGTACGGCTCCAACATTCAGATCGCCGAACTTAACGCCCTCAACGCCGCGCACGCGGTCATCTGGTGGAAGAAAGTCAGCGGCTACTACGTCTGGCCCGACCACGAGATGCACACAACGTACACCCTGTCCGGCAACCTGCTCACGAACGACGAGGCGACAGCGTGAACACCGACCGGTTCCGTCGAGAAGACGTTGAGTTCATCCCGACCCGACGTGACGACGGCGTTCTCTACGTCACGGAAGCGCATGCAACCGCGGTCCATAACTGCGCCTGCGGATGCGGCATGAAGGTCGTCACCCCGCTCAGCCCAGCCCGGTGGACCATCACCGACGGAAAGGCCGGCCCCTCGCTGGCGCCATCGGTGGGGAACTGGCAACTCCCCTGCAAGTCGCACTACTGGATCCGAGATGGACAGGTGCGCTGGTCCACCCGTTGGACGGACGAGCAGATCCGTCGCGGAGCGGCGGCAGACCGCCGTGCCGTCGAAGCTGAATACCGGCAGCTGCCGCTCATCACACGCGTGACGCAAACGCTGCGCAAGTGGTTCAGGAGACGTTGACAGGGCACCACCAACATCGTGCCGAAAGTGCTTGGGAGCCTCAAGCACGCTGCGAGGCGTCCTCAGAGGTGACCGGTCAACAGCCCACGAGAGCAGCGTCACGCTGACCACCGGGTGGCCGCGCAGCACGTCGCAGCGCGCCGCCGCCCCACCGTCACCGCCCGGGCGGGCATGCCCGGCATAGAGCGGGCGTGTCCCCCACCACCCAACCTCACGAAGATGCCGCCCGGATCGCTGCGTATGCTGCTGCCGTGCGATTGGATTCGAACGCGGCTCGCTATCGGAACGACGCCGCTGCGGTACTCTCCTCCGCCACGTACCGAGACCTCGCCTCCCGGGAACCATCCGACGCCATCAGTCGTCTGATGCAGTTGATGGCCTCAGCTGACCTGGCGGAGGACGCCACGTTCGCGGACATGTTCGATCAGGCGTTGTCGCATCTGGTTCGGGATTACCGAAACGAATACGTCTTCAAGAACGCCATCGTGTCGAAGATCATCTTCGGCCGGCACCGTCCGACGACGGCCTCGGCAATCCTTGAACTGCCGCTCGGCAGCTCGTTCGCTGATGTCGCCGCGTTCAATGGCACATCGTCCGTCTATGAGGTGAAAACGGATCTCGACTCGTTCGCACGACTCCGCTCGCAGGTTGCTGACTACGAGACGCGGGTCGAGTTCGTGCACCTCGTCGTGTCCGACAAACGGTCCGCCGCCGCAGAACGGCAGCTACCGGACCGGGTCGGGCTGATGACACTCAACCGACGCGGGTCGTTGCGGGTGCTTCGCGAGGCGCAGTCGAACCGAGAAGGCCTGCGCTCCGACCACATCTTCGACACCCTTCGGCAGGCGGAAGCGGAACGAATCGTTGCAGCGAACGGCGTCGTCCTCGATGATGCCAACGCATTGCAGCGTTGGGAGGAGCTTCGCACCGCGTTCGCCGCTCTTCCGGTGAGCGCTGCGCACGCCGGCGCAGTCGACGCGTTCAAACAACGCGGGAGCAAAATCGCAACCCTTGTCACCGACGCACGCCTGCCGCGTTCTATGCGAGCGCTCGCATACGCCGCACCGCTCTCAGGCGCAGCGAAACAGCGCCTCCTCACCCGACTCGGCATGCCGGTGGCCCTTCTTCGGGGTACTTGAACTCCGCAGGCACCCCCTCCAGAGTGAGCAGTGCTCATAAGGGGGAACTGTGTACTTTCCGTACTTCTACGCACGTCCAGCTGAACGGGACGCGCTCATCGACGCTGCGCCGCACCTTGGTGCAACGCAGAAGGTGCATCCGATTCTCGAACCCTGGTCGCAGGCGAGTGACATGGCCGACCTGCTCGACGCCTTCGCTGCAGCGAAACGTCAGGTTCATGTCATCACCAACCCCGCAGGAGGGGACCTTCGGACGGCGTCCGCCCAAACCGCCTGGATGCACGCGATGGCACCACGTATCGCCCAGCCAGCGCTCATCACCCCCACCTGGAAAGTGACACGCGACGACCCTCGCCGACATCACCGGCTTCGCTGCCGCACATCCGGGCAGGCCTGTCGCCGTGGTCGTCTGGGACACCGCACTAACCCCAACATCTCTCGCTGCCGCCCTCGGACCAGCGCACGTGACGGTATTTGTTGGGCCCACGCTCCCAGTCGCAGACTTTGACGCAGCATTCGGGCTCAGCCGAGTCGTCGAACTCGCGCAACGCTTCACCGTCCTGACAAACAAGGACTACCCCGCTGCGACAACGTTCTCCAGCGACCCGAAAGGTTACCTCGTCGGCGGCAGGCAGGGATTCGGCGATTTCACCATCCTCAAGCCGAGCACACCCCAGAAAGGTGGCGGCGGCGCCGGAGCCGTTGCGGTCCACATGACCTACCAGGACCCGAGCACGAAGGAACTCATCGTGCAGCACTTCCTGTCCACCGACACCACCGTGCGCACGCCGAAAGACGGCATCAAGCTGCTGCAGGCTCTCGAAAAGCTGCACATTCAGCAGACCGTGACGACGCCGGGACGATTCCTCACCACACCCGGATACCTCATGCTCGACGACTACCGAAAGCGCAAACACGCTACAACTTTGGCGAAATCGAAGCACGCGCAGCTGAGCCACCATCTCAGTACCGTCGCCGCGGCCCTGTGAACCGGGACCACTCTTCAATGACGGCACGGCGCACCGGCGCTGCCCAAGCCACCAGGCCACGCCCGCCCGCGACATTTCCGCGGCACCGGGCACGCCTCCTCGAAATCGTACGTGGACAAGGCGCACATCCCCTGATGGCTGGAACCGATGGCGTACGCAAAGGCAGCAGCTCATCACTGCTCCACATCTGCACGTCGACCTGAAGAGCGGGCTGTTCCGCCCCGGGTTTAGTGGAGGCTCGGTAGTGCCGCTTCGACGGTAGTCGGAGCGGGATTGTGGCGGTAGTGGTTTGTCTCGAACTCGATCGGTGGAACCATGCCGAGTTCACCGTGCAGGCGTCGGTGGTTGAACCAGTCGATGTACTCGACCGTCGCGATCTCGAGGTCCTCGACGCCGCGCCAGGGCCCTTTGTTGCGGATGAGTTCGGCTTTGAAGATCGAGTTCACCGCCTCCGCGAGTGCGTTGTCGTAGCTGTCGCCTTTCAACCCGACGGACGCGACCGCGCCGGCTTGGGCGAGCCGGTCCGTGTAGCGGATGGCTCGATACTGAACTCCGCGGTCGCTGTGATGGACCAACCGCGACAGGTCCCGGCCCTCGCGTTGCCGGGTCCAGATGCCCATCTCGAGGGCGTCGAGGACGAGGTCGGTGCGCATGTTCCGCGACAGCTGCCAGCCGACGATGCGGCGGGAGAACACGTCCGTGACGAACGCGGCGTAGACCCAGCCGGAGAACGTGCGGATGTGGGTGATGTCCGCGACCCAGAGCTGGTCCGGCCGGTCGCGGTGAACGCCCGCTGCACCAGGTCCGCCGGCCGGTCCCCGACCGGACCTGGAACCGTCGTCTTCGGCCCTTTCCGCTTACTCACGCCGCGCAGGCCGGCGGATCGCATGAGGCGCTCGATCGTGCAGCGGGCGATCTGGTGGCCCTCACGGCGCAGCTGCGCGTGCACTTTCCTGGCGCCGTAGACGCCGTAATTGCTCCGATGCACCCGCTCCACTTCGACCGTGCGCGCGGCGTCACTGATCGACCGCGCCGACGGTGGCCGCGACTTGGCGGCGTAGTAGCTCGACGGGGCGACCTGCAGGACATTGCAGATCGGCTCGACCCCGAACTCGTGCTTGTGGGCTTCGATGAACTGCGTCATCTGCTGGACGGGCGGTCGAGCTCCGCCGCGAAGAAAGCCGACGCCGACTTCAGGATCTGGTTCGCGCGTCGCAGCTCACGGACTTCACGCTCCAACTCCGCGATCCTGGCCGCGTCGTCGGTGGTGACGCCGGGGCGGTCGCCGGCATCGATCTCGGCCTGCTGCACCCAGTTCCGCAGCGTCTCGGGGTTGATACCCAGCTGCTCACCGATCCGACGCAATGCGCCAGCCCTGGTGTTCGGGTCGCGGCGTGCTTCCACCGCGAGCCGGACCGCGCGCTCCCGAAGCTCCTCCGGGTACTTCCTCGGTGCTCCCATGACTCTCATCCTCCCGTGGATTGAGAGCCTCCATCAGACCCGGGGCGGAACACCGGCGTAACGGTAGCGCCGCACCGGCGCCGCCGGCAGAACCGACGAAGCACCCCGCACACCCCGACGCTCCGCCGCGCCAAGAAATGGGCCTCCAAGCGGACGGGGTGCTTCGGCGCGCCCGAAAACGGGAGAGTTCGGCGTCGTAGCCACCGCAGCGAGCGCCCGCACGTCGATCCGGTCACATCTGCCCGCTCACACGAGCATCAAAACGTGAAGAGCCCCTGGCCGAAGCCGGGGGCTCTTCACTTTGAGGGTAGTTCTGCAAACCCCGAGGGGCAGGACCTGCAATCGACCCACTGGCGGTACCGGTGGGATTTGAACCCACGGTGGAGTTGCCCCCACACATGTTTTCGAGACATGCTCCTTAGGCCGCTCGGACACGGTACCGCCAGCGATCCTACCGCATGCCGGGAGGCCCGAGGAACGCAGGACCGTCGGCTCGCCGTCCCCAGCGGCACCCGATGCACGGCTCTCCACCGCCCCCGGACGCGGTGACCTGGCGCTGAGGCCGACTGCGTATCGTCCCGGGTATGAAGACGCGCTCTCTCGTGGCACTCGTGTCCTCCGTCGGCGGTGGCCTCGCGGTCGCCGGGGCCGCAGCGCTCGGGGCCCGAGCGGGCGTGCGGGGGCAGCGCGCCGCGGCACAGCGGGTGGTCGACATGCTGCCGGTGCACGCGGACTGGTGGCGGGAGCGCATTCACCACGAGGGGCAGCTCACCTACGTGGCGATCGGCGACTCCGCCGCCCAGGGCGTCGGCGCGACGGTCCCGAGCCGGGGCTACGTGGGGTTGCTCGCGCGGCGGGTCCGGCGGCGGTCGCGGTCCACCCTGCGCGTCGTCAACCTCAGCGTCTCCGGCGCCACGACCTGGGGTGCCCGGCACGAGCAGCTCCCGGTCCTCGGCACGTACACGCCGGACATCTGCACGGTCGTCATCGGGGCGAATGACATCCTGGACTTCCATCCCGACAAGTTCGAGCGGAACCTCCGCCGCATCTACGCCGCGGTGCCCTCGCACGCGATCGTCGCGGACCTGCCGTGCATGTTCTTCCGCGAGCGCGAGCGCAAGGTCCAGGTCGCGAACGAGATCGTGCACCGCGTGGCCGCCGAGTTCGGCCTCACCGTCGCTCCCCTGCACGAGATCACGAAGCGCGTCGGCCTCCGCCGGACCTTCCGCAACACGTACGGCGACCTCTTCCATCCAAACGACAACGGCTACCGCATCTGGGCGAGCGCGCTCGAGCCGGCGGTCGACGCCCGTGTCGACACCCTCATGGCGATCCGCCGCTACCTCTCCGCGCGCGAGGTCGAGGAGCTCGGTCCCCGCGCGGCGGCGGTGGCGGCGGCGCGGGCGGACCAGGACGCCGACACCGCGGACGAGCACAGCCCGGACCTCCAGCACCTGCGGCAGCACCGATCGCACGGCAGCCACGTCGCGGGGAACCCGGACGCGCCGACCGAGCGCCACGACGCCGCGAGCCACCGCGGCGATGTCAGCGGCGCCGCCTAGCCTCGACGCATGGCCAGGGCCCAGACCGCGTACCGCTGCACCGAGTGCGGGTGGACCAGCATCAAGTGGGTCGGCCGCTGCGGTGAGTGCCAGTCGTGGGGCACGGTCGAAGACGCGACCGCCGTCCAGGCGAGCACCCGTGGCACCGCGGCGATCGCGGTCACCGGGGGCCGAGTCGCCAAGCCGATCACCCAGGCCGTGGGCGAGCGCGTCACCCACTGGCGCACGGGCATCGGCGAGTTCGACCGCGTGCTCGGCGGCGGCATCGTGCCCGGCGCCGCGATCCTGCTGAGCGGCGAGCCAGGGGTCGGCAAGTCGACGCTCCTGCTCGAGGTCGCCTTCCGTGCGGCCGCGGCCGGCAAGCGTGTCCTCTACGTCTCGGCCGAGGAATCCGTGGACCAGGTCCGGATGCGCGCCGAACGCACGGGGGCGATGCACGACGAGCTCTACCTGGCGAGCGAGGTCGACCTCGCCGTGATCCTGGGGCAGATCGACCAGGTGCAGCCCGACCTGGTGATCGCCGACTCCGTACAGACGATCTCGTCGAGTGCGGTCGACGGCATCGCGGGCGGAGTGTCACAGGTGCGCGAGGTCGCGTCGACCCTCATCCGCGTCGCGAAGGACCGCGCGCTCCCCATCCTCATCGTCGGACACGTCACCAAGGACGGCACGATCGCCGGTCCCCGGCTGCTCGAGCACCTGGTCGACGTCGTCTGCCACTTTGAGGGCGACCGCCAGACCGCACTCCGCTTCATCCGCGCGCTCAAGAACCGCTTCGGCCCGACGGACGAGGTCGGCTGCTTCGACATGACCGGCGACGGCATCCACGAGGTCCCGGACCCGAGCGGGCTGTTCATGTCCCGGGCCGGCGCCCCGGTCAGCGGCACCTGCATCACGATCGCCCTGGAGGGCCGGCGGGCGCTTCCGGTCGAGGTCCAGGCGCTCGTCGTGCCGAGTTCCGCGCCGCAGCCCCGGCGGGTTGTCAACGGCGTCGACTCCTCACGCGTCGCGATGCTCCTGGCGGTCCTCGAGCGCCGGGCCGGCATCAAGCTGTCGGACAGCGACGTCTACGTGTCGACCGTCGGCGGCATGCGGCTGACCGAACCGGGCGCAGACCTGGCGATCGCCCTGGCACTGGCGAGCGCGGCTCGGGACCGCCCGTACCCGCACACGCTCGCCGCCGCGGGCGAGATCAGCCTGGCGGGCGAGATTCGCCCGACCACCGGCGAGAAGCAACGCGTGTCCGAGGCCCGGCGGCTCGGGTTCACGACGGTGCTCGGCGCCGACTCCGAGCACCTGCGCGAGGCACTCCGCGTCGCCTTCGCGATGACCAAATCGGTGCGCGAGCGCGAGCTCGACGCGGCGTTCTGAGGCGGACGCGAGCCGCGCCTCCCGGCCTACGCGCGCAGCGCCGCCAACAGGTCGGCGGGCTCGGCCTGCATGGTGTTCGGCCCCGCGATGTCGAAGAACACCTGCTCGAGCACGTCCAGGTGCGCGGCGATGAACTCCTCGAGCCGGGCGGCGTCGTACACCATGACCTGCCGGACCTTCTCGTTCGGCACCATCGCGGTGTAGGCGTCGACGGACGAGAACAGCAGCAGGATGCGCTTGTCGGTGCCCTCGCGGCCGAACACCCGGACCTGCTGGTCCTTCGGCCGCCCGGTGACGAGCTTCGGCACGATGACGATGTCGTGTCGCAGGGCGAACGCGACGGCGGCGACGTCCTGCGCGGCGAGCGCGGCCTCGAGCGGCTCGCTCCGGAATCGTTGCTCGGCCATCACTGGAGCACGAACTGGGTCGAGGTGGCGCTCGTGATGTTCCCCACGGCGACGCTGAGGTGGTAGCTCGCGCCACCCGCGGTCACCGACGGCCGGCTCGAGTCGCAGGTCGATGTGGAGGACCGGGTTCGGTCCCACGTGATCGCGGGCGTCGTCAGGGTCTGGCCGCCCTTGATGGTGATGTCCTGGTCGGTGCCGCCGGTCTGGCAGTCCTTGCTCGACCAGTACGTCTCGGTGCCGCTCGTGATCGTGAGGACCTGCTGGCTCGAGCCGAGGTCCATGTGGCAGCTCGTCGACGCGGTGTTCGTGATGGACATCGAGATCTTCGGTTCCTCCGTGGGGCCGTACTGCGTCTTGTCGGTCAGGGCCTTGAGCGTGATCTGCGACTTGCGGCAGGTGGCGCCGTTCTTCGTCGACCCGGCTGCGGGTGCGGACGTCGCGCCGGCGGTGGCCCCGGCCTCGGGGGTGGCGATCGCGGTCGCGGCCGCGGTGGCTGCGGCGCTCGCTCGTGCCGATGCGTTCGCCGCGGCGTCGGCAGCGGCAGCGCGCGCAGCGGCACGCTCGGCCGCGCTCGACGACCGGTGCGCGGACGCGGTCCGGGAGGCGCTGGCCGAGGGAGCGGGAGCGGCCTCCGCACCGCTACCACGCCCGTGGACGATGAGCACCACGACGAGCACGATCAGCAGTATGACGACGAGCAGCGCACCGCCGACCTGCGCGCGGCGCCGCCAGTACACAGCCGGGGTCTCAGACCCGACGGGGTTGCGGAACGACGACATGCGGACAGGGTAGGTCCGCTCGGCGGGGTTCCCGCGGAGCGACGCCGGACCGGCGCGAGCGGCTCAGAGGATCTTGAGCATCCGGGTGTTGCCGAGCGTGTTCGGCTTGACCCGGGCGAGGTCGAGGAACTCCGCGACGCCCTCGTCCGACGACCGCACGAGCTCCGCGTAGACCTCGGGCGACACGACGGACTCCCCGATCTCCAGGTAGCCGTGCTTCGTGAAGAACTCGACCTCGAACGTCAGGCAGAAGATCCGGCCGATGCCGAGCTGGCGGGCGTCGTGTTCGAGCCCGTCGAGGAGCCGGTGCCCGACGCGCTTGTGCAGCCAGGCGGGGTCGAGCGCGAGCGTGCGCACCTCGGCGATGTCGTCCCAGAACACCGCGAGCGCGCCACAGCCGATCGGCACCCCGTCGGGCCCCTCGGCGATCCGGAACTGCTGGATCGAGCCGTACAGGGTGACGTTGTCCTTGCCGAGCAGGATCCGCCGCGCCACGTAGGGCTCGATGAGCCGCTGGATGTGTGGCACGTCCGAGGCGAGCGCCGGACGGACGAGGATCCCGTGCTCGTCGCGCGCGAGTGCCGCCGGCTCCTGGTCGTCCATCCGCTCCACCCTAGCCGGGGTGCCGCGCACACGACGGCCGGGAGGCGCGGGGCCGGCCGCCCCGTCCCTCCCGGCCGGTGGGCGGAAGCTGGATCCGACCTGACGGCGCACCAGGCACCCGGCGTAGCGTGCGCGCCATGACTGACTCCAACGACGCAGCACAGCACCCGGCGGTCCCCCTCGGCAGCGAGGGGCGCCACGCAGCGGAGCCCTCGGGCGACGCCGCAGCACTCGACCACGACCACACGCACGACTCGGGCGGGCACACGAACATCGGTGCCCTGGGCGACGACTCGGTGGGGCACATCTTCGACCAGACGAACGGCCTGGCGGACGGCCTCTCGGGCGACAGCGAGGAGAACGAGGACCTGCAGGGCAGCGAGAGCAGCACCGGCGACGGGCGCCTCACGTTCGACGACACCGAGGGCGGCGGCAACGTGACGGACGGCGGCGGCTACACGGCCGGCGACGCCCGTGACGGCGAGGTCACCCACCCCTAGGGCCGACGCCCCCGGGCCGGACGACCCGGGGCGGCCCGCCCCCTCGCGCGAGACGCGCGCCCAGCACGACGCGATCCCCTCCCCACCACCGTTTCCAGTGGCGCGGAGGGGATCGCGTCGTGTGTGGGGAGGAGGCCCTTACGCCTCGAGCTCCCCGGCCGGCTCGGCAGCCCCGGCGAGCACTTCCTCGCGGCCCGGCTGACGCCCGGTCTCGAACTGGAAGGCACCGTCGGCGAAGTCGACCTTGACGTGGTCGCCCGCCGTGAGCTCACCCTGCAGGATGTGCTCGGACAGCTGGTCCTCGACCTCGTGCTGCATCGCGCGACGCAGGGGCCGGGCACCGAGGGCGGGGTCGAACCCGACCTTGATGAGCTGCTCCTTGGCGGCGAGCGACAGCTCGACGGTCATGTCGCGGTCGAGCAGGCGGTCGGACAGGCGCTTGACGAACAGGTCGACGATCTGCAGCAGCTCGTCCTGCGACAGCTGCGGGAACACGATCGTGTCGTCGACGCGGTTCAGGAACTCGGGCTTGAAGTGCTTCTTCAGCTCCTCGTTCACCTTGGCGCGCATCCGGTCGTAGCCGACGGAGGAGTTGCCCTCGACCTGGAACCCGACGGGACCACCCGCGATGCCCTGCGAACCGAGGTTCGTCGTCATGATGATGACGGTGTTCTTGAAGTCGACCACGCGACCCTGACCATCGGTCAGGCGGCCTTCCTCGAGCACCTGCAGGAGCGAGTTGAAGATGTCCGGGTGGGCCTTCTCGATCTCGTCGAACAGGACCACGGAGAACGGCTTGCGGCGCACCTTCTCGGTGAGCTGGCCGCCCTCCTCGAACCCGACGAACCCGGGAGGGGCACCGAACAGCCGCGAGACCGTGTGCTTCTCACCGAACTCCGACATGTCGAGGGAGATCAGCGCGCCCTCGTCGTCGAACAGGAACTCGGCGAGCGCCTTGGCGAGCTCGGTCTTCCCGACGCCCGTGGGGCCGGCGAAGATGAACGAGCCGGAGGGCCGGTTCGGGTCCTTGAGGCCGGCGCGGGTCCGGCGGATCGTCTTCGACAGGGCGGAGATCGCCTCCTCCTGCCCGATCACGCGCTCGTGCAGGGCCTTCTCCATGAAGACGAGGCGCGAGGTCTCCTCTTCCGTGAGCTTGAACACCGGGATGCCCGTGGCCTGCGCCAGGACCTCGGCGATGATGCCCTCGTCGACGGTGCCGGACGCGGCGACGTCACCCGCACGCCACTGCTTCTCGAGGCGGAGCCGCTCGCCGAGCAGCTTCTTCTCCTCGTCGCGGAGCGATGCGGCCTTCTCGAAGTCCTGCTCCTCGATGGCGGCTTCCTTCTGCCCGCGGACCGTCGAGATCTTCTCGTCGAAGTCGCGGAGCTCCGGCGGCGCCGACAGGATCGACAGGCGGAGGCGTGCGCCGGCCTCGTCGATCAGGTCGATGGCCTTGTCCGGCAGGAACCGGTCCTGCACGTAGCGGTCGGCCAGGTTCGCCGCGGCGACGATCGCGCCGTCGGTGATCGACACCTTGTGGAACGCCTCGTACTTGTCGCGGAGGCCCTTGAGGATGTTGATCGCGTGCGGGAGGGACGGCTCGTTCACCTGGACCGGCTGGAACCGGCGCTCGAGCGCGGCGTCCTTCTCGAAGTGCTTGCGGTACTCGTCGAGCGTGGTGGCACCGATGGTCTGGAGCTCACCGCGGGCCAGGAGTGGCTTGAGGATCGACGCGGCGTCGATCGCGCCCTCGGCCGCACCGGCCCCGACGAGCGTGTGGATCTCGTCGATGAAGACGATGATGTCGCCGCGGGTGCGGATCTCCTTCGTGACCTTCTTGAGGCGCTCCTCGAAGTCACCGCGGTAGCGGGACCCGGCGATGAGCGACCCGAGGTCGAGCGAGTAGAGCTGCTTGTCCTTGAGCGTCTCGGGTACCTCGCCCTTGACGATCGCCTGGGCGAGGCCCTCGACGACGGCGGTCTTGCCGACGCCCGGCTCGCCGATGAGGACGGGGTTGTTCTTGGAACGGCGGGAGAGGATCTGCATGACCCGCTCCATCTCCTTCTCGCGCCCGATCACCGGGTCGAGCTTGGCGTCACGCGCGGCCTGGGTGAGGTTGCGACCGAACTGGTCGAGCACCTGCGAACCCTGCTGTGCACCCTGCTGGTTCTCGCCGCCCACGGCGACGGCCTCCTTGCCCTGGTACCCGGACAGGAGCTGGATGACCTGCTGGCGGACCCGGTTGAGGTCGGCGCCGAGCTTCACGAGGACCTGGGCGGCGACGCCCTCGCCCTCGCGGATGAGCCCGAGCAGGATGTGCTCCGTGCCGATGTAGTTGTGGCCGAGCTGCAGCGCCTCGCGCAGGGACAACTCGAGCACCTTCTTGGCGCGCGGGGTGAACGGGATGTGCCCCGTCGGCTGCTGCTGGCCCTGGCCGATGATGTCCTGGACCTGCTCGCGGACCGCGTCGAGGGAGATCCCGAGCGACTCGAGTGCCTTGGCGGCGACGCCCTCACCCTCGTGGATGAGACCGAGGAGGATGTGCTCGGTGCCGATGTAGTTGTGGTTGAGCATCTTCGCCTCTTCCTGGGCGAGGACGACAACACGACGGGCTCGGTCGGTGAATCTCTCGAACATGTGCTCTCCCTTGGCTCCGAGGGGGTGGAGCCGACAGATGTGCCGGTCCCTGGTGGGCCCGGCGACGTACATCGAGACTAACCAGCGCGCCTCCACGGGGCTGCCCCTGTTCGCCGTGGGCGTGACCCACGTGCGCAGTCGGTCCGGACGGCCCGGGAGGCGGTGCTCGCCTCGCCTGACCCTGGCCGCGGTCAGGTGGTCACCGCTACCCTCCGGACCATGGAGGCACCACTCGTCGGGATCGTGATGCACCCCTCGAAGGACGTCCGGGCGTCGGTCGAGACCCTGCAGCGCTGGCACGCGTCGGGGCGGGGTCAGCTCGTCGCGCGCCGGATCGACGCCGCGCGGCTCGGCCCGGGGATCGAGGTGCTCGACGACGTCGAGTTCTGCGAGCGGGTCGACCTCGTCGTGTCCCTCGGTGGCGACGGCACGATGCTCGGGTCGATGCGCCTCGTGGCCGCCCGTCCGGTGCCGGTCCTCGGGGTGAACTACGGCAACGTCGGGTTCCTCGTCGAGATCGAGCCGGACGAACTCGCGGCGGCGCTCGAACGGATGTCCGCCGGTGACTACTCGCTCGAGCCGCACCACGCGCTCGAGGCCGTGCTGACGTGGTCGGGTGCCCGCACGAACTACCTCGCGTTCAACGACCTGACGATCGTCCGGCGCCCCGGCGCCGGGCAGGTCTCGGCCGACCTGACGATCGGGGGCCTCACGTACGGGTACTACCGCGCCGACGCCGTCGTCGCCTCGACCCCTGCCGGCTCCACCGCCTACAACTACGCCGCCGGGGGCCCGGTGCTCTCCCCCGCCCTGTCCGGCTCGGTCGTGACGCCCGTCGCCCCGATGGCCGGGATCGACCGCTCGGTGGTCCTCGCGGCGAAGGAGCGCTACCGGTTCGACATCGCCGAGGGCACGCGGAGCGCCGCGCTCGAGGTCGACGGGCTCGTCGTCGGCGAGGTCGCCACCGGTGCGCAACTCGAGGTCCGGCTGCGCAAGAACGCCGGCACGGTGATCCGCCTCGACGCCGAGCGCCACGGGCGGACCGGCCGGGTCAAGCTGAGCCTGCTCGATCTCCCGGTGCGACCGGACCAGCTCATCGAGCTCATCCCCTCCGAGGTGCGGCAGCGGCTGCGGCAGCACGACCGACCGGAGCCCGACGAGGGCTGAGGCCGCGCCTCCAGGACGGGAGGCCCGGTGCAGGACCACCGGAGCGGCCCACGCGACCGTCGGGACCGACGACGACGGCCCGCCCGAGTCGTGTGACTCGGACGGGCCGTTCCCATCACCCCGCCGGATCGCCTTCCCACAGGACGACCCGACTCCCCGCACCGACCCCGTCCGGGTCGGCCGTGGTCCTGGACCTCAGTCGGTCAGGTAGAGCTGCATGTCCTGGCTGACCGCCTTGGCGAACAGGCGGAGCTTGGCGCGGGACTCGACGCGGCTGACCGCCTGGCGCGTGGTGTGGACGACCTTCGAGATCTCGTCGAGGGTCATCGGGTGGTCGTCGTCGAGGCCGTAGCGCATGCGGATGACGCGCGCCTCGTCCGTCGGCAGCTCGGCGACGATCGACCGGATGTCCCGGTGGAGCAGCGTGCTCTCGGTCATCTCGTTCGGGCTCGCGGCGTCCTCGTCCTCGATGAAGTCACCGAGCTCGGAGTCGTCCGAGTCGCCGACCACCGTGTGGATCGACACGGGCTCGTGCGAGCGGCCCTTGAGGTCGAGGAGTTCCTCGACGTCCATGCTCAGCTCCTCGGCGACCTCTTCGGGGCTCGGCGCCCGGCCGAGGTCGACGGTGAGGTCGCGCTCCGTGCGCGAGATCTTGTTGATGAGCTCCACGGTGTGCACCGGGATGCGGATGGTGCGGGCCTTGTCGGCGAGACCGCGCGAGATCGCCTGGCGGATCCACCAGGTCGCGTAGGTCGAGAACTTGTAGCCCTGCGTGAAGTCGAACTTCTCCACAGCACGGACCAGGCCGAGGTTGCCCTCCTGGATCACGTCCATGAACGGCAGACCGCGCTGCGAGTAGCGCTTGGCGATGCTCACGACGAGGCGGAGGTTCGAGGTGATCATCCGCTCCTTGGCACGCTGGCCGTCGCGGACGAGCCAGCGGAGTTCGCGCTGCAGCTGCTTCGGCACGTCGGGCGTGTTCGCGAGCTTCTCCTCGGCGAACAGGCCGACCTCGATGCGGCGGGCGATGTCCGCTTCCTCCTCGGCGGAGAGCAGCGGCAGGCGGCCGATGTGGCGGAGGTAGTCGCCGACCTGGTCGACCGAGGCGCCGCGGACACCGGCGAGACGCTCGTCGGCCTCGATCGCGGTGTCGACGCTGTCGAGCTCGCGCGGTGCCGCCTCGACCTTCGTGGTGGTCTTGGAACGCCGGGTGGTGCTCGGAGCTTCGGTTGCGATGGTCATGGCTGACTCTCCTTCGCGGTGACGGTTGACGGGGGCCGAACCGGCTGGGCCGGGCCGGATCACGTCGGACGGTGTCGTTCGGCGCTGGTCCTGCTGCCCCTCCATCGGGGCGTGCAACGAGTAAAGCGGGCCGGAGGTGTACCCCACAAATCGTTTCCTGCTTTTCCCAGGGATCTCCGTGCTTCGTCATCGCGGACCCCCGGGTGGGGGTACGGGACCACTCCGCCGACCGGCCCTCCGATCCCGAAGATGCTGGGGGAAGAGCCCGGAAATCCGCGGATCCTCGCCCGCGTCCGAACCGATTCCGGGACTGTACCCCGCCCTGTCACCCGGCGGCCGACACGTTCCGGGGTACGCGTGCGGATGGGGCCCCCGCGGCACGTCCGTACCCCTTTTCGGCAACGATCCCGTAACACGCTCGTCACCCGGGGGTCGATCGGCGGTCACCAGCTCGGTTCGAGCCAGTCCGTGCGTCGCTGGGTCCCCTCCGCTTCGGCGTCGAGGTCGAACTCG
This sequence comes from Curtobacterium sp. MCBD17_035, assembly GCF_003234815.2. Lineage (NCBI taxonomy): Bacteria > Bacillati > Actinomycetota > Actinomycetes > Micrococcales > Microbacteriaceae > Curtobacterium > Curtobacterium sp. MCBD17_035. Next base: position 114,874 of record NZ_CP126279.1, on the reverse strand, counting down.
TCGTACTCGCTCTCGATGTCCCCGACGAACGAGCGGGCGACGGCATGCAGCAGATCGGTCATGCCGGCGATGCTGACCAGCCCCGACGACGGTGGGGTGAACGGCTCGTGTCGCGGCGCTGACCGCCGGACGTCCGGGAGCGACTACTCCGCGGACTGCGGCGAGGCGGGGACGGCTGCGGGGCGGCTCGGCGCCTGCACGTCACGCGGCCCCGCGGTACCCGCGCCGGGTCCACCGGCGGCACGCTCCGCGGTGAAACGGGCGCGTTCCTCCCGTTCGAGCTTGGCGTAGGTCGCGCGCTCGGTGCGGTCGGCCCGGATGATCGCCCGCATGACGAACCAGAACACCAGGCCGACGACGACGGTCGGCGTCAGCGAGAAGATGATCCCGGTCACGACTCCATGAGGCACGCGACCATGGTACGTCCCGGTGCTCGGGGTGCCGTGCGGGGGACCTGAGCGCACGGCCAGCGAGCGGAGCCCGTCCGCCGTGTGCGCACGCCGACGACGAGTGCGCATGCGCCCGCACGTCCCGTTGTCGTCCGTGTGCGCAGGAGTGCGTCGACTGCCGTGCTCGCAGGCTCGCCCGGGGCTGGCGTCGCGCAACGCTGGCGCGTTGCCCTAAGTCCCAGCGCCCTTGACGAGCGGGAACAGGATCGTCTCGCGGATCCCGAGGCCCGTGATCGCCATGAGCAGGCGGTCGATGCCCATCCCCATCCCGCCCGACGGCGGCATGCCGTGCTCGAGGGCGCGCAGGAACTCCTCGTCGACGCGCATGGCCTCGACGTCGCCGCCCGCGGCGAGCTTCGCCTGCTCGACGAACCGCTCGCGTTGCACCACCGGGTCGACGAGCTCGGAGTACGCCGTGGCGAGCTCGAACCCGCGGACGTAGAGGTCCCACTTCTCGACGACGCCCGGGCGCGACCGGTGCTCCCGCGTCAGCGGGGACGTGTCCACCGGGAAGTTCATGACGAACGTCGGGCGCTCGAGCGAGTCGATGACGAAGTGCTCCCAGAGCTCCTCGACGTACTTGCCGTGGGTGGCGTGCGCGACCTCGACGCCCTCGGCCTCGGCGAGCGCCTGCAGCTCGGCGAGCGGGGTGTCGGGCGTGATCTCGCGACCGGCCGCGGCGGAGAGCGAGGCGTACATGTCGATGCGGTCCCACTCGCCGCCGAGGTCGTACTCGGTGCCGTCGGCGAGCGTCACGACGAGCCCGCCCGTGACGGCGAGCGCGGCGTTCTGCACGAGCTCCTGCGTCAGGTCGGCCATCTGCTCGTAGTTCCCGTAGGCCTGGTACGCCTCGAGCATCGCGAACTCGGGCGAGTGCGTGGAGTCGGCGCCCTCGTTCCGGAAGTTCCGGTTGATCTCGAACACACGCTCGATGCCGCCGACGACCGCGCGCTTGAGGAACAGCTCGGGCGCGATCCGTAGGTACAGCTCGGTGTCGAACGCGTTCGAGCGCGTCACGAACGGGCGGGCCGACGCGCCACCGTGCTGGGTCTGCAGCATCGGCGTCTCGACCTCGAGGTAGTCGTGGGCCGCGAACGTCGCGCGGAGCGACTGCATCACGCCGGCACGTGCGCGCACGGTGGTGCGGGCCTGCTCGCGGACGATGAGGTCGAGGTAGCGGGCGCGGACCCGGGTCTCCTCGCTCAACTCGGTGTGCAGGTTCGGCAGCGGCAGGATCGCCTTCGCCGCGATCGCCCAGTCGTCGACCATGACGCTCAGCTCGCCGCGGCGGGACGAGATCACGCGGCCGTGCACGAACACGTGGTCACCGAGGTCGACGAACTCCTTCCAGCGCGCGAGCGACTCGTCCCCGACCTCGGCGAGCGACACCATCGCCTGGATGCGGGAGCCGTCGCCGGACTGGAGGGTCGCGAAGCACAGCTTGCCCGTGTTCCGCGCGTGCACCACGCGGCCGGCGAGCCCGACGACGTCGTCGGTCTCCTCGCCGCTCGGCAGGTCGGCGTGCTCGGCGCGGACCGCGGGGATCGTCGTCGTGATCCCGAGCTCGACCGGGTAGGCCTCGATGCCCGCCGCCAGCAACCGCTCCCGCTTGTCGAGGCGCACCTGACGCTGCTCGCTCGTCTCGGCCGCGGCGGCTGCCTCGGCGTCGACGCGGGCGGTCTCGAGGGCGACGGCCTCGGGGTCGGTGGTGTCAGCGGGTTCGTCGGTCATCGCGCGCGCAGCTCCGGGGGTCGTGGGGGATGCGTCGATGCTACCGGCCCACCACGGCGCAGCGGGCCGGGAGACGCCGGCCGGGAGACGCTTGCCGGGGACCGCGCACCGCTACAGCGCCTGCTGCCCGTCCGCCTGCGCGAGCGCGTTCTCGACGGCGGACCGGACGAGCGCACCGAGCACCCGTCCCGGGTGGTCGACGCCGATCGCCGCCAGCGTCCCGGCGGCCTGGTCGACGATCGCGCTCGAGAAGTCCACCGCGGCCCGGACCGCGTCGGCGTAGGCGGCGCGGTCGGCCTCACGGACGACGACCGGCTCGGCACCCATCTCGACCACGAGCGCCTGCGCGATCGGCAACACCGGCGCGGGCGAGGTCACCGCGCAGTAGGCGTCCCGGAGGCGGGCGAGGTCGACGCTCGTGCCCGTGAACGCCATCGCGGGGTGGATCGCCAGCGGGATGACGCCCTGGGCGGTCGCGGGCGCGAGGACCCCGACTCCGTGGTCCGGGCTCGTGTGCACGACGAGCTGTCCCGCCTGCCAGATGCCGGCGTCGGCCAGACCCTGCACGAGCCCCGGCAGCTGGTCGTCCGGCACGGCGAGCAGAACGAGTTCGCTCCGCTCGACGAGTTCCGGGGTCCCGAGCACGGGCGCGCCGGGCAGGAGCGCCTCGGCCCGGTCGAGTCCCGCGTCGGAGACCGCGGTGATGCCGACGACCGCGTGCCCCGCGTTCGCGAGCGCGGCGCCGAGCACCGGGCCCACCCGGCCCGCACCGACGACGCCGACCCCGAGTCGTCCGGCCCGCTCGCTCATCGTGGTCCTCCGTCCGGTCGTGGCACGTGCTCCCACCCCACCGGTGCGGCGACCGACGCGGGGTCGGCGCCCCGGGCCTCCCGGTCGTCACGCCACCGGTGCGAGGTGTCGGCGGCGGCCGCGCGGACGGCCTCGGCCTCGGTGCCGGAGAACAGCCGCATCGCGTCGGGCACGGCGAGCGCGCCGATGCGCGCGACGACCGGTCCGTGCACGGTGTGCACGTGGACCTCGGCGAGCCCGAGCGCGCGCTCGAGGGGGCCCTGTGCCACCCGGATGCTCTGCACGCGCGGCAGGGGCACGACGACGAGCGACCGCCAGACCGCGCCGAGGCGGAGCAGCACCGCCCCGGGGACGCTCCGGTAGCCGTTGCGACGCCAGGACAGCGGTCGGAGCCAGGCGCCGCGACCGGGTGACCGCGTGAACCCACCGGCGTCGCCCGACCCCGTCAGGCTGCCCTGCACGACGTCGACCGCGGCGGCCGAGCCCTCCTGCAGGCTGGCGAAGGAGGCGGCGGGCCCGGCGACCGCGGTGCCGACGAGCTCCGGCAGGATGATCTCGAGCACCGCACGGACGTCCGCGGTGTCACCGACGGGCAGCACGACCGAGGACGTCTGCTGGTTCTGACGGGAGCCGCCGGCGTGCGAGGCGCGGTTGACGCGGACGTCCCACCAGCCGAACGGACGCCACAGCAGCGGCTGCGTGACCGCGACGGCGTGGATGCGCCCGGGCGGCAGGGTCTCGTTCGAGGTCGACACGAGGCCGTAGCCGATGCGGATCCCGTCCGGAGTCGCCGCGATCGAGTACTGCAGCGACTTCGTGAAGCGGCGGACCGTGACCCCGACGGCGCCGATCATCGCCGGGAACAACGTCACGAGGAGGAAGTACTGGCCGGTCACGGCGACGCTCACGATGATGCCGACCGCGGCGAGGGCGAGCACGACGGTCGTGTTCGACAGGAGCACGGAGCCGATGAGCCGCCCGGTGTGCACGCGCACGACGCGCGTGGCGCGCACCGCGGCGGGGTCGAGTTCCGGGGCCAGGAACTCCGTCATCCGCTCGTCGACGAACCGTCCCGCCGGCCGGGAGGCCCGGGACCCGCCCGGCACGTCGGCGCGGGCACCGCTCGCCAGCAGCAGGATGCGCTGCCGCAGGTCGTCGGCCGGCCGCGAGCCGAGGTACGCCAGCTGCACGTTCGCGTCGTTGCCCGCCTGCGAGATCTCGAGCCGGGCCGTGCCGACGAGCCGGGCCACGAACGGGCGGACGACGTTGACGGCCTGGATGCGGTCGAGGCGGGCCTTGCGGTGGTTCCGGAACAGCACGCCCGAGCGGACCTCGACGACCTCGCCGGTCACGCGGAAGGTGTGCATGCGCCAGGACAGCGTGAACAGGCCGATGAGCACGAGGATGAACACGAGCACCCCGAGGAGCGCGACGCCCACGTAGTCGTGGCGGACGACGTAGTCGATCGGGTCGCCCTGCTCGCCGCCCCGGGCACCACCCGGGATCACGAGGTCGAGCAGCCGCTCGCGGAGGGTGTTGACCACCCACCCGAGGATCACGAGCAACGCGATCCCTCCGCGGAGCAGCGGCGTCAGCGGGTGCAGGCGGTGCCACGTCCCGTCGGTCAGGTCGGCGGCCGCGGCGGCGTCGCCCTGCCGGTGGGGCTGCGGGAGCGGCGGCAGCGGCGGCAGCGGCGGGCCGGACGGCCGGGAGGTCACAGCCCGACCCGTCGGCTCTCGGCCATCGCGACGAGTTCGTCGCGCAGGCGGTCCGCGTCGGCCTCGGGGAGCCCGGGCAGCCGGACGTTCGTGCTCGCCGCCGCCGTCACGAACCGGAGGTCGCTCAGACCGAGGGCACGACCGAGCGGACCGCGGCTGATGTCGACGAGCTGCATGCGGCCGTACGGGACGGCGATGAACCGCTGGAACATGAGTCCGCGCCGCACCACGAGGTCGTCGCCGCGGAGGGCGTACCCGATCGACCGGATCCGCCGGGGCGTGAAGGCAGCGACGAGGGCGGTGACCACCGCGGCGGCGAGCCCGATGAGCGTCCACACGAGCGCGGTGGTCGGCGAGGACCCCCGGAACGCCACGCCGATGAGGAAGCACCCGGCGGTGATGACCACCCCGACGACGAGGACGGTGACGAGTTCGGTCCAGACCAGGCGCGGCGACACCCGGCTCCAGGGGATCCCCGGCAGGTCGAGACGTTCCCTCGGCATCGGTCCCCCTGTCGTCGGCGTCGCTGCTGCCGGGTCGGTCAGATCGCGGTCGTCCCACCCGGGTCGGAGTCGTCGTCGTCCCGGGGCGGCACCGTGCACATGTGCTCCGCGACGAGCGCACACACCATGAGCACCAGACCACCGAACACCGCGACGACGCTGGGCAGGATGGAGCCTAGCGCGGGGACGACGGCCCGCGTGAGGACGAACGCGAGCCCGCCACCCGTGAACGCGCCGAACAGCACGCCGCAGATGCTCGAGGCCTTGGCGAGGACCACCACCCGCGTCGCGTAGAAGGCGTCGACGGGGCGGGTCGCGGTGCCACGGGCGTGCCGACGGACCGGGATCGCCATGAGCACGAGCGCGATGCCGATGAAGCCCAGGGTCAGCCCGAGCGCCGACGAGAGCACGATGACGGGCCGCTGCCGGGACGCCAGGGCAGCGTCGAGGGCGAACCCGGCGACACCGGCGACGATCGCGACGCTGATCAGGGTGGAGGCGCGGGTGTGTCTCACTGGGGTGCTCCCGGGAGCTCGGACGGACGGGACGCGAACAGTCGGGGTTCCTCGACGCGGACGGTGTCGTCGCCGACCGCGGAGAGCAGCGCGGCGACCGGACCGGCGCCGGGGAGGACCGCGTCGGGGTCGGCGTCGAGCCAGGGCGCGAGCACGAACGCCCGCTCGGCGGCCCGGGGATGCGGGAGCGTCAGGTCGGCGGCGTCGAGCACGACGTCGTCGACGGCCACGATGTCGAGGTCGAGCGTCCGGTCCCCCCACCGCTCGACGCGGACCCGGCCGTGGGCGTCCTCGATGTCGTGCAGCGCGGCGAGGAGTGCGTCCGGCTCGAGATCGGTGTCGACCACGACCACCCCGTTGCGGTACCGGGGCTTCGTCTCGTCGGGCCCGGAGAGGGTCATCGCGACGGACTCGACCTCGTGCGATGCGGCCACCGGGCGCACCCCCGGCACCGCGAGGATCGCCGCAGCGGCCTCGCGCAGGGTCGACCCCCGGTCGCCGAGGTTGGCGCCGAGGGCGATGACGGCGCGCCTCACGGGTCGACCCGCGCGGAGCGGTCCCGGCGGATGGTGATCGACACGTCCGCGAACGGCACCGTGATCGGCGCCTGGGGCTTGTGCACGGTGACCTCGGTGGCGAGTGCCGCCGGATGCCCCAGGACGACGGCGGCGATGCGCTCCGCCAGGGTCTCGATGAGGTCGACGGGGTCGGACTCGACGGCCGCGACGACCTGCTCGGCGAGCACGCCGTAGTGCACCGTGCGGTCGAGGTCGTCGGGGCCCGCGGCGGCACGGGCGTCGACCTCGACGGCGACGTCGACGACGAAGTCCTGCCCGTCGGCGCGCTCGTGGTCGAAGACCCCGTGGTGACCGCGGGCCCGGACCCCTGTGAGGCGGATGACGTCGTTCACGATCGCGCGGCCCTCCAGGCGTCCCAGACGTCGAGCACCGCGCGGTTCGGGGCGGGGTCGTGGACCCGGACGCCCCAGGCCCCACGCTCGGCGGCGAGCAGCGTGATCGCCGCGGTCGCCAGGTCCCGGTCCCGGGGTGCGGCGTCCGGATCGCTCCCGACGCCGGCGAGGAAGCGCTTGCGTGACGCCGCGACGAGCACCGGGAGCCCGAGCGACGCGAAGCGCTCGTACCCGGCCAGGATCTCCCAGTTCTGCCGACCGTGCTTCGCGAACCCGAGCCCCGGGTCCACGACGACCTGGTCCGGGTGCACACCGAGCACGATGAGCTCCGCGACCCGGAGTTCGAGCTCGCGGCGGACGTCCTCGACGGCGTCCTCGTACACGGCGTTCCGGTGCATCACGTCGCTGTGGCCGCGCCAGTGCATGACGACGAAGCCCGCCCCACTCGCGGCGACGACGCGGGCCATGTCCGGGTCGGCCAGCCCGCCGGAGACGTCGTTGACGATCGACGCCCCGAGCTCGAGCGACCGCTCGGCCGTCGCCGCGTTCATCGTGTCGACGCTCACCGTGATGCCCTCGGCGACCAGGTCCTGCACGACCGGCAGCACGCGACGCTGTTCCTCGTCGACCGGCACCCGCGGCGCACCCGGCCGGGTGGATTCGCCGCCGACGTCGACGAGGTCGGCGCCGTCGGCCACGAGCCGGCGCGCGTGCGTCACGGCGGCATCGCGTCGGTGGTGTTCGCCACCGTCGCTGAACGAGTCGGGCGTCACGTTGAGGATGCCCATGATCCGCGCCCGGCCCGGCGTCGACGGGGCCGCGCCCTCCGCACGCGCCGACCGGCGACGCGTCGCCGCCTCCTGCTGCAGGGCAGGGAGGTCGATGGCGACGGTCGCCGGTTCGGCTGCGGCGGCGCGGGCGCGGCTCGCCTCGGAGATCCGGCGCTCGCACCGGCTGGGGAGGTCGGTCATCCCGCTGGCCTACGCCGGCGCGATACCGGGGTTCCCGCGAGGGGCCCGTGCCCGACGCGGCTTCGCCGGGGGCTCGGAGTCGATGCCGCCGTCGACGGCGCCCTCGTCCACCGGCGCCTTGACCGGCAGCGAGATCGCGGGCAGGTCGCTCACGGGGCGGCTGTCGCTCGAGAGCCACTGCGGGCGCTCGGGCAGCTTCCGGACGTCCTTGAAGATCTCGGCGAGCTCGTTCTGGTCGAGCGTCTCCTTCTCGAGGAGGGCACCCGCCAGGTGGTCGAGGATGTCGCGGTTCGCGTTGATGACCTGGTAGGCCTCGTCGTGCGCGGACTCGAGCAGGGCACGGACCTCGGCGTCGACGGTCTCGGCGATGTTCTCCGAGTAGTCGCGCTGGGCGCCCATGTCACGGCCGAGGAACGGCTCGCCCGACCCCTGGCCGAGCTTGACCGAACCGACCGCCGTGCTCATGCCGTACTCGGTGACCATCTTGCGTGCGGTCGCCGTGGCCTTCTCGATGTCGTTCGACGCACCCGTGGTGGGGTCGTGGAACACGATCTCCTCGGCGACACGACCGCCCATGGCGTAGGCGAGCTGGTCGAGCAGCTCGTTGCGCGTGACGGAGTACTTGTCCTCGAGCGGGAGCACCATCGTGTACCCGAGGGCACGACCGCGCGGGAGGATCGTGATCTTCGTGACGGGGTCGGTGTGCCGCATGGCCGACGCCGCGAGCGCGTGACCGCCCTCGTGGTACGCGGTGATGAGGCGCTCCTGGTCGCTCATGACGCGGGTCCGGCGCTGCGGACCGGCCATGACGCGGTCGACGGCCTCGTCCAGCGCGCGGTTGTCGATGAGCTGCGCGTTCGAGCGCGCGGTGAGCAGCGCGGCCTCGTTGAGGACGTTCGCCAGGTCGGCACCCGTGAACCCGGGGGTCTTGCGGGCGAGGACGTCGAGGTCGACGCTCGCGGCGAGGGGCTTGCCCTTGCCGTGCACCTGCAGGATCTGCTTGCGGCCGATGAGGCTCGGGGCGTCGACCCCGATCTGGCGGTCGAAGCGGCCCGGCCGGAGGAGCGCGGGGTCGAGCACGTCGGGACGGTTCGTCGCGGCGATGAGGATGACGTTCGTCTTGACGTCGAAGCCGTCCATCTCGACGAGGAGCTGGTTCAGCGTCTGCTCGCGCTCGTCGTTGCCACCGCCGATGCCGGCACCGCGGTGACGACCGACGGCGTCGATCTCGTCGACGAAGATGATCGCGGGAGCGTTCTGCTTGGCCTGGTCGAACAGGTCACGCACGCGGCTCGCACCGACACCGACGAACATCTCGACGAAGTCCGAACCGGAGATCGAGAAGAACGGCACCCCGGCCTCGCCGGCGACGGCGCGGGCGAGCAGGGTCTTGCCGGTCCCGGGAGGGCCGTACAGCAGCACGCCCTTCGGGATCCGCGCGCCGACCGCCTGGAACTTGGCCGGCTCCTTGAGGAACTCCTTGATCTCCTGGAGCTCCTCGATGGCCTCGTCCGCGCCGGCGACGTCGGCGAAGGTGACCTGCGGGTTCTCCTTGTTGTTCATCTTCGCGCGGGACTTGCCGAACTGCATGACGCGCGAGCCGCCGCCCTGGGCGCTCGACAGGAGGAACCAGAACACCAGACCGATGACGAGGAACGGCAGGAACGTCAGCAGGAGCGAGACGAACACGTTCGACTGCTGGACGGTGTCGTTGTAGCCCTTCGACAGGTTCGCCTTGTCGACCGCCGAGACGACGTCCGGCCCACGCGGGGTGGAGTAGTAGAACTGCTCCGTCTGGTTGCCGTCCTTGAGCACGAGGTCGACGCGCTGCTCGGTGGAGTTGATGGTGGCAGAGGCGACCTTGCCGTCACCGAGCTGCTCGAGGCCCTTCTGCGTCGTGATCTGCGACGTCCCGGATTGACTGATCACGGCCCAGCCGATCCAGATCCCGATGACCGCGATGATCACGTACAGGTACGGCCCACGGAAGATGCGCTTGAAGTCCATGTGATCCGGGCGACACGCCCGACACCTTTCTCTGCCGATGTTGCGTGGAAGTCAGCATACGGCCGGGACTCTGTGGGGCGAGTGGGTGTCCTCCGAGGGCGAACTCGACGTCCGGAGGGCCGTTCGTCAGGAGTAGACGTGCGGCGCCAGGACCCCGACACCGCGCAGGTTGCGGTAACGCTCGTCGTAGTCGAGGCCGTACCCGATCACGAACGCGTCCGGGATGTCGAAGCCGACGTACTTGACGTCCACCTGCACCTTGGCCGCCTCGGGCTTGCGGAGCAACGCGACGATCTCGACGCTCGCGGCCCCGCGGCTCACGAGGTTCTGCCGGAGCCAGGACAGGGTGAGCCCGGAGTCGATGATGTCCTCGACGATGAGGACGTCGCGGCCGTGCAGGTCGGTGTCGAGGTCCTTGAGGATCCGCACGACGCCGGACGACTTGGTGCCGGACCCGTAGGACGACACCGCCATCCAGTCCATGGTGATCGGGAGCTTGAGCTCACGCGAGAAGTCCGCCATCACCATGACCGCGCCCTTGAGCACGCCGACGAGCAGCGGGTCGCGCCCCGTGTAGTCGGCCTCGACCGCGCGGGCGAGCTCGGCGATCCGGGCGTCGATCTGCTCGGCGGTGAACAGGACCTCGCTCAGGTCGGCCTGGACGTCGGTGAGTTCCACGGGGGCGTGCCCTCTCTGATCAGTGATGCGCCGGGTCAGTGGTGCGCGGGTCAGTGGTGCGCCGGGCCGGTGCCGCCCGGGTCTCCCAGGATACGGCCGGGCGACCCCGGCCCGGACTCGGACACCGGCCGCCCGGACCCGGACACCGGCCCGGACGTCGTGCTCGCGAACAGCAGGCGGTCGCCCTCGCGCCGCACGCGGACGCCGGGCAGGTCGATCGGCCCCTGTCCCGACCAGTCCGTCACGAGCCGGCACACCTCGAGCGTCTGGAGCCGCGAGAGCACGACGCCGAACTCCCCCTCGACCGCGAGGCGCACGAGTCGCTGCCGCAGGGCCGGCGGGTTGGCCGCGAGTCCCGACACGGACACCGCGATGCCCGCCTCGGCGTGCTCCGCGAGTTCCTCGGCGAGCTCCTCGGCGAAGTGGTCGAGCGCGCTCGCGTCTTCGCGGATCTGGTCGGCGGTGCGAGCCAGGGCCTCGACCACGCCGTCGCCGAGCTCCTCGGCGAGCACCGGCAGCACGCGCGCGCGCACCCGGACCCGGGCGAACGCGGGGTCGTTGTTCTGCGGGTCCGTCCACGGCTCCAGGCCGCTCTCGGCACAGGCCGCGACGGTCGTCGCCCGCCGGACGCCGAGCAGCGGGCGGGCGAGCAGCGGCCCGGGCGTCACCGGCGCCGGTGACCGCGCCGGCATGCCCGACAGGCTGTCCGGACCGCTGCCGCGCAGGAGGCCGAGCAGGACCGTCTCGGCCTGGTCGTCCATCGTGTGCCCGACCAGGACCAGCGGCGACCGCTCCGCCGCGGCGACGGCCGCGATCGCCCGGTACCGGGCCTCCCGGGCGGCGGCCTCCGGCCCACCCGCGTCACCGACGCGGACGTGGTCGACGACGACGGGCGTGAGCCCGAGCGCCTCCGCCTGCCGGGAGGCCGCGCTCGCGACCGCCCCGCTGCCCGCCTGGAGGCCGTGGTCGACGACGACGACGCCCGCGCGGAGGCCCTGCCTGGGCGCCTCGAACGCGGTCGCGGCCGCGAGTGCGAGCGAATCGGGGCCGCCGCTCAGCGCCACGAGGACGAGGTCACCGGAGGCGAGGACGCCCGCCGAACGGGCGTCCGCGAGGGACGTGCGCACCGCGCGGCGCACGGCGGCGACGGCGGGTCCGAGCCGGGGCCGGTGCATGTCCACCCTGTAACGTTATCGGCGCTGTAGGACCGCAGAACCATCCACATCGAGGAGTGCCACATGGCCGCGTACGACGTCGTCATCGAGATCCCCAAGGGCAGCCGCAACAAGTACGAGGTCGACCACGAGACCGGTCGGGTGTACCTGGACCGCGTCCTGTTCACGTCGTTCGTCTACCCCACCGACTACGGCTTCTTCGAGAACACCCTCGGGCTCGACGGCGACCCCGTCGACGCCCTCGTCCTGCTCGAGTACCCCGCGTTCCCCGGCGTCGGCGTCAAGGTCCGCCCGGTCGGCGTGTTCAAGATGAGCGACGAGGCCGGCTCCGACGCCAAGGTGCTCTGCGTCCCGGCGAAGGACCCGCGCTGGCAGCACATCCAGGACATCGCCGACGTCGACGAGCAGACGAAGGCCGAGATCGCCCACTTCTTCGAGCGCTACAAGGACCTCGAGCCGGGCAAGTTCGTCAACGCCGAGGGCTGGGGTGACGCCGCCGAGGCCGAGGAGATCGTCGCGGCGGGCTTCGCCGCGTACCAGCCGGGCCACTGAGTCCGTCGCGCCCCGAGGCGCGGCGTTGGCCAGGCGGCCGGCTGGGAGAAGTGAAGGCGGCGGGTGCCCATGGGGCGCCCGCCGCCTTCGTCCGGTGACGACCCCACCCGAAGGGGTCGGCACCGTCATCGGCTCGGAACCCCACCCGAAGGGGTCCCGGCCGGGTCATCAGAGCGAGCCGGTGGGGCGCGCCACGTAGGGGACGATCTGGTACGTGTACACAGCGTAGTTCCGCACGCTGAGTCCCGGCTTGGGGGCCTCGACCATCCGACCGCCGCCGGCGTAGATCGTGTCGTGGTACATCCCCGCCGGGTTCGTGCCCGTCGTCGAGTAGAAGATGATGTCGCCCGGCTGCGCCTGCGACAGCGGCACGAGTCGGCCGAGTGCGGCGAAGTGCTCGTACTGCCAGTCGACCCGGTGCCCACCGACGGCCACGCCGACGCTGCTGTACGCGGCCATCACGAGCCCCGAGCAGTCGTAGGAGTTCGGACCGGCGGCACTGAACACGTACGGCTTGCCGATCTGGGCGGACGCGAACGCCAGCGCGGCGGAGCCCTTGGACGGTGAGGACGAGCCGGTGCTCGACGTCGGCGGCTTCGGCGCGGGCGCGGCCGGCTTCGGCGCCGGCGCGGCCGGCTTCGGGGCAGGCGCGGCCGGCTTCGGGGCCGGCGCGGCCGGTTTGGGCGCTGCGACGGGCTTCGGGGCCGGCGCGGCCGGCTTCGGCGCAGGCGCGGCCGGCTTCGGGGCCGTGCCCGTCCCGGTCGGCTTCGACACCGTCGGCTTCGAACCGGTCGGCTTCGAACCGGTCGGCTTCGACGCCGTGGGCTTCGACGCGGTCGTCCCGGTGCTTCCGGTCGCGGCGGCCTTCGTCGTGCCGGCGCTCCCACTGGTCGTCGAGGTCGCGATCGCCCGCTCGGCTTGCTTCGCCTGCTGGTCGGCGAAGTACGCGGCCTCGGTGCTCGCCGTCGTTCCCTTGAGGTACGCCAGCTGGTCGAAGAGCGTCGACTGCTGGTCCTGCACGCTCTTGAGCCGTCCGGCGGCGCTCGCGGCCTGGTCGTTCGCGTCGGACAGCGACGTCTTGGCGGCCGTCGTGGCCTTGCCGAGCGCGGTCTCGGCCGCGGACGCCTGGTGCTGCAGGGCGTCGACCTGCCGCTGGTCGGCCTCGGCGTCGGCGAGGATGCCCGCCGAGCGAGCCGACAGGTGCGACATCGTGCCGACCTGGTACAGCAGGTCCTTCGCGTCGGCGCCGTCGACGAGCATCGCCGTCGAGAGGTCGCCGCCGCCCGTCCGCGAGAGCTCGACCACGAGGCCGGCGACCTGCTGGGCGGAGACCTCCGCCTTCGCCTCGGCCTGCTTCGACTGGCGCGTCAGGGTGTCGAGCCGGGTCTGCGCCGCCTGCTGTCGCGATGCCGCCCGCTGGTACGCCTCACCGGCCTGCTGCTCGGCGACCGAGGCCCGCTCCGCCTGGGTCTGCAGCGCGTCGAGCGACGAGGTCAACGTGTCGACCTGGTGCTGCGTCGCCGCCTGGGACTGCTTCGCCGCCTGCACGTCGGCCCACGAGGGAGCGGACGGACTGGCCGACGCCGGTGCGGCGACGGTGAACGTCAGTCCGAGCACCGCGAGGGTCGCGGCGCCTCCGATGAGGACGCGTGCTGGCTTCATGCGGGTCAGTGCCTCCTGGGCGCGCTCGTGGTCATACCGAGATCCCCCGCGCAGCCATGAAGGGGACCGGGTCGACGGCAGCGCCGCTCACCCGGGTCTCGAAGTGGAGGTGGCAGCCGGTCGACCAGCCGGTCGAGCCGACGAGCGCGATCTGCTGTCCCGCGACCACGGTCTGGCCCGCGTGGACCAGGAACCCGCCGTTGACGATGTGGCCGTACGCCGTCGAGATGCCGCCACCGTTGTCGATGATGACCTCGTTGCCGTAACCCCCGCCGTTCGCGGCGAAGGTGACGGTCCCGCTGTGGGCGGCGTAGATCGGCGCACCACAGCCCGGCGCGAGGTCGACCCCGGCGTGCAGGGCGTACGCACCGGTGTAGGGGTCGACGCGGTAGCCGTAGGGGCTCGTCTGGTACCCGGCGGACGGGCGGACCCAGCCCGACCCGTTCGGCGTCGTGGTGGTGGCGCCCGTGCTCGTCTGCGCGCCGGCGCCCCCGGTCCGGGCGGCAGCGGCGGCGCGAGCGGCAGCCGCCCGGGCAGCAGCAGCGGCTCGCGCGGCAGCGGCGGCTCGCGCGGCAGCCGCGGCCTTGGCGACGGCGACGCCCTTGTCGTAGTTCGCCTGCACGTTCTTGGCGTTCGTCGTCAGGAGGACGAGCTGCGCCTGCAACCGCGCCTGGTTGTCGTTCTGGTCGTCGAGAGCGCTCTGCGCGGCCGTCGCGGCGTCGTTCGCGTCGGCCAGTTTCTGCTGCGCGGCGTCACGGAGTGTTCCGAGCGCCTTCTTCGCCACCCCGGCCTGGTCGGTCAGCGCCTGCGCCGTGCCCCGGTCCTGGCTCGCCTGCTCGTAGATGCCGTCGGCCTGCTCGGACAGCTTCGACATCGCGCCGAGCTGGTAGAGCAGGTCCTTCGCTCCGGACGGGTGCGCCAGGAGGTTCGAGGTGACGTCGTTGTTCGACGAGCGTCCGAGCTGCGCGGCGAGCTGCCCGGCCTGGCGCTCCGACGCGGCCGCGGTCTTGCGGGCCTCGTCCGCCTGCGTCCGGAGCTTCTGCTCCTTGAGCGCGGCCTCGTCGTACTCGGTCTGCGCCGTCTGGTAGGCCTCGCCGGCCTTCTCCGCGGCGGCCTGCTTGGCCGACACCTGGGACTGGAGGGACGCGATGAGTCCCTTGATCTCGGTCACCTTCGCCTGCTGGGCGGCCTGGGACGCCTTGGCCGCCTGGACGTCGGACCAGCTCGGGTAGGACGTGGCGGACGCCGACGAGGGCGTCCCGGTCGCGGCGAGGACACCCCCCGTGAGCGCGACGACGACGGCGAGGACGAGGGCACGGGGTCGGCTCGCGGGGACGGCGAGGGCCCGAGCGGCGCGTCGGGGCGCGGATCGGCGGCTGATGGAGGAGGAAGAAGTCATCGGTCTCGATTTCGTAACAGCACGGCGAGGCGCACCCGAGTCACACTGTCAACAGTCGCAACAGTAACAACAGGGGTGTCGGACACTCCACCCCCCTGGCGAGGGGCATGGGGCACCGACGTCGGACCCACGGGGAACGACGGCACGGGGTTCTCTCTGCGGCGAGTGAACCCGGATGCCCCGGTCACGACGCCCGCGACACGCCGACCGGCGAGGCGGTATCCGCTCGGTTTGGCATTCGCGGCGAGCTTCCGTATGCTGGTTCTCCGGTAGCTGTGAAGCATCGCTTGACGGCCCCATCGTTTAGTGGCCTAGGACACCGCCCTTTCACGGCGGCAGCACGGGTTCGAATCCCGTTGGGGTCACTGCAGGCGGGGTGTCCGGCGCCGCCCACAACTCAACAAGCATGGCCCTGTAGCGCAGTTGGTTAGCGTGCCGCCCTGTCACGGCGGAGGTCGCGGGTTCAAGTCCCGTCAGGGTCGCCATGGCGTCCGGTCCTCGGACCGAGTCGTCCCGGGCACCACTCGATCCATCGAGTCGCCCACGGCTGGATAGCTCAGTTGGTAGAGCGTTCGACTGAAAATCGAAAGGTCCACGGATCGATGCCGTGTCCAGCCACCATCGCAAGGCCCTCCCGGGAGCGGGGGCCTTCGTCGTTCCCGACTGCCGCCGATCGGACTCTCGCCGAGCGTTGAACACGTCGTGTCCCGTTGAACAACGGCATCGCGGGATGCAACAGGACGGCGCGTGTTCGAAGCCGGACGGCGGGTGTGCGAAGCCGGACGGCGCGTGTTCGAAGCCGAACGGCGCGTGTTCGAAGCCGAACGGCGCGTGTTCGAAGCCGAACGGCGCGTGTGCGAAGCGGGGCGCGACGGGGGGCGGGACGGGCCTCCCGGCCGGGACGGGCCTCCCGGCATACTGAGCGGATGACGGAGCCGGGTCGGACGACGGGGGCGGCGGAACCCGCCACGGTATGGCGCAACGCACCGTTCCTCCGGCTGTGGAGCGGCGAGTCGGCGAGCGCGGTCGGCAGTGAGCTCGCCGTGCTGGCGATCCCGACCCTGGCGGTCACGGTGCTCGCCGCCTCGACGTTCGAGATCGGCGTCCTCACCGCGCTCGAGACCGTGGCGTTCCTCGTCATCGGATTGCCCGCGGGCGCCTGGGTGGACCGGATGCGGAAGCGCCGGGTGATGCTCGCGGCGGACCTGACCCGCGCGTTGCTCCTGGCGACCATCCCCGTCGCGTGGCTGCTCGGCGCGCTGACGATCTGGCAGCTCATGGTCGTGGCGGCCCTGGTCGGCGCGGCGACGGTGTTCTTCGACGTGGCGTACCAGAGCTACCCGCCGATGATCCTGCCGTCGGCGCTCCTCGGCGACGCGAACGGCAAGCTCGAGGCGTCACAGCAGGTCGCGCGCGTCGGGGGTCCCGCGGCCTCGGGTGCCCTGCTCGCGGCGCTGCGGCCGGCGCTCGTCGTCGGGATCGACGCGCTGAGCTACCTCGCGTCGTTCGTCGCACTCCTCGGGATCCGGGACGACGAGCAGCCGCGGCCAGAGCACGAACGCCTGCCACTCGTGACCGAGATCCGCGAGGGCCTGGCGTTCGTGTTCCACCAGCCGCTCCTGGTCCGGGTCGTCCTGTGCACGGCCGGCTTGAACCTGTTCTCGGGGATCGGGGGGACGGTGCTGCCGCTCCTCGTCCTCCGCGACCTGCACCTCGGCACGCTCGTGTGGGGCGCCGCGACGAGCGTCGGCGCGGTCGGGGGACTCCTCGGCGCGCTGGCCGCCGGCAGGGTGGCCCGACGCGTCGGCGAGGGCACGGCGATCCCCGTCGCGGCCGTCGCGGCCGGGGTCGGGGCGCTGCTGCTCGCGACGCCCGGGCTGGTGCCGACGCTCGCGGTCCCGCTGCTCGTGCTGGCCGAGTTCCTCACGAGCGCCGGGGTCCTCGTCTACAACATCACGCAGGTCACCTACCGGCAGCGAATCTGTCCGCCGCGCCTCCTCGGCCGGATGAACGCGTCGATCCGGTTCGTGGTGTGGGGCGTGGTGCCCATCGGGGGCATCACGGCCGGACTGCTCGGCACCTGGCTCGGTGTCGAGGCGACCATGTGGGTCGCCGGCGTCGGTGCCGTGCTCGCGGCGCTGCCCGTCCTGCTCTCGCCCCTGCTCGGCATGCGGGAGCTCCCGGCCGAGCCCGCCGCCGCGTAGTCACGACGGGCTCGGGAGCAGGGACCGGTCAGGCGGTCTCGACGGGGTGCAGGTCGAGCGTGCAGCACTTGACGCCACCGCCGCCGAGCAGCAGCTCGGACAGGTCGACCCCGATCGGGTTGTACCCGCGCTGGCGGAGCTGCTCGGCGAAGGTCGTCGCGCGGGCCGCGATGACGACGTTGTGGCCGTCGCTGTAGGAGTTGAGCCCGAGGATCGCGGCGTCCTCCTCGGTGGCGATGATCGCGTCGGGGAACCGGCGGTGGAGCTCGGCGAGCGAGGCCTCGTCGAACGCGGACTCCAGGTAGGCGATGTTCGCGACGCCGTCCACCGGCTCGGGGTCGAGGACCGCGATCGCGGTGTCGAGGTGGTAGAACGCCGGGTTGACGAGCTTCAGGGTGACGACCTCGCGGCCGTACACGCGGGCGATCTCCTCGTGCGAGGTGCTGTCGCTGCGGAACCCGGTGCCGGCCAGGATGACGTCCCCGACGAGCAGGAAGTCGCCCTCGCCCTCGTTCGTCTCGACCGGCTCGGCGACGCGGAGGCCGTGCTCGCGGAACCAGTCCATGTACGCGGGGCCCTCGGGCTGGCGCTCCGGGTACTGGAACTTCGCGCCGTAGGCGACGCCGTCGAGCACGAACCCGCCGTTGGCCGCGTAGACCATGTCGGGCAGCCCCTCGATCGGGTCGATGAAGTGGATGTCGAACCCGAGCCGCTCGTACGTGTCGACGAGGGTCTGCCACTGGGCGACCGCCTTCGCGGTGTCGGTCGGCTCCTCGGGGTGCATCCAGGGGTTGATGCGGTAGCTCACCGTGAAGTGCGTCGGCTTGCACATGAGGACGGTGCGCTTGGTCGCCGTGCGGGTGGGCGCTGTGGTGGTGGCGGGGGCCGGGTTCGACAAGGGGGTCTCCTGGGCGGCGGACCCGAGCCTGCCAGGGGACACCGTTCGAGGAGCGCTGGGGTGAGGTGCAGGCTCACTCACCCGTGGACGAGGCGGACCAGGTCGACGCCCCGGCACAGTGTGCCACGCGGCGCTCCCCGCGGACAGACCCCGCCATGGGGGTGTCGCGGCGGCGCCGATCGCATGTGCGTCCGCGCAGGATCCGTGCGCCCGCTCCGGGGCGGACGCAACGACCGCGCGTAGCATGACGGCGATGGATTCGCTCGACCACCGCATCCTCGACCAACTCCGCGAGAACGCCCGCGCCGGCTACGGCGACATCGGCGCGGTGGTCGGGCTCTCGGCGTCCGCGGTGAAGCGCCGCGTGGACCGCCTGGTGGCCGACGACGTCATCCAGGGGTTCACGATCAAGGTCGACCCCGCCGTCGAGGAACGCGGGACCGAAGCCTGGGTCGAGCTGTACTGCCGCGGCACCGTCTCGCCCGACGAACTCCGCGCCGTGCTCGAGAACGTGCCCGAGGTCGTCGACGCCGGAACGGTCACCGGGAGCGCCGACGCCGTCGTGCACATGCGGAGTCGGGACATCGCGTCGCTCGAGGAGGCCCTCGACCGCGTCCGCTCCGCCCCGCACGTCGACCACACCCGCAGTGCGATCGTGCTGTCGCGACTCGTCTCGCGCGAGTCGCTGTGAGCGTGGCACCGCGCACGACCCGGACGCCGGTCCGCCGCTCCGTCCCGCGCTCGCCCGGGAGGCCCGGCACCCGTCGCGCGGGCACCGCTCCGGCCCGCCTCCTGGTCACCGCCGCCACCGTCGCCTACCTCGCGAACTGCGCGTGGGGCACCGCGGTCGCGACCGGCGTCATCCGGACGAAGCGGCTCCGGGTCGTGCACCACGCGCTGTTCGTCGTGACGGCGACCCTGACCGGCGCCGCCGTGACGACGCCCGTGTGGACCCGCTCGCGGGCCGCGGCGTTCCTCCTGCCCGCACTCGTGCCCCTCGCCGCCGCACCGCGCATCCCCGCCCGATCGCGTGCACACTGGAGAGTCGCGGTCGCGGCGGCACCGTCCTACCTCGGCGCCGTGCTCGGACTCCGCGCGGGATGGCCCGAGCGCTCCTGACCCGGGAGCCGGCCCACCCGCGTGCACCGGGCCCCCCGTCCGACCGCCGGGAAGGACAGCGGCAGTGGAGCTCATCGAGGCGATCAGACGGCGACGGACGACGAACGGGGCGTTCCTGCCCGATCCCGTCTCCGAGGAACACCAGCGTCTGCTGATCGAGCTCGCCGGGCGCGCGCCCTCGCAGCTCAACAGCCAGCCGTGGCGGTTCGTGCTCGTCGAGGAGCGACCGACGATCGAGCGGATCGCCGCGATCAGCGGCTCGTCGATGACGCGGACGATGGCCGAGGGCACGTTCTTCGAGCGGTACAAGCCGTACTTCCGGTTCTCGAAGGCCGAGATGGAGGCCCGGCGCGACGGGATGCTGTTCGACAAGCTGCCCGCGCCGCTCCGACCGTTCACGAAGCAGGTGTTCACGCCCCGCGGCCAGAAGCTCATGAACACGCTGCGGGTGCCGCAGACCCTCGGCGAGGAGAACCGGAAGCTCGTCGCGGGATCGCCGCTGCTCATGGGGGTGATGCTCGACCGGCACGAGTACCGGCACGAGGAGACGAACGCGTTCTACTCCGTGTTCAGCATGGGCGCGGCGATGGAGAACATCTGGCTCGCCACGACCCAGCTCGGCATGGGCATCCAGTTCGTGTCGTTCCCGATGGAGATCCCGAGCGCCTGGGCCGAGGTCGAGGACGTCCTCGGGGTGCCGGACGACCTCGAGCTCATGGCCGTGTTCCGGCTCGGGTACCTGCCGCCCGAGCGCCGCCGCCCCGCGATCGACTGGGTGTCGAACGAGCGGAAGCGGCCGTCGCAGTACGTGTTCCGCGGGACGTGTCGCACGCCGCAGACGGGCTGGGACGACGCACCGCTCGTGACGCCGATCGAGGACGACCCGGCGGCCGACGCGACGACCTCGGGGAGGGACGCGTCGTGACGGGGGGCGCTCCCGTCCTGACGACCGCCCCGGCACTGCCCGGCCGCGCGTTCATCCGGCAGGGGTGGCACGACGTCGTGTTCCTGCACTGGCGGGTCGACGTGTCGGCCGTGGCCCCGCTCCTCCCGGCCGGCCTCCGACCGGACACCATGGGCGCGGACGGCGTCGACGACGGGGTGACCACCTGGGTCGGCCTCATCGGGTTCCGGTTCACGGACACCGCATTCCCGCCGCTCGCGCCGATGCGGCGGCTCGGGACGTTCGTCGAGGTCAACGTGCGGGTCTACACGGTCGACGACCGGGGGCGGCACGGCGTCGTGTTCCTGTCGCTGGACGCGGGCCGGTTCCTCCCGGCGGTCGCGGCGCGGGCGATGCTCGGGCTGCCGTACCACTGGGCGCACGCGGCGACGCGGTGGGGCGTGGACGGGACGCGCGGCCGGGGTGCCGCCGCTGGCCGACACGGCGCGGGCGGTCGCGTGGCGTACGCGATGCGGCGCCACGGGTCCTCGGCGCGCTCGCGGTTCGCCGTGCACGTCGGTGCGCCCATCGCCGAACCGTCACCGCTCGAGCAGTTCCTGACCGCCCGGTGGGGCATGCACGTCCACCGCTTCGGGGCGACCCGGTTCTGGCCGAACGAGCACCCGGCCTGGCCCCTGCACCACGCGAGGGCCGAGTCGGTGCACGACGACCTGATGGGCGAGGTCGGGCTGCCGCGCTCGCTCGCCGACGTCCCGCCGGACTCCGTGCTGTGGTCGCCCGGTGTGACGACGTCGTTCGCCCGCGGGACAAACTAGCGAGACAGAGGCGGACCACTCCACCCTTGCCCTTCCGGGTCCGGGTCGGGAAAGTACCTGAAATGGTTTAGAAGCAATTTGAGAACATTATCTCTTTCTTCCAGGTCCTCCGGTGGGGGAGGTTCCTCAGTAGCAGAGCTTAGGAACACCTCAGGGAGAATTATGTTGGCATGCCCGACAAAGGGGATTTGGTCGCAATCTACACCGGCACCAATTGAAAGGAGATAGCCAACGCCACCCGACGCAAGCCCTCTGTATTGCGCATCAGGTCCAGAAACGGCCCGCTTACCCATATCCTTGCAGTGCCCAGCGCCAGCCCTGAGACGGATCACTGACAGGTCACGCCTCCCTCGAGGGGGCATGAAAGCGGCTCGCCTTAGCTGCGTGCCTTTCTTGACGTGGAATGGCGACTTGATAGCCCGTACTACTGTTTCAGCCGAATCGACTTCGTGCGTAAGGTACGCGGGTTTGTCCATCAGCCGAGCGTGAAAGAAGCGCCTGTTACGCCATTTCGTTCATCGATAACTCGACGCAAAGACTGAAGCGCGCGGTCGGGGCCCTCTTTCATCTCCCCGTTGTAATACTGGCTCGGACCGTCGGGACTCCTGATATACATCGAATAACTCGTTCGGCCAATCTGCAGGTGCGCCTCGAACTCATCGATCTCCCATTCAAAGGAAATGGTTCCTTCAGGAGTAGGAAGAACGTCAGGAACGAGTGAGAGATTCAGCGCTTTGTCCAGGCAAGCCCAGGCGTTCAACCGCACTGCCTTCGAGAGTACCTGGGCCCCGTAGCCGTCCCAATTGGCCTCCAGATGCTCTAGAGCGCGCAGGTTCGTACGCGCCGTTTCGGCCTCAAAGCGAAATTCTTGACGTCGGGCCGGACGTACGGTCCTGCTTTCAGCAGCTTTATTACGTGGAGTACCATACAATTGAGTTCCACCGTGCGCATAAAACGAGTCCACTACTCCCCCTCGAGTACTCCAATGAAGCTCTTGGCGAGCGTCATGAATGTGTCGTGAATCACCGAGTGAAGCCGGTCGAAGACCAGCATCACTTCTGACATGTTCAAACTTGCACTGGCCCTAGAGAGTGCAAGACAATCGAGAATTACCTGGGGCGTATTTTGCACATTGCCCAGGCCTGTCTTGAACTGCATCCTGTCGCCGTCCGCTGTCCGGCCGCTCAGCGACAAGAAAGCGTTGTCGGGCTCACCAGCCAGCGCATTCTGTACCCCCGGCGGGATCTGCACATTGAAGCCAAGGGTGGACTCGAGGAACTTCATCCTGTCGCCGCCGGTGAACCGTTCGTCGAAGGCGTTGATGTAGTTGAGGCTGATGGACGTTGTCAGTCGATCGAGATCAGATTCCGCAAGGGCTTCAACCAAGGACATGAGGCCGATCTCGATTGCCGGCCGAAAATCAGACCATGTTTTGTAGGGCGGAATGGCGTTGACGGAAAAGGCGCCAGCGCCCGCCTGGAAAATAACAGTGGTTTCGGTGTCTTCGGCACGTCGATAGCGAATGACCGGCTGCCCTTCCTCAATCTCAGAACCCTGAGGAAGAAGTCTTTCAGTGCGCGAATATCCGTGCCGCGCCAGCACCTGGCCAAGACGGTCGAAAACGGGATCCCAGGTCTGAGCCAGTACGACGAAGTCATCACCCTCGTCCGGACGCTTGAGTGCTGGTTCGGTCCAACGGACTTGCGCTGCTAGCTCGATCAAAGGTGCGTTCGGGAAGGACTGGTTCACTTCTGCGCCCTCAACATGTTCTCAACATAGTCGGTTACTACCCTCCCGCGTACATCAACAGGCTGTTGCGACACCCTGGCAGATGCACCCGTCATCCTTCTGAGTGCGATGACAGACACGGACCCGAAGCGCAGGCGAGGGCGCTCAGCTCAAAACTTCAGCTCCACGAACGCCCGGTCCGGCACCCCGAACCGGTGCGCCGTGATCGTCACGGTCTGCTCGCGGAGGAACGGCAGCATCTCGACGAGTCCGGCCTCGACCACGGGGCCCGCGTGCACCGCCACGTCGATCGAGGCACCGAGGGCCTCCTCGAGCGCCAACGGGTCGCCGCCGAGCAGGCGGATCCGGGCACCGGGACCACCGAACGCGGTGTGCGGGACCGGCTCGTAGGTCGGCGACAGGACCGCGGCGAGCTCGTCCTCGGGCGTGGGCTCGTCCGACGACCACTGCTCGCGGAACACCGCGCCGGCCGCCGCGCGCCCGAGCCACTCGTCGTCGGACTCGACGATCTGGTCGACGACGTCGAGCGGGGACCGCGGACCGGCGAACAGCTGCACGAGGCTGCCGGGCAACGGCACCGCGGTGCTGACGAGCACGTGGGCGCGGGCGGCGGTCGCGGCGACGAGCACGCGGACGAGGTCCCCGGCCGACGTGCCCTCGGACGCGCGGACGATGACCGACTGGGGCCGGTAGCGGAGCACGTTGCGTTCCACCCCGAGACCGGCGGTGTCCGCCGGGCGGGCGAACTCCGCGGAGCGCGCGACGACGTCGCTCCGCGCCCCGGACCGCACCCGGTCGAACTCCTCGAACGTCAGGCCGCTCCGCGCGGCCTCGATCACGGCCGCGATCCGGGCCGGGACGCCGTGCAGTCGGATGCTCCCGTGCGGGGTGTGCGGCGTGGGCTCCCAGCGGCCGAGTGTCGCGACGGACAGCGGGGCGCCCGACTTGGTGCCGGTGCCGATCGCGGAGCGCTTCCAGCCGCCGGTGGGCTGTCGGCGGACCAGGGTGCCGGTCGTCGCACGGTTCACGAACAGGTCACCCGCCTGTACGCGGTCGAGCCAACGGGCGACCTCGTCGGTGTCGAGGGAGTGGATGCCCGCGGCGAGACCGTAGTCGGTGCCGTTCTGGATCGCGATCGCGTCCTCGAGGGTCTCGGCCTCGACGATCCCGAGCACGGGTGCGGGCACGGGTGTCTGGTGGAACGTGCTGCCCTGTCGGACGCCGTCGCGGATGCCCGGGGACCAGAGCCGCCCGGAGTCGTCCAGGGGCCGCGGCTGCAGGAGCCACGACTCCCCCGGTCCGAGCTCGGTGAGTGCCTGCCGCACGCTCCCCCGGGGCTCGTCGACGAGCGGTCCCATCTGGGCGGCGGGGTCGTCCGGCCAGGCGACGCGGAGGCTCCGGGTCGCGTCGACGAGCAGCCGGCGGAACCGGTCGTCCTCACGCACGGCACCGACGAGGACGACGAGCGACGCCGCGGCGCGGTCCTGCCCGGCGTGCGCGAAGGCACTCCGCACGACGTCGCGGACGGCGAGGTCGACGTCGGCGGACGGCGTGACGACGATCGCGTTCGTGCCGGTCGTCGCGGCGGTGAGCGGGAGGCCCGCCCTCCACCAGGCGAAGGACCGCGCGGTGTCCGCCGTGCCCGTGAGGAGCACGCGGTCGACCGCGGGGTGGGCGACGAGGTCGCGGCCGAGCCGGTCGACGTCGAGGTCGACGAGGACGAGCAGCGAGTGCGGCACCCCGGCGTCCCACAGGACGTCGGCCACGAGCGCACCGGTCCGCCGAGCGGCCGGCGCCGGCTTGAGCACGACACCGCTGCCGGCCGCGATCGCCGCCAGGACGTCCCCTGCGACGACGGCGATCGGGGAGGTCCAGGTCGGCACGACGACGGTGAGGCGCGGCGGCACCGGGGTCGCGCCCGTGATGTCCGCGAGGTGCCGGGCGCGGTCGGCGGCGTGGTGTGCGGCGTCGACGGCTCGGCCCACCTCGGCGTCCGCCTCGGCGAGCGTCGAGCCCGTCTCGGCGACGGCGACCTCGACGAGGTCGCCCCGCCGGACCTCGAGCTCGTGGGCGATGAGGTCGAGCAACTCGGCGCGGTCCTGCGGGTCCTGCCGTCCCCAGTTCACGCCCGCCTGCGCGGTGGCGGCGACGATGCGCTCGAGCCGGTTCCGGTCGGCGACGCCCGCGTTCCGGATCGTCTGCCGACCGAGCGACGATCCCGGCACACGACGCAGCACCTCGCCGGCCCAGGCGCGGTTGGCGCGGATGGTCGGGTCGGTGCCCTGCGCGTTGTGGAAGTCGGCGACGTGCGGCGGGGGTCCGAGCGGGGCCGTGCGGTCCTGGGTGCGGAACGTCGACGGGACGGGCTCGTCCAGCGCCTCGACCGCGGCCAGGTACCGCTCTCGCCGCTGCTCGGACCCGGCGCTCGCGGTGTCGGTCGTCGTCGAGGAACCCGCGGCCTGCTCGGGGTCCGCCAGGTCGTACAACCGCCGGGCGAGGTACCCGACGGCGGCGTCGTACTCGTCGGGGTCGACGACCGGCGTGACGAGGAACACCGACCCGACGTCGGCCCGGACGGCCTGCAGGTGGGTGCCGTCCACACCGAGGAGCATGCCGAGTTGGAGGGCGTCGACGACACCACGGCGCTCGGCGAGCACGCGGGCGGTGGCGAGGTCGTACAGGTCGTGCCCGAGGACCTCGATCCGGACGGCGTCCGTCCGCGCGGGCGTCAGCGCGGCGTCGAGCAGGCGGAGGGTCGCCGCCTGGATCTCCTGTGTGGTGCCGAACGTGGCCAGCGGGCGGTCGTGGAGCGCGGCCTCCACCCGTTCGACGGGGTCGGCGGCGCCGGCGTCGATCCGGACGGTGATCGGTGATCCGCCCCGGGCGCGGCGGGCCTGCGACCAGGCGGTGAGGTCGTCGAGGGCCCACCGGGTGTCCGGTACCGCGGCGGGCAGGGTGAGGCCCGCCGGGAGCTCGAGGAACTCGGGCCGGTCGAGCAGGGTCCGGAACACCGCGAGCGTCAGGTCGAGGTCGTCGTGGGTGTCCACCCGGAGCGTGACGCGGCTGCCACCCGCCACGGCCGCCCGGTACAGCGGCAGCAGGCGCTCGACTCCGCGGACGACGGTGTCGTCGAACGCCCAGAGCACGGGCTGCGGGAGCGCCACGGCGACCGAGGTGGTGACGCGGTCCACGTCGTCGCGACCGAGCAGGTCGATGGTGCGCCGGAGCTGCCGGTCGGACTCGTCGTCACCGGACACCGGGCGTCCGAGCGGCAGGACGTCGAGCACCGTGCCCGGGACCGCCAGCTTGGCGAGGGCGGCGCCGAGGCGCGCCGGTGCGGCGTCGACCACGAGGTGTCCGGCCATGCGGCGCAGCACACGGCGTGCCGGGGGGACGACGGCCCACGGCATCATCTGCGCGAACCCACCGCCGACGGTGGCCGCGCCGCGGAGGTGCCAGGCGACGGGGTCCGGGACCTCACGCGCGAGTCGTTCGAGGTGCTGCGCGGCGACCTTCGGGTCCTGCGGTCGGCCGACGCGGTCGATGAACCCGAGCGTGACGTCGAGGCCGCGCTCGTCGCGGAGCACCCCCGCGAGCCGGACGGCCCCGGCGTCCGGCCGGAGCATCGCGGCCGCCGCGGTCCAACGGCGGACGAGGGCGACCGCGTCGTCGGTGCAGTCCTGGAGGCGCGGGTCCGGCATCCTCCGATGGTATTCGGGCGGTCCGACGGGACCTGGGGGCGCGCCCGGCGCGCGGTGGACGCGGGCCGAGTGTCGCCCGTCCCCCACCGGGAGGCCCGGGGCCGCGGCGGGAGGCCCACGGCCGCGGCGACCACGGGTGCGGCCGGTCAGTGGAAGCGGTGGTCCTGGATCGTCATGCGCGGACCGAACGACGGCTTCCGGAAGCCGCTGCCCGTGATGAGCCGCATGACCCGTTCCCGGTGTCCCCGCCACGGCTCGAGGAGCTCGAGCATGCCGTCGTCGTCGACCGGAGCGCCGGCGAGCGCCCATCCCACGACGGCCGGCAGGTGGTAGTCGCCGACGCTCGGTGAGTCCGGGTCGCCGTGGGAGCGCTGCGTGGTCTCGGCGGCGGTCCACACGCCGATGCCCGGGATCGACATGAGGCGTTCCGCCACGACACTGCCGCCACGACCGAGGGACAGGGTCCGCTCGAGCGACGCGGCGACCCGCACGGCGCGCATCACCGTCGCCGAGCGGCCGGGCTCGATCCCCGCCCGGTGCCACTCCCAGCTCGGCACCCGCGCCCAGGTGTCGGCGTCGGGCGGGACCGCCATGCCCTCGGGGGCGGGGCCCGGCGCGGGGGTGCCGTACCGCCGGACGAGGAACCGCCAGGCGCGCCAGGCCTGGCGGCTCGTGACCTTCTGCTCGAGGATCGCGGGCACGAGCATCGCGACGACGGTGTTCGTGCGGCAGAGGCGTAACCCCGGCTGACGGTGTCGCGCCGCGGCGAGGAAGGCGTTGCCGCTGACGTCGAACCCCGTCCAGTCGTCACCCCGACCGAGGAGTTCCGGCGCGTGCGCGATCGCCCACTCGGCGCCGTCGCCCCAGGTGGACACCCGGACCTCGTCGCCGACGGCGCGGACGGCGACGGTCACGGGACCGGCGGGCGTGCGGAGCGCGAGCCAGGTCGTGGCGTCGACCTGACGGAAGGCAGGGTCCCCCGTGCCGCGCATGAGCGGGCGCAGCGTGGCCCGGACGTCGACGTGGTGCCCGGGCCGGTAGACGGTGTCGTGTCGCTGCGCCGGGGGTGCGGCAGGTTCGACGATCACGCGGAGGATCGTACGTGGCGGCGGTGACATCGCCGAACCGGCCGGGGTGGGCCTCCCGGGAAGCGGAGGGGATGCCGTCGTCGACCCGGTCCGCGATGATGGGGACCACCGCGCGGCCGGACGGGCCGGGCCCGACACCACGGAGTGCTCCCTCATGCGCATCGGCATCCTCACCAGCGGCGGCGACTGCCCGGGGCTCAACGCGGTCATCCGCGGCGCCGTCGTCAAGGGCATCGCGATCCACGGGCACGAGTTCGTGGGGTTCCGTGACGGCTGGCGCGGCGTGGTGCAGGCGGACGTCGTGCCGCTCGGTCGCAAGGAGATCCAGGGGATCGCCAAGCAGGGCGGGACGATCCTCGGCACGAGCCGGACGAACCCGTTCGAGGGCGAGAACGGGGGCGCCGCGGCGATCGCGGCGAACCTCGACCGGCTCGGCATCGACGCGATCATCGCGATCGGCGGCGAGGGCACCCTCGCCGCCGCGCGCCGCCTCACGGACGCGGGCCTCAAGATCGTCGGGGTGCCGAAGACCGTCGACAACGACCTGAGCGCGACGGACTACACGTTCGGCTTCGACACCGCGGTGCAGATCGCGACCGACGCCATGGACCGGCTCCGGACGACGGGCGAGTCGCACAGCCGCTGCATGGTCGCCGAGGTGATGGGACGCCACGTCGGGTGGATCGCCCTGCACAGCGGCATGGCGGCCGGGGCGCACGCGATCCTCATCCCCGAGCAGAAGACGAGCATGGCGCAGATCGCGGACTGGGTGCGCTCGGCCCACGACCGCGGTCGGGCGCCGCTCGTCGTCGTCGCCGAGGGGTTCGTGCCGGACCAGGAGGACGACGCGCACTCGGAGCGTGGCCTCGACGCGTTCGGTCGCCCGCGCCTGGGCGGCATCGGCGAGCGCCTCGCACCGCTCATCGAGGGCATGACGGGCATCGAGACCCGCGCCACGACGCTCGGCCACATCCAGCGCGGCGGGACCCCGACGTCGTACGACCGGGTGCTGTCCACGCGGCTCGGGATGGCGGCGATCGACTCCGTGGTCGAGGGACGCTGGGGCCGCATGGTCGCGCTGCGCGGGACGGACATCGTGCACGTGTCGTTCGCCGACGCGATCGGCGAGCTCAAGACGGTGCCGCAGGAGCGCTACGACGAGGCGGCGATCCTGTTCGGCTGACCGCATGGCGCTGGCGTCGCAGCTGACGTACAATTCTGCGTACGTCAGGAGGTCACAATGCGCATCCTCAGCTACTCGGAGACGCGTTCCCACTTCGCCGAGACCCTCAACGCCGTCACGGACGACCGCGAGGAGGTCGTGGTCACGCGCGCGGGCCACGAATCGGTCGTGCTCGTGTCCCTCGACGACTACGAGTCCCTGAAGGAGACCGCCTACCTGCTGAGGAACCCCGCGAACGCCCGGCGGCTGCTCGCCTCGATCGAGCGCCTGGAGCGCGGGGAGGGCACGGAGCGGGACCTGGACGAGTGAGGTACGTCTGGGACGACGCTGCCTGGGCCGACTACGAGTGGTGGCAACAGCAGGACCGGAAGATCGTCAAGCGGATCAACGGGCTGCTCCGTGACATCGCGCGCAACGGCAACGAGGGCATCGGCAAACCGGAGCCGCTCAAGCACGGGTTCCGTGGGTACTGGTCCCGGCGCATCACGGACGAGCACCGTCTCGCGTACCGCGTCACGGATGACAGCGTCCTCATCGCGCAGTGCCGGTACCACCACGACGAGTGACGACGCCGGACCGCGCGCCGCGGACTACCGTCGTCCCCATGCAGAGTCGCACCTTGGGCAGGACTGGTCGGGACGTGTCCGTCATCGGACTCGGGACGTGGCAGCTCGGGGGTGACTGGGGTGACGTGCCGGAGTCCGACGCGATGGCACTCCTCGACGCCTCGGCCGAGGCCGGCGTCACGCTGTTCGACACCGCGGACGTGTACGGGGACGGCCGGAGCGAGCAGCTCATCGGTCGGTGGCGCGCCGCCAACCCGGACGTGCCGCTGACCGTCGCCACGAAGATGGGTCGCCGCGCCGACCAGGTCCCCGCGAACTACGTCGCCGCCAACTTCCGCACGTGGGTGGACCGCTCGCGCCGGAACCTCGGCCAGGACACGCTCGACCTCGTGCAGCTCCACTGCCCGCCGACCGCCGTGTTCGAGGACGACGCGGTGTACGACGCGCTCGACGCCCTGGTCGCCGACGGCTCCATCGCCGCGTACGGCGTGAGCGTCGAGGAGACCGATCAGGCCCTCACCGCGATCGCCCGGCCGGGTGTCGCGAGCGTGCAGATCATCCTCAACGCGTTCCGCCTCAAGCCGCTCGACGCGGTCCTGCCCGCCGCACGGGAGGCCGGGGTCGGCATCCTCGCCCGCGTCCCGCTCGCCTCGGGGCTGCTCTCGGGCAAGTACACGACCGAGACGACCTTCGCCTCGCAGGACCACCGGACGTACAACCGCCACGGTGAGGCGTTCGACCAGGGCGAGACGTTCAGCGGTGTCGACTTCGAGGACGGCGTGCACGCGGCGCAGGAGTTCGCCGCGGCCGTGCCCGAAGGCGTCTCCGTCCCGCAGGCCGCGCTCGCCTGGATCGTCGAACAGGACGGCGTCACGGCGGCGATCCCGGGCGCCCGGAACGTCGAGCAGGCCCGGTCGAACGCGGCGGCGGGGTCGCTGCCGGCGCTCGGGGCGGACCTCGACCGTCGGGTCCACGAGGTGTACGACCGTTGGTTCCGGGCGTCCGTGCACGACCGGTGGTGACGCTCCCGTGACCGCGGGTCGGGCCTCCCGGTGAGCGAGCGCACGCGCGCGGTCGTCGTCCGGACCGGTGCCGGACCGGTCGTCGAGGACCACGAGGTGGGCGCCCCGGGTCCGGACGAGGTCCTGGTCGACGTGACGCACTCGAGCGTCAACTACAAGGACGGCATGGCCCTGGCGGGTGACCCGGGCGTGCAGCGCGCCGACCCGCTCGTGCCGGGCATCGACGTCGTCGGGACGGTCCGCGCGGTCGGCGACGGCACCGCCTCCGCCCCGGCCCCGGGCACCCTCGTGACGCTCAACGGCGCCGGGCTCGGCGAGACCCGCGACGGCGGGTACGCCGGTCTCGCGGTCCTCCCCGCCGCGGTGCTCCTGCCGGTCCCCGCGGGCATCACGGCGGAGCGGGCCGCCGCGATCGGTACGGCCGGGTACACGGCCGCGCTCAGCGTGCTCGCGCTCGAGCGGTTCGTCGCGCCGGGCGCCGGTACGGTGCTCGTCACGGGAGCGTCGGGCGGGGTCGGGTCGATCGCGGTCGCGCTGCTGGCGGCGCGGGGACACCGGGTCGCCGCGTCGACGGGTCGGCCGCAGCACACCGAGACCCTGCGCCGGCTCGGAGCGGCCGAGGTGGTGGACCGCCACGACTTCGACACCCCGGGCCGTCCGGTGGAGCGCCCACGGTGGGCCGGTGCGGTCGACAGCGTCGGGGGCGCGACGCTCGTGAACGTGCTGGCGCAGACCGCGTGGGGCGGCGCCGTGACGGCGTGCGGGCTCGCGCAGGACGCGCGGTTGGCCGGGTCGGTCCTCCCGTTCATCCTGCGCTCGGTCGCGCTGCTCGGCGTCGACTCGGTCGCGGCACCGCGCGACCTGCGCGAACGGGCGTGGGCGCTCCTCGCCGCGGACCTCGATCCGGCGCTGCTCGACGGGGTGACGACGACCGTGGGACTCGCCGACGTGGTCGCCGTCGGCCGGGAGGTCCTGGCCGGGCGGGTGCACGGGCGCACGGTCGTCGACGTGCGCGCCTGACACCGTCACCTCGCCCGCGGGTTCCCCCGCATTGCATGTCAAGTGATTGTGAAATCACCTCCTAGGATTCGGGTACGCGTCCCGACCCTCGTGCCCGAAAGGTCGCCCCCATGCCGGTCCCCCAGCCCTCCGCCGACGCCGCACCGCGCCGCCTGCTCCGCGACGTGGTGTTCGACAAGATGCTCGCGGCGATCCACGACGGAACGCTGCAGCCCGGCGAACGGCTCAACGACGACGAGCTCGTGCGCTGGCTCGGCGTCTCCCGCACGCCCATCCGCGAGGCCATCGCCAAGCTCGTCGACTACGGCCTGGTCGAGATGGAGGCGAACCGCTACACGCGCATCGCCACCCCGACCGGTCGGCAGTACCACGAGGCGTTCTCGGTGCTGTTCGGGTTCGCCGAACTCGCCGCCCGCTGGGCGTTCCCCCGGTTCACCGACGAGGACACCGACGCGCTCGACGCTCTGCTCGCGGACGTCCGCACCCACGCCGCGGCGAGGGACCGGGCCGTGGACGACGACGTGCACGCCCTCATCGGGTTCCTCGTCGACCACGCGGACAACGCGCTGCTCACGAAGCTGAGCGCCTCGGTCCTCGCCCGGGCGCGCTTCGTGACCGTCGGCAGCGCCGAACCCGTGTTCGCCGCCGCGGCGGACGCGGTCGCCAGCCTCCGTGACGCGGCCACCGACCGGGACGGCGAGGCCGGTGCCGCCGCCGTCCGCGCCCTCGCCGACGGCATGGCCGACCACCTCGACGCCGTCCGGGCCGCCGACCTCACGACCGCCGAGCCCGAGGAAGCCGCGCTCGTCATCACCTCCGGTCCCGGGATCTGACCCGGGTGAGCACCAGCACCACCTCCGACAGCCCCCTGGTCGACGCACGGGGCCTCCGCGTCACCCGCGGCGGCCGCGACCTCGTGCACGAGGTCGACCTCGTCGTGCGCGCCGGGGAGCACTGGGCGCTCCTCGGACCGAACGGCGCCGGCAAGTCGACGCTGCTCGCCGTGCTCGGCGCGACGAGCCACCCCAGCGCCGGCAGCGTCGACCTGCTCGGACGACGACTCGGGCGCACCGACGTGCGGGAGCTCCGCGAGCACATCGGCCACGTCGACCCGCGCCACCGGATGCTCACGCCGCTCTCGGTCCTCGACACCGTGCTGACCGGGCTCACGGGCACGACCGACCTCATGATGCGGTGGGAACCGACCCCCGAGCAGCGTGCACTCGCCCTCGAGCACATCGCCGACGTCGGGTTGCGCGACCGGTGGGACGCGTCCTGGGCCGTCCTGTCGCAGGGCGAGCGCGGTCGCACGCTCATCGCCCGGGCGCTCATGTCCGAGCCGCGCCTGCTCCTGCTCGACGAGCCCGCCACCGGCCTCGACGTCGCGGCCCGCGAGCACCTGCTCGAGACGGTCGACGCCCTCCGCCACCGGCATCCCGAGCTCGCGAGCGTCATGGTGACGCACCACCTCGAGGACCTGCCCGCGTCGACGTCGCACGCGATGCTCCTCCGCGACGGCGGAGTGGTCGCCGCGGGCCGCGCGGACGACGTCATCACGTCCGAGGCCGTGTCCGCCTGCTTCGCGTTCCCGCTCGCGATCACGCGCACCGACGGACGCTGGCAGGCGCGCCGGGCCGACTGAGCCGGGAGGCGCGGCACCGGCCCGGCGGTCCGCGCTACTTCGCGGTCACGCCGCCGAGCATGCCCGAGATGAACCGTCGCTGCAGGAAGAAGTAGAGCACGACGATCGGGAGGGCGACGATCACGCCCGCGGCCGACAGCAGCGAGTAGTCGGTCAGGTGCTGGCCCTGGAAGAACGCGAGACCGAGCGGCGCGGTCCGGTGGTCCTCGCTCGTGATGAGGACGAGCGGGAGCAGGAACTCGTTCCAGGTCCACATCGCCAGGAGCACGCCCATCGTCATGATCGGCGCGATGGACGCGGGAACGACGACCCGCCACAGCAGCCGGACGTCGCGCGCACCGTCGAGCCGCGCGGCCTCGATCACCTCGGTCGGGAACGTCCGGAACTGGTTCCGCATCCAGAAGATCCCGAACGCGAGCGACTGCGCGGTCTGGGGCAGGATGAGGCTCTCGTACGTGTCCGTCAGGCCCACACCCCGCAGGTCGAAGTACAGCGGGATGATGAACGCCTCGGCCGGCAGCATGAGCCCGGCGAGCATCACGAAGAACACGATCCCGGACCCGGCGAAGTCGAGGCGCGCGAACGCGAACCCGGCGAACACCGCGAGCACGGTCGTCAGCAGCACGACGGACACCGTCACGACGACGCTCGACAGCATGTACGACCCGAAGTGCCCCTGGCTCCACGCGTCCCCGAAGTTCCCGAGGTCGATCCGGGTCGGCAGCGTGAACGAGCCGGTGTTCTCGGTCGCCGGGGTGACGGCCGAGAACAGCACACCGACGAGCGGGACGATCGCGAACAGGGCGAAGAGGCTCAGGACGACGTAGTCGACGACCTTCTCGCGCGTGGTGATCCTCATTCGGTGTCCTTCGGCTGGATCCGGTTCACGAGTGCCGTGACGATCATGATCACGACGGTCAGGGTGACCGCGACGGCGGCAGCTGCGCCGACCTGGCCCGTGTTGAACGCGCGGTTGTACGCCTCGAACGCCGGTACGGTCGTCGAGTTGCCCGGACCGCCGCGCGTGGTGATGTACACGAGGTCGAAGGTCTTGAGCGCCGACACGATCGTCAGGGTCAGCGCCACCGCGATCTGCCCGCGGAGCGACGGCAACGTGATGGAGAAGAACTCGCGCGCCGCCCCGGCACCGTCGAGCCGCGCCGCCTCGAACAGCGCGGGCGCGATGTTGCCGACGCCCGAGAGGAACAGCACGAGGCACAGCCCGACGTTGAGCCACGTGCCCACGAACCCGATCGCGGGCAGCGCCGTGCCGTAGTCGCCGAGCCACACCCGCGCCAGGCCGCCGAGTCCGACGAGCCGGAGGACCTGGTTGAGCAGACCGTCGGTGGAGTAGATCGACACCCAGATCGTCGCGACGACGACCGACGCGATGACCTGCGGCAGGAACAGCACGGTCCGGAACACGCTCATCCCCGGCAGCGCGTTCGCCCGCGAGATGAGCGCCGTCAGGAACAACGCGAGCGCGACCGGCACCGCGCAGTAGAACACCATGAGCACGAGGGCGTGGAGGAACGCCCCGCGGAGCTCGGCGTCCTGCACGACGTCGACGTAGTTCGCGAACCCGGCCCAGGTCGCGGTCGACAGGCCGTCCCAGTCGAAGAACGAGTACTGCACCGTCTGCAGGAACGGCCACCCGAGGAACACCGCGAACACGACGAACGCGGGCAGCACGTACAGGTACGGGACGAGGCTGCGCCTGCGTCGCCGCCGCGGCTGCGTCCGAACGCGGACCGCGGGTGCGGGTGCGGTGACCCGGGGCAGGGCGTCGACCATGCTCAGCCGCGGCTCTTGCCGAACGCCGCGTAGTCCGTCTGCAGCGTCTGCGTGAACTGCTGCGGCGTCGCCTTGCCCGCGACGAGGTCCTGCGCCGCGGCGGTGAGGGTGTCGTAGAACGTCGGGGTCGCGTAGTCGAGGTAGGGCGTGATGCCGTTCGCCTGCGAGATCTCCTTGTACTCGCTCGTGATGTCGCCCGAGATCGTGCCCGAGGCCGGGGTGTCGCTGCTCGGGACGACCGTGGGCAGGTTGCCCGTCTTCACGAGGGTCTCGGACGCCTTCGCGTTCGTGATGAAGTCGACGTACGCGGCCGCGGCGTCCGGGTGCATCGTCTTCGAGGTCAGCGCCCACGCGAGCCCCTCGCCGCCCATGGTGACCGGCGTGTCCGAGCCCTTCGGGGTGAGCGCCGTGAAGCCGATGTCCTTCGCGGCGGCGGCGGCCTCGAGCGTCGCCTCGTACCAGGTCCCGGTCACGAGGAACGCGGACTGCCCCTTGCCGAAGGCCGCGACGGCGTCGTCACGCGAGACCCCGTTGGCGCCCGGCGTGATGTAGCCCTTCTCCTGCCAGCCCTGGATCGTCTTCGCCGCGGTGACCTCGTCGGAGCCGGTCCACGAGCCGCGCTCCGACGTGACGAGGTCGTTCACCGCGTCGTGCCCGGCGAGCGCTGAGAGCACGAAGCCGTACAGGTGGATGCCCGGGCTCTTCTCGACGTCGCCGTAGCTCAGCGGCAGCGATCCGGCGGCCTTGACCTTCGCCATGTCGTCGGTGAGCTCGGACACGGTCGTCGGGGGGTTCGTGATCCCGGCCTTCGCGAGCACCGCCTTGTCGTAGTACAGCCCGACGAGCTCACCCGTCTGCGAGACGCCGTACAGGTGGTCGCCCTGCCAGGTCGTTCCGTTCGACGAGAACGAGTTGAGCTTGAGCAGGCTCGACGGGTAGTAGTCGTTCCAGCCGTACAGCTTCGCGTAGTCGTCGACGGGACGGAGCAGTCCGGCCTTGACGAACGCGCCCATGTCCGGGTAGCCCTGGTTCGCCTGCACGACGTCGGGCGGGTTGTCCCCCGAGAGCGCGAGCTTCAGCGTCGTCTTGAGGTCCGCGAACGACCGCGAGACCCGCTTGACGGTGATGTTCGGGTGCGCCTTCTCGAACGCCGCGTTGAGCTGCTGCTGCGCCTCGTCGATGCCGCCGTCGGTGTTCTGGTCCCACACCGTCAGGGTCGTCCGGCCCGATCCGACGCTCTTCGACACGGGGCCGAGGCTCTGGTCGCTCGAGGCGGACGTGCCGCCGGGGGTGCACGCTGCGAGGCCGAGCGCGAGCGCGGTCGCCACACCGACGAGGAGCGGTGCCTTCCTGGTGGTCTTCATGGTTCGTTCCGATCTCCGGGTCGCGGGGAGCGCGGCGGCGGTGGAGGTGGTGGGCGGGTGTGGTGGTGGTGACGGAGCGGGCCGGTCAGGCGGTCGGGAGCAGGGCCTCCCGGAGGAACGCCCAGTCGCCGTCCGGACGGTGCCGGTCGACGAACGCGACGAGGTCGGCAGGTCGCGGTGCGCTCGCGGCACCGCCGAGTCCGGTGACGGACATCGACGCGCACAGCCCCGCGAACCGGAGGCGCGTGCGGAGGTCCCAGCCGCGCGATGCCGACGCCATGAACGTGGCGACGAAGACGTCGCCGGCGCCGGTGGGGTCGACGACCGGGACGGTCACGGTCGGGACCTCGACCACCGTACCGGTGCCGCCGTCGACGGCGACGACGCCCGCCGCGCCACGCGTGACGACGGCGAGCGGGACCCGCTCGGCGAGCACGCGTGCGGCGGCGACTGCGTCGTCGGTGCGGGTGTAGCGCATCGCCTCGACGTCGTTCGGCACGAACACGTCGACCTCGGCGAGGCGGTCGAGCACGTGCGACCCCCACTCGCCGGTGTGGTCCCAGCCGACACCGCCGACGACGGTCGTGCCCGCCGCGCGCAGCCGGGCGACCCATGGCGGCAGCTCGTGCGCGATGCCGACGTGCGTCGCGCCGACGGGCCCGAGGTCGTCCGGGAGCTCGAGGTGCCCGAGGGCCTCCTGGTAGGTGATGAAGCTCCGGTCGTGCGCACCGGTGAGGGCCACCGTGACGGGGCTCTGGTGTCCGGGCACCAGTTCGAGCAGGCTCGTGTCGAGGTCCGGCTCGGCGTCGAGCACGGCGCGGACGTGGGTGCCCAGCGGGTCGTCGCCGAGGCGGGCGAGGATCCGCGTGCTCGCACCGGCCCGGGCCGCGGCGACCGCGCGGTTCGCGACACCGCCGGGCGTCACGGTGAACCCGTCGGCGTACACCTCGGTGCCGGGTTCGGGCACGGAGACGCCCGAGAACACGACGTCGCAGAAGACGTCGCCCGCGAACAGCAGGTCGATCGCACCGGGCAGGTCGGCCGCACCGGGCAGGTCGGCGGCGGGGGGCAGGTCGGCGGCGCGGGGCAGGCCGGTGGCGGGCAGGTCCGTCCCGCCGGGGTCGGCGCGCTGGCTGTCGGTCACGGAGGCTCCTCGTCATCGCGGTTCCGCGTCCGGGTGCGTGCTGCACGACGTCGCGGTTCCGCCCGATGTCCTGCAAGCCTGTGCACTCGGTGTTTCCGGCACATTACCGAAGTGACGCGGTTCTGTTAATCCTGTTCATCTCCGGTGCGGTTCTGCTCGGGTTTGCCCGAAGTCGAGCACGGCGTGGTTAGAGTGACGGCATGATCCTGCGCGAACGGCAGAACCGCATCATCAGCGCCCTGCGCGCCGAGGGTGCCGCCTCCGTGCGGGAACTCGCCGCCGCGCTCGACGTGAGCGAGGCGACGATCCGCCGCGACCTCGAGGTGCTCGACCGCAACGGCGAGCTGACCCGCACGTACGGCGGCGCGGTCCTGAAGCCCGGCACGACCGTCGAGGACCACGGCCGCGTCCGCGCCGAGGGGCCGTTCGACGACGGGCGCGACCTCGATCTCAAGGAACGGATGGCCGAGGCCGCGGCCGCGATGGTCGCCGACGGGAACGTCGTGCTGCTCGACATCGGCACCACGACGCCGCTGCTCGCGCGCCGCCTGCACGGTCGTGACGTCACCGTCGTCACCTCGAACCTCGCCGTCTTCGACGAGCTCCGCGACGACCGCGCCGTGCGGCTCGTCCTGCTCGGCGGCGTGGTCCGCCGCAACTACCGCACGCTCGTCGGGTCCCTCGCCGAACTCGCGCTGAGCCAGATCAGCGCGGACGTCCTGTTCCTGTCGTGCACCGGGGTGCGTGCGAACGGGCACGTCGTCGACAACATGGCCGTGGAGGCCCCCATCAAGCAGTCGATGATCGCGGCGTCGGACAAGGTCGTCCTGCTCGCGTCCGAGGCCAAGTTCCCCGGGACCGGAGCCCTCCGGCTCTGCTCCCTCACCGACGTCGACGCCCTGGTCACCACCACGGGCGCCCCTGACGACACGCTCGCACTGTGCCGGAACGCCGGCGGAGAGGTCACCATCGCATGAAGCTCTGCATCCTCGGAGGCGGCGGGTTCCGCACGCCGTACGTGTACCAGGCGCTGCTCCGCGACACCGGCACGCCCCGCGTGGACGAGGTCGCGCTGTACGACGTCGACGAACGCCGCCTCGCCGCCATGGTCGCGATCCTCACCGAGCTCGCGGCCGGGTTCGAGGACGCGCCGCGACTCGTGCCGACCACGGTCCTCCAGGACGCCGTGGCGGGGAGCCAGTACGTGTTCGCCGCGCTCCGCGTCGGCGGCCTGGAGGGACGGCGTTGCGACGAGCACGTCGCCCTCGACCTCGACGTGCTCGGCCAGGAGACCACGGGACCCGGCGGCCTCGCGTACGCGATCCGCACCGTCCCGGTCATGGTCGAGGCGGCCAGGGTCATCGCGGACCTCGCACCCGACGCCTACGTCATGAACTTCACGAACCCCGCGGGCATCATCACCGAGGCGATGCAGACCGTGCTCGGCGACCGCGTGCTCGGCATCTGCGACACCCCGTCCGGTCTCGGGCGTCGCGTCGCGGGCACCCTCGGGCTCGACCACACGCGGGTGCAGATGGACTACGTCGGGCTCAACCACCTCGGCTGGATGCGCCGCGTCCTGTACGACGGCCGCGACGTCCTGCCCGAGCTGCTGGCCGACGACGCCCGCCTCGCCGCCATGGAGGAGGGCCACGTCTTCGGACTCGACTGGATCCGCTCCCTCGGCGCGATCCCGAACGAGTACCTCTTCTACTACTACTTCAACCGCGACGCCGTGCGGACGATCATCGACTCCGGCAAGACCCGCGGTGACTTCCTCGCCGAGTCCCAGGGCGCCTTCTACGACCGGGCCACGGCCGCGGGGAACGGGGTCGCCGATCTCTGGCGCGAGACCGTCGCCCGGCGCAGTGCCTCGTACATGGCCGAGGCGAAGGGCGGCACGCAGGACGAGCCCGTCGACCCGAAGGAGCGCGAGACCGACCCCGCGCACCAGGGCTACGCGGGGGTCGCCCTCGGCGTGATGGCCGCGATCAGCCGGAACGAGCGGCAGACGATGATCCTCAACGTCCGGAACCGCGGCACGATCCAGGCCCTGCCCGACGACGCCGTGGTCGAGGTGCCCACGATGGTCGACGCGAACGGCGTGCACCCGTTGGCGACGGAGCAGCCGGACCTCCACCAGATCGGGCTCATGGCGCAGGTCAAGGACGTCGAGCGGCACACGATCGCCGCCGGGCTCACCGGGTCGCGATCGGAGGCCCTGCAGGCGTTCGCGCTCCATCCGCTCGTCGACAGCGTCACGGTCGCGCGCTCGTTGCTCGACGGGTACGTCGCGCGGATCCCCGAGGTGGCGGCCGTCCTGACGCACTGACCGAGCGGGATCCGGCGTGTGGGCGGACGGGGCCGACCCGTCGGTTCACCCGGCGCGGGGCGGCTCGCCCCCGATCCCCTCGCGCCGGACCGCCGCCTCGAGGAACGCCCGCGCCCGGTCCGCGCCCCGGAGGAGGTCCGGCACCTCGGTCCCCAGACCCGCCACCACGTCGTCGATGCCCGACAGCCCCGCCCGGGCGAGGAGTCGCTTCTCGTTCGTCACCCACTCGCCGCGACGTGCCAGGACGGCATGCCCGGCGTGGCACGCGGCCTCGCTGATGAGACCGGCGCACTGCGCGACCCGTCCGTGGCGGGCGTGGCCTTCCCTCGCGTAGTGCAGGGTCAGGTCGGCGTTCGTCCACCACACGCCGGGGGCGGACGTGCGGAGCGCCTCCGGGTACTCCCACCGGGGCACCTGCCCACGGAGGGTGCGGTTCGAGGCCAGTTCCGCCAGGAGGATGGTGCTCGGCAGGCCCGCCTGGTGGAACAGCAGGGGCTCGATGGTGAACCGTCCGCGGACGGCGTCGTCGTGGACCGCGTCGATGAGGTCGAGGTCACGGTAGTGGATGTCGACGGACCGTCCGTCCACGGTGACCGCGCCGCCACCGTTGAAGATCCTGCCCCAGCCACCGAGTCCGGTCAGGTGCCCGGGCCACCCGAGGTCCCGGACCACCTGCGGATCGAACGCGTCGCGGTGGTAGACCGCCACGTCCCAGTCACTGTCCGGGCGGTTCGTCCCCTGCGCTCGGGAACCGCCGAGTGCGACGGCCTCCACGCCGGGGAGCGCTGCCAGGCGGTCGGCGACGTCGTCGAGGAACGCGTCGTCGTCGAGGGTGTGCTGGGGGGAGGACATCGGTCAGTGCTCCGGCATCCGTCAGCCGCGCTCGTCGCCGATGCCGAGCCCGAGCAGCCGCCGCCGGTCGAACTCGCCGGCGGCTCCGCTGAACAGGTCGAATCCGCGCACGACGGCCGCCCGATCCTGGTCGGACAGCCGGGCCAGGACCCGCTCGATCCCCTCGGTCCGCCGGCGCGTCACGTCCTCGACGAGCGCGATCGCCCGTCGCGTCGGCACCACCAGGGTCTCGCGGCGGGAACTCGGCGCGCTGTTCCGCCGGACCCAGCCGTCCCGCTCCAGGCGGTCGACCGTCCGCGTGAGGGTCGACGGACTCGCACCGGTCTCCTCGGCGAGGACCCCCGCGCGGACCGGCCCACGCGCCACGAGCACCACGAGGGTCCGGAGCTGCGGGACGGTCACCTGCTCGAGCGCGGACTCGAGCGAGGCGGCGACGATCCCGAGCATCGCCCGCGAGGCGAGCACGGCAGCCGACGGCGGGAGCACGGCGGTCAGGTCCTCGGCGGCGGCGTCCATGGGATCCCCAGACTGACACAACGGAGGCGTTCGCGACAGAGCCGGCCGACCCGCGACGGGCGACCGGCGACCGGCCGACCAGCGGCCCGCTCCCGGCCCTGCCTACGCCGAGGCGGCGGCAGCGGCCCTGGCGGCGGCGGGCAGGGCCTCCAGGACGCGACCGATGGCGCGGTCGTCGTGCGCGGCCGTCAGGAACCACGCCTCGAACACGCTCGGCGGCAGCGTGACGCCCGCGTCGAGCATGGCGTGGAAGAACGGCGGGTACCGCCAGGCCTCCTGCGCACGGACGTCGTCGTAGGTCCGCGGCGGCTCGGCGGTGAACGCGAACGAGAACAGGTTCCCGGCACGCTGCACGGTGTGGGCGACGCCCTCGGCGGTCAACGCCGCGGAGACCGCGCCGGACAGCAGGTCGGCGGTGCGGTCGAGGTGCGCGTACACGGCGTCGTCGGCGGCGCGGAGCGTGGCGAGCCCGGCCGCGACGGCGAGCGGGTTCCCGGACAGGGTCCCCGCCTGGTACACGGGACCGAGCGGCGCCAGGAAGTCCATGACCTCGGCCCGACCGCCCAGGGCCGCCAGGGGCATCCCGCCGCCGACGACCTTGCCGAACGTGATGAGGTCCGGCTGCCATCCGGTGCCGTCGGGGACGACACCGCCGGCCTCGAGACCCCACCACCCGGCCGGGCCGACGCGGAACCCCGTGAGGACCTCGTCGAGGATGAGCAGCGCGCCCTGCTCCTGCACGATCTGCGCGAGCGCCCGGTTGAACCCCGGCTCGGGCGCGAGCACGCCCATGTTCGCGGCGGCGGCCTCGACGATCACCGCGGCGATCCGCTCATGGTGCTCGTCGAACGCGGCCCGGACGGCGTCGAGGTCGTTGTACGGCAGCACGAGGGTCTGCGCGGCGGTCTCGGCGGTGATGCCGGCGGATCCGGGCAGTGCGAGCGTGGCGACACCCGACCCGGCCTCGGCGAGCAGGGAGTCCGAGTGGCCGTGGTAGTGCCCCGCGAACTTCACGAGCAGGTCCCGGCCGGTGTAGCCACGGGCCAGGCGGATCGCGGTCATCGTCGCCTCGGTCCCGGTCGAGACGAGCCGGAGCTTCTCGACAGGACCGGCGCCGCCGACCCGGACGCGCTGCTCGACGAGTTCCGCGAGCTCGGTCTCGCCCGGCGTGGAGGCACCGAACGAGAGCCCGCGGCCAGCGGCCTCCTGCACAGCGGCGACCGTGCCGGGGTGCGCGTGCCCGAGGATCGCCGGGCCCCACGACGCCACGAGGTCGACGTACTCGCGCCCCTCGGCGTCGGTGACGTACGGCCCCTGCGCGGCCACGAGGAAGCGGGGCGTCCCGCCGACCGAGCCGTAGGCCCGCACCGGGGAGTTCACGCCGCCGGGGATCGCGTGCTTCGCGCGACCGAACAGCTCGTCGTTCGTCGTCATCGGGTCGACTTCCCCACGCTCGAGAGTTCCACGGTCTCGGCACCGGCCGCCGGGGTGGCGCCGCTGACCCGGCCGCTCGCACCGGACTCCTGGCGCAGCCGCTTCGCCAGGTCGACGGCGAAGTAGGTCAGGATCGCGTCCGCACCGGCACGCTTGATGCCGAGGACGCTCTCCATCGCGGCGGCGTCGCGGTCGATCCAGCCGTTCTGCGCGGCCGCCGTGATCATCGCGTACTCGCCGCTGATCTGGTAGGCCCACACCGGCACCGGCGAGATCGCCGTGGCGGCGGCGAGCACGTCGAGGTAGCTCATCGCGGGCTTCACCATGACGACGTCCGCGCCCTCCTCGATGTCGAGCTCGACCTCGCGCAGGCCCTCACGCCCGTTGCCGGAGTCGATCTGGTAGGTGCGGCGGTCGCCGACGAGCGTCGACGCGACGGCCTCGCGGAACGGCCCGTAGAACGCGCTCGCGTACTTCGCCGCGTACGCCAGGAGGGCCGTACCCGAGTGACCTGCGCCGTCCAACGCGTCGCGGGCGGCGGCGATCTGGCCGTCCATCATCCCGCTCATGCACACGAGCTCGGCGCCGGCCTCGGCCTGGGCCACCGCCATGTCGCGGTAGCGCTC
Organism: Curtobacterium sp. MCBD17_035; assembly: GCF_003234815.2. Classification (NCBI taxonomy): domain Bacteria; kingdom Bacillati; phylum Actinomycetota; class Actinomycetes; order Micrococcales; family Microbacteriaceae; genus Curtobacterium; species Curtobacterium sp. MCBD17_035. The sequence continues at coordinate 71,821 of NZ_CP126279.1, read as the reverse complement.
GAGCGTCGCGTCGTTGTCGACCGAGCCGTCCGCAGCGAGCACCCCGCAGTGACCGTGGTCGGTGAACTCGTCGAGGCACAGGTCGGACTGGACGACGAGCGCGTCGCCCACTTCCTCCTTCGCCACACGGATCGCCACGTTGAGGATGCCGTCCGGGTCGGTGGCGCCGGATCCGGTGGCGTCCTTGTGCTGCGGGACTCCGAAGAGGTTCACGCCGCCGATGCCGACCTCGGCCGCCTCGACGAGCGCGCGCCGGAACGAGTCGAGCGAGTGCTGCTCCACCCCGGGCATGCTCGTGATCGGCACCGCGGCGTCGGCGCCCTCGCGGATGAACATCGGCAGGACCAACTCGGCCGGGTGCAGTCGCGTCTCGGCGACGAGTCGACGCATCGCGGGCGTCGCGCGGAGACGGCGCGGGCGCACCTGGGGGAACTGGCCGACGGGGGTGTGGGGTGCGGACACGGTCACCTTCCTGGTTGGGTGTCGGGACCGGCGCCGACGGCGGGGTCCGGGTGGAGCGCCTCGACGACGGCGTCGAGCAACGATGCGGTGGTCCGGGCGGCGGCGACGCCGTGGACGGGGAGGCCGAGCGCGCGGGCGTCGGCGGCGGTCCCGGGCCCGATGCAGACGAGCCGGGTCCGGTCGTCGAGCGGGACGAGCCGGGCCGCGACCTCGCCCGCGACACTGCCGCTCGTGACGATCACGGCGTCCGGTGGGCGGGGCACCACGACCGGTCCGGTGCCGGTCCCCACGGTACGGTACGCCTCGACGTCGTCCACGTCGAGGCCGCGGGCACGCAGCCCCGCGACGAGCGTCGGGGCCGCGATCGCGCTCCGCGGGAACAGCACCCGGCCCGCTGTGCCCGGCACCACGGCGGCCAGCTCGGCCGCTGACGCCGCGGCCGGCACCAGGTCGACCCGCCACCCGACGTCGGTACACGCCGCCGCGGTCGCGTGGCCCACGGCCGCCACCCGCGTTCCGGCCGGGAGGCCCGACAACCGCTCCGCCACGCGCCGCACCGCCGTCGCACTCGTCACGACGATCCAGGCGTACGTCCCGGCGGCGAGGGCGTCGACGGCGGCCGCGAACGCGGCGGGGTCGGCGGGGTCGGTGTCGGTGATGAGCGGGACGACGAGCGGTTCCAGGGCCCGGTGCCGGGCCTCCCGGGCGACCCGCTCGCCCCAGGTGCCGCCGCGCGGGACGAGCACGGTGGGACGCCGGGCGTCCGGGGCCGCCGGACCGCCGCCGGCGCGCACGCCCGTGCTCGTCGCGGGAGTTCCGGCGCCGGTGTCGCTCGTGCTGGCCGTGGTCGGTGCCTACTCGCTGCTCAGGTGGAAGTCGGCGAGATCGGCGGCGCCGTTCGCCAGGAGCTCCTCGGCGACCCTGCGGGCGACGTCGCGGGCCTCGTCGAGGCGCTCGTGCGCGGGGCCGGGCTCGAGGTGTGCGCCGTGCGACGCGGTGCGGTACTCGGTGCCGTCGGGCCGGTACACGGTCGCGCTCACGAGCAGGAGCTCCGCGTCGACGACCGCGTGTGCCCCGATCGGCGCGGTGCAGCCGGCCTCGAGGCGGGCGAGGACCTCGCGCTCGGCGGTGACCGTGAGCCGGGACTCCGCGTGCTCGATGCCGCGGAGGCCCCGCTCGAGCGCGCGGTCGCCCTGGTCCCCACGGACCTCGATCGCCAGCGCGCCCTGCCCGGGCGCGGTCGGCCAGAAGCCGAGGCCGATGAGCTCGGTGGCGTCGGCGAGACGACCGAGGCGCCCCAGGCCGGCGGCGGACAGCATGACCGCGTCGAGGTCGACCCCGACCCGGGCGAGGCGCGTGTCGACGTTCCCGCGGATGTCGACGATCTCGACGTCCGGGCGACGACGGCGGAGCTGCGCGGCCCGGCGCGGCGATCCCGTGCCGACCCGCGCGCCCTCGGGGAGGGTCTCGAGCGTCAGACCGTCGCGGGCGCAGAGGGCGTCACGGGCGTCCGCACGGCGGGGCACCGCGCCGATCCGCAGGCCGGGGTACGGCGCTGTCGGCAGGTCCTTGAGCGAGTGGACGAGGACGTCGACCTCGCCGGCGACCAGGGCCTCGCGGAGCGCGGACGCGAACACGCCCGTGCCACCGAGGGTCGCCAGGGACTCGCTCGTCCGGTCGCCCTCGCTGTGCACGGTGACGAGCTCGACGGGCCGACCCGCCGCCTTGCCGAGCGCGGCGGCCGCGGCCTGCGACTGCGCGAGCGCGAGCGCGCTGCCGCGGGTCCCGACGCGGATCGGGGTGGGTCCCGCCTCGGCCTCGGGGCTCACGGCGCGAGCCCGGCGACCGCCGGCTTGAACCCGGCACGCACGTTCTCACAGCACCCCGGGCGGCAGACGTCGTACCAGGGGCCGATGTCGGTGAGGTGCGGGCGGTCGGCGACGGGGGTGCCCTGCACGCGCTCGAGCACGAGGTCGACGAGACCGGCGACGTACGCGGGGTCGACCCCCGGCGTGGGCGTCCGGATCGACCAGAAGCCGAGCTCCTGCGCCGTCTCCGTTGCCTCCTCGTCGAGGTCCCACATGACCTCCATGTGGTCGCTGACGAAGCCGAGCGGGACGATGAGCACGGCACGCGTGGGACCGCCCGCGAGCTCCTCGTTCATGTAGTCGTTGATGTCCGGCTCGAGCCACGGCATGCTCGGCGGCCCCGACCGTGACTGGTAGACGAGTTTCCAGGCGGGCTTCGACGAGCCCTGGAGCGCGGCGCCCTCGGGCGACGCGAGGAGCTCGGCCCACGCGGCGTCGAGGACGACCTCGGCCACGGCCTCGTGCTGCGCCTCGTACGCGCCGTGCTCCCCGAAGCCCCGGAAGTCGGGGCCGGAGCGTGCCGCGTCGCTCGACGGGATCGAGTGCGTCGAGAAGAGCACCCGGAGTTCCGTCCCCACGTCGAGGCCCTCGTTCTCGGCGATCGCCCGTGCGATGCCGTCGCGGACGCCGTCGACGAACGGCCGGACGAACCCGGGGTGGTCGAAGAACTGGCGCACCTTGTCGATCCGCACGGTGTCCATGAGCTCCGTCGCATCGAGCACGCGCGCGAAGTCCTCGCGGTACTGCCGGCAGCTCGAGTAGGAGCTGTAGGCGCTCGTGGCGATCGCGATGAGGTTCGTGGCGCCCTCGGCGGCGGCCTCCCGGACGGCGTCCTCGAGGTAGGGCGCCCAGTTCCGGTTGCCCCAGAGCACCGGCAGGTCGATCCCGCGCCGGTCCAACTCGGCCTCGAGCGCTGCCTTGAGCGCGCGGTTCTGCGCGTTGATCGGGCTCACACCGCCGAAGTGCCGGTAGTGGTGCGCGACCTCCTCGAGCCGCTCGTCCGGGATCCCGCGCCCGCGCGTGACGTTCCGGAGGAACGGGATGACGTCCTCTTGTCCCTCCGGTCCACCGAACCCGGCGAGGAGGATCGCGTCGTACGCGGTCGGTTCGCTCACGTGCTCCGGGCCGCCCGCGGCGGCCGGCGTGGCCGCCAGGACGGCCCGACCGTTCGTGATGCCGGTCGCGCTGGGGGTGTCGGTGATCTCGGTCACGACAGGACCTCCGGAAGTTCGGTGGTTTCGATGCGGCGGCCCGTGAAGAACGGGACCTCCTCGCGCACGTGGCGACGGGCCTCCGTGTACCGGAGGTCCCGCATGAGGTCGACGAGGTCGACGAGCTCGGGGGACTCGAGCGGCAGGATCCACTCGTAGTCGCCGAGCGCGAAGCTCGCGACCGTGTTCGTGAGCACGCGGCGGAACTTCGCCCCCTGCCGGCCGTGGTCCGCGAGCATCTGGCGGCGGTCCTCCTCGGGCAGGAGGTACCACTCGTAGGACCGCACGAACGGGTAGACCGTCAGCCAGGCCTCCGGGTCCTTGCCGCGCAGGAACGCCGGCGTGTGCCGCTTGTTGAACTCGGCGTCGCGGTGCATGCCCATCGCGTGCCACACGGGAGCGGCCTCCACCAGGAGTGCCGTGCGGCGGAGGTCACGGAGCGCGGCCTGGATCGCCTGGGCGTCGTCGCCGTGCAGCCACACCATGAGGTCGGCGTCGGCGCGGAACCCGGAGACGTCGTAGAAGCCGCGAACGGTGACGCCGTGCTCGGCCGCCCGCGCGACCGCGGCGTCGAGCTCCGGCACGGCGTCCGCCGCGAAGGGAGCGACGGCGCCCACCGGACGCCGGAAGACCGCCCACAGCGTGTAGGCGGTCAGGAGGGTCTCGTCGATGCCGGAGTCGGACGGCGAGGCGGAGGGTTCGGTGCTGTGCGCGGGCGCGCTGGAACTCATGGGATCCATTGTCCTTCGGTCGGATGGTGGTCGCCTCGGCTCCGTTGCCGCACACCCAGCGCACTGCTCCGCGTGTCGCTCACCGCTGCTGTCGCGGTGGCGCGCACGCTGCCCGGGCGCGGGCCGTGTGGGGCGGGTGACCCCGGCCGGTGCCTACCGGCGGCGGATCACCGAGACGACGATACCCCCGACGACCAGGACGCCCCCTGCGAAGGCTGCCAAGTAGGGGACGGGGTGGTCCTCGAACCCCTGCCGCGTGCGGTGCACCGCCACGCCGAGCTGCTTCGGCACGTCGAACCAGTCCTCGATCGCGTCGAGGGTGTCGAACAGCTGCGCGCGGGTGGCCGCCACGCGGCGGTCGAGCGCGGCGAAGTCGGGTCCGTTGTCGTGGGTGTCGCTCACTGGTCGTCCCGTCTCAGAAGGTGCCGTCGACGTCCGGCCGGCGGCTGCTCTGCTGCACCGGCGGCTTCGGCTTGCGGCCCATGCCGCGGACGGCGTTGACGTCGTTCTTCACGCTCTGGATCGTGCGCGCCGGCAGCGGCGGGAGGCCGGTCTTGATCCGGCGGTACCCCAGCAGTCCGAGGACCGCGGCGATGATGAGCAGCACGACCGCGACGATGATCGCCGCGAGCCAGCCCGGCATCACCGTGGCGAGACCGAGGACCGCCGCCGTCAGGAACACGCCGATCGCGTAGAACAGGATCACGACCGCGACGATGAGGAACGCCGCCGCGAAGGCGAAGATCTTCGCCTTCTGGAGCATCTCCGCCTTGAGCAGCGCGAGCTCGCCCCTGACGAGTTCGCGGACCAGCCGCGGGACGTCGCTGACCAGGCCGAACAACGACCGCGAGCGGCGTTCACCGCTTCGGGTATCGGACATCGTGCTTGCTCCTTCCGGCACCGGGGTCACGGTGCCTCGGCCGTTCGGACGGTCAGGACTCCGAGGAGCCGCCCGAGCCCTTGGGCCCGGCCTTGCGCACGACCTTCTTCGTGGTCTCACCGATGAAGTCCGCGACGTCGGGCGTCCGGTCGGCGATGAAGTCCTCGATGGTGTGCACCTGCTTCTGCACGCCGTCGCTGTTCCAGACGCGCGTGGTCGCCGAGCGGATCTGCTCGTACCGCGCACGTCCGGCGCGGGCGCCGAGCACGTAGCCGACTCCGACGCCGGTCAGGAAGATCAGTCTGCCTCGCATGTTGGGACCTCTCGGTTGTGGCATGCGCCGAGCGGTATGCATCGGCGAACGGACGGGACTCCGCCCACAGTAGCCCCCGGCCGCCCTGCCGGTTCGGTCAGGCGTCGAGGATGCCGGCGGCCACCGACCTGCTCGTCGCGACGACACCGGCCAGACCCCGGCCGACGCTCGCCTCGCCGACGCCGAGCACACCCTCGGCGAGGCCGGCCGGCTCGGTGTCCGGAGCACGCCAGCGGACCCGGGCGGCGCCGATCACGACGCCCGCGTCGATCGGCACCCCGAGCAGCGCGGCGGCGTCCGCGGTGGCGGTCTCGGCGACGGCGCTGTCCGGGTCCACCGCCAGGCTCGTGCCGACACCGATGGCGTCCGCCCCGTCGCGCGCGGACAGCGCGTAGCTGAGCCGGAGGACGTGCCGTCCGCCCGCGCGCTCGGCGAGCCAGGGCCACTTGACGGTCGCGTGCGTGATCGCCTTCGCCCGCACGCGCTCGGCGTCCGGGTGCACGAGCATCCCGGTGCCGCGGGGCGCCGCGTCGAGGTCCGGCTGGTCCACCACGAGGGTGACGAGTTCGATCGCCGCGTCCCGCTGGCCGACGAGCCGGGACGGGTCCGCGACGTCCGCGATGACGTGGTCCGCCACCAGCCGCTCGGCCGTACCCGGGCGTCCCGTGCCGCTCCCGTCGTCGACGGGGACGACGTCCACCGCCGTGCGGTCGATCCGGACGGCGCGGGTTCCGAGACGGACGTCGACCCCGTACGTGTCGAGGTCCGCCACGAGCTCGTCGACGAGCCGGGCGATGCCACCACGGATCCCCGCGACCGCCGACCCCGCCGGCGCCTTGGCCCGCTGCGCCAGGACCGCCCGGCCGAGCGACCCCTCGCGCAGGAGGGCGGCGCGGAGGCCCGGCGCGACGCGGTCGAGGTCGAGCTCGTCCGGGTGGGTCGAGTGCACCCCCGCCGCGACCGGCACGACGAGGTCGTCGAGGACGCGGTCCCCCATGCGTCGGCGCACGAGCTCGCCGAGCGTCCGGGCCTTCGCGCCCACCGGTCCGGGCAGCAGCGAGTCCATCTGCGCACGCAGGGCCCCCGACGTGCCCACGACCGCGATGACGTCCGCCGCCGTCGGGCTCCCCGGGATCCCGAGGAGGCCCGCCTGCGGGAGCGGTGCCACCCGTCCGTCACGCGTCATGAGCCAGGCACCGCGGGGGTCCGGGGTCACGATCTCGTTGCCGAGGCCGAGCTCGATCGCCAGCGTGCCGACGGTGTCCCCGCGGGTCGCGAACGACTCCGCGCCGAGGTCGAGCTCGATGCCCGCCACCGTGTGCCGGTCGACGATCCCGCCGAGCCGGTCGGACGCCTCGACGAGCACCACGTCGGCGCCGCCCTTGGCGAGGTCACGCGCGGCGACGAGGCCGCCCACGCCGCCGCCGACCACCACGACGGCGGTCATGCGCCGGGCCCCTCGTGCGCGCTGCGGCCGGCACCGGTCGTGCGGCCGTCGCCGGTCGCGCGGCCGTCGCCGAGGTCGTGCACGAGGCCGACGACGCGCGTCAGCACCGTGGGGTCCGTCTCGGGTGGCACGCCGTGCCCGAGGTTCACGACGTGCGCACGCGCGGCACCACCGCGCGCCACGACGTCCCGCACGTGGGCCTCGAGCACCGGCCACGGCGCGGCGAGCATCGCGGGGTCGATGTTGCCCTGCAGGGTCACGTCGGCGTCGGCCACGCGGCGCGCGGCGTCGTCGAGGGGGATCCGCCAGTCGACGCCGACCGCATCGGCCCCGACGGCCGCCATGTCGGCGAGCACCTCGCCACTGCCGACACCGAAGTGGATCGTCGGCACACCGAGGTCGGCCACGTGCGCCAGGGCCCGCGCGGAGTGCGGCGCGACCCGCGCCGTGTAGTCGGCGCGGGACAGCGACCCGACCCAGGAGTCGAACAGCTGCGCCGCGGACGCGCCGGCGAGCACCTGCGCGCGGAGGAACACCCCCGAGACGTCCGCTGCCCATCCGAGCAGGCGGTCCCAGGTCTCGGGGTCGGCGTGCATGAGGGTCCGTGCACGGATGTGGTCCTTGCTCGGGCCGCCCTCGACGAGGTAGGCGGCGAGCGTGAAGGGGGCACCGGCGAACCCGATGAGCGGCGTCGTGCCGAGCTCCGCGACGGTCCGGGCCACGGCCTCCGCGATCGGGGTGAGGGCACTCGGGTCGAGGGACTCGAGCGCCGCGACGTCCGCCGCGGTGCGGATCGGCCGGCCGAGCACCGGACCCCGACCGGGGACGATGTCGACGTCGACGCCCGCGAGCTTGATCGGGACGACGATGTCGCTGAAGAAGATGCCCGCGTCGACGCCGTGGCGCCGCACCGGCTGCAGGGTGATCTCGGACGCCATCGCCGGGTCGAGGCAGGCGTCGAGCATCGCGGTGCCGACACGGAGCTCCCGGTACTCGGGCAGCGACCGCCCGGCCTGCCGCATGAACCACACCGGCAGGCGCTCGGGGCGGTCCCCGCGGAGCGCCCGGACGAGCGGGGCATCCGCGGTCCGGCCGTCGGCGAGCGGGTGCGTCGGGGGCAACGCGACGGTCGTGGAGTCGATCACGCGCCCAGTCTCCCACCCGCTCGCCGTGCACACCTTGCCGTGTCCTCAGCCCGGGGGACCCCCGCTGACCCCGGCCGTCGGCGTGCCGCGGTACCATCGAGTACGTGCTCATCTGTCTCACGGCGTCGCATCGCAACGCCAGCTTCGACCTCCTGGAGCGACTGAGCATCGGAGCACCGGCTGCCGCGGACGGTCTCGTGAGCGGATCGGACGTCCTCGACGGCGCCGTGGTCCTGGCGACGTGCAACCGGTTCGAGGCCTACCTCGACGTCGCGGGCGACCGCGACTCCGCCGTCGCGGCCACGATCGACGCGGTGAGCGCCGCCAGCGACCTCGCCGCCGACGACGTCCGCGCCTCCGTCCGCGTGCTCGACGGCGCCGACGTCGTCCACCACCTCTTCGCCGTCTCGAGCGGTCTCGAGTCCGTCGTCGTCGGCGAGACCGAGATCTCGGGTCAGGTGCGTCGCGCGCTCGAGGGCGCCCGGGCCGCCGGCACCACGACGTCGGACCTCGAACGACTCTTCCAAGAGGCCGCCCACACCTCGCGCGGCGTCAAGACGCGCACGCGCATCGGCGCCGCCGGTCGCTCCATCGTCCGTCTCGCGCTCGAGCTCGCGTCGTCCCGCGTCACGGACTGGGCCGACACCCACGTGCTCCTCGTCGGGACGGGCCGGTACGCCGCCACGACGGTCGCCGCCCTCCGCGACCGTGGCGTCGCCGACATCGCGGTGTACTCGCCGTCCGGGCGCGCTCCGGTGTTCGCCGCCAAGCACGACCTGGTGCCCGTCGCGGACCTGGCGGGCACGGCCGCGGCGAGCGACGTCGTCATCACCTGCACCTCGAGCGAGGTGCCCGTCGTCCACGCCTCGGACCTCGACCACCCCGGGCGTCGGCTCGTGATCGACCTCGGGCTGCCGCGGAACGTCGACCCCGCGGCCGCATCGGTCGACGGCGTCGAGCTGCTCGACCTCGAGACCATCAGCCTGCACGCCCCGCTGTCCGAGCTGAACGCCGAGTCGGAGGCCCGCGCGATCGTCGACGACGCCGTCACGCGCTTCCACACCGCGGCACTCGAGCAGTCCGCCACCCCCGCGCTCGTCGCGCTCCGCAAGCACGTGTTCGACGTCCTCGACGCCGAGATCGCCCGCGCCCGGGACCGCGGCGATTCGTCCGACCGCACCGAGCAGGCCCTCCGGCACCTGGCCGGCGTGCTCCTGCACCGCCCGTCCGTCCGCGCACGCGACCTCGGTCGGCAGGGCCGTGCCGAGGACTTCACCGCCGCGGTCGACGCGCTCTTCGGCATCGAGCCCGAGGCACCGGCGGCGCCCGTCGTGCCGTTGAGCGAGCGCGCCCGCGACCTCGGCGACCACGCGGCGGACGCGTCCTGACGACCGACCCGGGCACGGCCTCCCGGACGCTGCGCGTGAGCGCGGTGCTCGTCGTCCGCGACCGCCGTGTGCTCATGGTGCGGTCGCGCGGTCGCGACGTCCTGTACCTGCCCGGCGGCAAGGTGGAACCGGGCGAGACGCCCGTCGACGCGGCCGTCCGGGAGGCCCGTGAGGAGACCGCGCTCGTCCTCACGCCCGCCGACTGCCAGCCGTTCGGCACGGTCACCGAGGACGCACACGGCCAGGCGCCGGGCACACGCGTCGCCATGGACCTGTTCCTCGTCGCGCCGTCCGCCCTCGTCGGCCAGGAGCCCGTGCCGTCGGCCGAGGTGGACACCGTCGACTGGGTGACCTCCGCCGACGCACACCGGTGTCCGCCCGCCGGGGTCGAGACCCTCCGCCGCATGGTCGAGGCCGACCTGGTCGACTGAGGGCGGCGCGAGTCACGCCCCGCGGTCCTCCGGGACGTCCGCGTCGTCGTAGGCCCCGATGGGCTCCTCGGTCCGGATCCGGGGTTCGCCGGGGATCTCGGAGTCGTCGTACTCGCCCGCGGGGTCGGTGTCGCCCACCCGCAGCTCGCCGGGAACGTCGCTGCTCACGTACTCCCCCACCGGCTCGGCGTCGGCCTGTGGCTGCTCGCCCGGGATGTCGGAGTCGACGTACTCGCCCGCGACGACCGCGGGGCCGTCCTCGCGTCCGCCGTCGTCGTTCCGGGTCTGCTCGTGCTTGCCAGCCATCGGGAACCGCCCTCCTGGCCGTCCGTCTCGCGCGGGCGGCCGTGGTCACCGTCCGGCGTCGTCGTCGGCACCGCGTCCGGTCGGTGCCAGTCTCCCCCTCCCGCCTGGTCCCGGCCTCCGCGGCGCACCAGCGGCCCCACACCCTCTCCGCCCTGTCTCGACGGTGCCGCTGTCGAACGACGACTGCTTCGTCGGTGCATGCACCCGCACCCTCTGCACACGCGAACGTTCGACACCCCCGCTGTCGACCGACGCCCGCACCGTCGAGAACAGGCGGAAGGGGCGGGGCGAGCTCGTCAGGCGTGGACGTGGTCGAGGATGTCCGCGCCCATCGTGCGGAGCGCCTCCACGACCGCGAGCCGCCGCTGCAGGGAGTCGTCCTCAAAGCCGACGGTCACGGCGTAGCTGACGGACGACGACGGCCCGCGCAGCACCCCGGTCTCGCTGCGGATGCCCGGCCCGGTCCCGGTCACCGCGACGAGCTGGAGGCCGTGGTCGAGCCCGCGGTGCGCCAACGGATCGAGCCCGAAGGCCCCGGCGACGAGGGTGGTGTCCATCCCGAGCGACACCCAGCCGAGCACGCGGTTGCTCGTCGCCTCGTCGACGACCTCGCCGAGCGCCAGACCCCGCATGAGCCAGCTGAGCTCCGCCACGGCGGCGACGGCCTGGTCGGGTGCGTCGTCCGGGCCGCGCCGGTCGCGCACGCGGTCGAGCACGGCGCTGCGGTCGACGCCGAGGGACTCGGCGCGGAGCCGGACCGCCTCGATGCCGACGGTGGAGAGCAGCGCGTTCGTCGCCCAGGCGTCGGCGGTCGCCCCGACGAGGGTCGCGAGGTCGGGGACCTGCAGCGTGGGCTCCTGGAGGAACTGCCACAGCCCAGGGCCGCCGGCGGTGTCCCGGGCCATGCGCTGGAGCCGGTCGCCGTGGAGCCGGCCCTCCTCGAGCTGGGCCGCGACCTCGATGAGCAGGAGGAGCCTCCCCACCCCGGCGACCGGGAGCACCACCCGCTCGTCGACCGCGAGCAGGGCGCGCCCCGTCGTCGTGTCGATCACCGACGCACTGACGCGGGCTCCGTCGTACGCGAGTGACCCGAGCGCGTCGACCGTCGCGGCGAATGCGGCCTCGACGTCACCGCGGTGCCGCCCGGCAGCACGCGACCGTGCCTGGTGCCGCCGTGGCGACACGTCGCGTTCGACCACTGGGCCCACACGCTCCTCGAGACGGGGTTGACCGGTCGCGGCTCGTCACCAGATGGCGACGCGCTGCTCCGGAGCGAGGTACAGGGCGTCGCCCTCGGTGACCCCGAAGGCCGCCGCGAACTCGTCGATGTTGCGCACGATCTGGTTGCAGCGGAACTCGTTCGGGGAGTGCGGGTCGATGCTGAGCAGGCGCGCGGCCTCTTCCGGGCGGATCGCCATCCGCCACGACTGGGCCCAGCTGAGGAAGAACCGCTGGGCACCCGCCATGCCGTCGATCACCGGGGGCTCCTGGCCGTCGAGCGAGATGAGGTAGGCCTTCCACGCGATCGCGAGTCCGCCGAGGTCACCGATGTTCTCGCCGATCGTCAGCGCACCGTTGACGTGGCCGTCCGGGACCTCTGTCGGCACGAGCGCGTCGTACTGCGCGATGAGGGCCTTCGTGCGCTCCTCGAACGCGGCGCGGTCGGCCTCCGTCCACCAGTTGCGGAGGCGTCCGTCGCCGTCGTACTGCGAGCCCTGGTCGTCGAACCCGTGTCCGATCTCGTGTCCGATGACGGCGCCGATGGCCCCGTAGTTCGCCGCGGCGTCGCGCTGCTGGTCGAAGAACGGGAACTGCAGGATCGCCGCGGGGAACACGATCTCGTTGAACCCGGGGTTGTAGTAGGCGTTGATCGTCTGCGGCGTCATGAACCACTCGTCGCGGTCGATCGGCCTGCCGATCTTGCCGAGCTCGCGGTCGACGTTGAACGACGCGACGGCGCGGACGTTCCCGAGCAGGTCGTCCGGCGTCACCTGGAGCGCCGAGTAGTCGCGCCACCGGACGGGGTAGCCGATCTTCGGCGTGAACTTGGCGAGCTTGTCGAGCGCACGCTGCCGGGTCTCGTCGGTCATCCAGTCGAGGCCCGTGATGCTCTGCCGGTACGCCTCGACGAGGTTCGCGACGAGGGCGTCCATGGCGGCCTTCGCGGTCTCGTCGAAGTGCTCCTGCACGTAGATCTTGCCGACGGCCTCACCCATCGCGCCCTCGACGAGCGAGACACCGCGCTTCCAGCGGTCGCGCTGCTTCGGCGCGCCGGTGAGTGCGGTGCCGTAGAACGAGAAGCTCGTGGCCGAGAACGCCGTGGTCAGGTAGGGCGCCGAGGACCGGATGACCTGCCAGCGCAGCCAGTCCTTCCACGCGCCGATGGGCCGCGTGCGGAGCTCGTGCGCCAGCCCGGTCAGGAAGCGCGGCTCGCGGACGACCACCGTGTCGAACACGCCGACCGGCGCGCCGACGGCCTCGGCCCACTCGGACAGCCGGACACCCTCGGCGAGCGCCTCGGCCTCGGCCCAGGTCATGCGGTTGTAGGTCTTCTGGCTGTCCCGCGTGGTCACGTTGTCCCAGTGGGACGCAGCGAGCGCGGTCTCGAGGTCGATGACGTTCTGGGTGCGGATCGCGCCCTCGTCGAAACCGGCGAGCGGGAACATGGCCCCGACGAACTCGCGGTAGCGACCGCGGATGTCCTCGAACCGGTCCTCGCGGTAGTAGGACTCGTCCGGCAGCCCGAGCCCGCCCTGCTCCAGGAACACGACGTAGGCCTCGGGGTCACCCGGGTCGTTGTCGACGAACAGCTGCACGAAGCTCGAGACCCCGAGGCGCTCGAACCGGCCGACGAGTCGCAGCACGTCCGAGACGTCCTGCACGAGGTCGATCTCGCCGAGCAGGGGGTCGATGGGGCCGCTGCCGAGGACCTCGAGCGCCTGCTCGTCCATGAAGCTCGTGTAGAGGTCGCCGACCTTGCGGGCCTCGGTCCCCGGAAGGGCCTGCTGCGACCGCTCGATGATGGAGCGGACGGCTTCCTCCGCCGCCTCGGCGAGCACGGTGAACGAGCCGTACCGCGCCTTGTCGTCCGGGATCGGGGTGTCGGCGATCCACCGCCCGTTGACGTACCGGTAGAGGTCGTCCTGCGGCCGGACCGTCGCGTCGATGTCGTCGGTCTGGATCCCGGAGGGGCGCTCGCGCTCGGCAGTCATGCCGACCACCATAGCCACGATCCCATGGCGTTCCCCCGGGCTGCGGCCCGGCCCCGGTAGGGTTCGGCCATGCCCCTTCCCTGGACGCTCCACGGGGACGGCCGGACGGTCTCCGCCACCACCATCGTCGCCCCCGAGGAACGCCTCAGCTGGGGTCGGACGGTCGGCCTCGGCGTCCAGCACGTCGTGGCGATGTTCGGTGCGACGTTCCTCGTCCCGCTCATCACCGGGTTCCCGCCGTCGACCACCCTGCTGTTCAGCGGCATCGGCACGCTGCTGTTCCTCGTGGTGACGCGCAACCGGCTGCCGAGCTACCTCGGGTCCTCCTTCGCGTTCCTCGCCCCGATCGCCGCGGCGACCAAGGTCGGGGGCATCCCGGTGGCCCTGTCCGGCATCGTGCTCGTCGGTGCGCTGCTCGCCGTGGTCGGGGTCGTGGTGCACCTCGCGGGCTCGCGGTGGATCGACGTCCTCATGCCACCCGTCGTCAGCGGGGCGATCGTGGCGCTCATCGGGTTCAACCTCGCCCCGACGGCGAAGGCGGACTTCACGAAGTCCCCCGTCATCGGGCTCGTCACCCTGGCGGCGATCGTGCTGTGCACGGTCCTGTTCCGGGGCATGATCGGCCGGCTCTCGATCGTCGTCGGGGTGGTCGTCGGGTACGTCGCCGCGGTCCTGGCGGGCCAGATCGACTACTCGGCGGTCGCGCGGGCCGCGTGGGTGGGCCTCCCGACGTTCACCGCGCCGCGCTTCGACGGCGGGCACCTCGCCGTGTACCTCGGGTTCCTCCCGGTCGTGCTCGCCCTGATCGCCGAGAACGTGGGGCACGTCAAGGGCGTGGGGCAGCTCACCGAACGGGACCTCACCCCGCTGACGGGGCGTGCGCTCCTCGCCGACGGCGTCGCGACCGTCATCGCGGGGCTCGGCGGCGGCTCGGCCACGACCACGTACGGCGAGAACATCGGCGTCATGGCCGCGACGCGCGTGTTCTCGACGGCGGCGTACTGGGTCGCGGGGATCGTGGCGGTCCTGCTCGGGCTGTCGCCGAAGATCGGCGCCGTCATCGCGACCGTCCCGACCGGGGTGCTCGGTGGCGCGACGACCGCGCTCTACGGCTTGATCGGCATCATCGGCATCCGCATCTGGGTCGAGAACCGCGTCGACTTCGCCCGGCCGAAGAACCAGCTCACGGCGGGCATCGCGCTCGTCATGGGCATCGCGGACTTCACGTTCGGAGTGGGCGGCGCGACCTTCGGCGGCATCGTCATCGGCACCGTCGCCGCGATCGTCGTCTACCACCTCATGGACCTGATCGGTCGGGCACGCGGGACGGACGCGGTGGGCGCCGCCGACGTCGCCGACACGATCGGGAGGCCCGACACCGGTCCGCGGGACGGACTCGATGCCCCCACCGGCACCGGCACCGGCACCGGCACCGGCACCGAGAGCGGACCCGCGACCGCGCCGACCGCGCGGAACACGCCGACCGACCGGCGGTGACGCCAGACCCCGGCCCCGAGGACACCGCCCGCTCGGCCACCCCGGGACGTCCGCCACGGGGCGGGCGGGGCCGCGCCTCCCGTGTGGACCGCGACATCGTCCGGCTGGCACTGCCGGCCCTCGGCGCGCTCGTCGTCGAGCCGCTGTTCCTCATGACCGACACGGCGCTCGTCGGGCACCTCGGCGCGACACCCCTGGCGGCGGTCGGACTGGCGTCGAGCGTGCTGCAGACGGCCACCGGGCTGCTCGTGTTCCTGGCGTACTCGACGACGCCGGCGGTCGCCCGGGCGCTCGGAGCCGGCGACCGCCGGGGCGCCGTGCACGCCGGCCTCGACGGCATGTGGCTCGCGCTCGGACTCGGGGTCGTCCTGGCGCTCGTCGGGTGGCCGCTCGCCCGCCCGCTCGTGGGGCTGTTCGGCGCGCAGGCCAGCGTCTCGGACACCGCGACGACCTACCTGCTCGTGTCGCTCGTCGGCCTCCCGGGGATCCTCGTGGTGACGGCGTCCACCGGACTGCTGCGGGGCCTCCAGGACACGCGCACGCCGTTGGTCGTGGCCACGGTGGGGTTCGTCGTGAACGGCGGGCTGAACGCGGTGCTCATCTACGGGGCGGGGATGGGGGTGACCGGCTCCGCGCTCGGGACCGTGGTCGTCCAATGGGCGATGGCGGCCGTGTACGTCGTGATCGCGGTCCGGGGGGCCCGTTCCACCGGCGCGTCGCTGCGCCCCGGGGTCTCCGGCGTGGTGCGGGCGCTCCGCTCCGGCGCGTGGCTGTTCCTCCGGACGGCGTCGCTCCGGGTGGCGATGCTCGCGACGGTGTCGGTCGCCGCCGGGCTCGGGGTCACCGGACTCGCGACGACGCAGGTGGCCCTCACGGTGTTCTCGACCCTGGCGTTCGCGCTCGACGCCCTGGCGATCGCCGGCCAGGCCCTGGTCGGGCACGCGCTCGGAGCGCGGCAAGCCGATCGGGTCCGGCTCGTGACGACCCGCCTCGTGGTGCTCGGCGTCGCGGGCGGGGTGCTGCTCGGGCTGCTCACGGCCGCGCTGAGCGGGGTGCTCGGGCCGGTGTTCTCGGACGCGGCGACCGTCCGGTCCCTGCTGCCCGCGCTGCTCGTGGTGACCGCGATCGGGCTGCCGGTGGCGGGGTACGTGTTCGTGCTCGACGGCGTGCTCATCGGTGCCGGCGACGCGCGGTACCTGGCGCTGGCGGGGCTCGTGAACCTGGTCGTGTACCTGCCGCTGCTGTGGGTGGTGTCGCAGGGGGCCGGGTCCCACGGGGCCGACGCGGCGCCTCCCGGCGGCATCCACGCCGGTCCCGTGCCGCTCTGGGCGGCGTTCTCGTTCGGGTACATCGGCATCCGGGCGATCACGCTCGGCGTGCGGGCGCATCGGCCGGGGTGGATCCGGCGCGCGATGGCGTCCTGACCGCGGGAGCGGCCCGGCACGGCCTCGCGGCGGGGCTCACGCAGCGGCGCGGCTCAGCGCAGCGGCGGCGGCCCGACCGTGTCCCGGCTCAGTGCACCGGCGGCGGCCCGACGGTGTCCCCGACGCGCAGCTCGCTCCGGAAGGCCGCGGGCTCGGGCTCCTCGCCCTCGAGCATCGCCAGCGCGGCCCGCGCGGCGGCCTGACCCTTCTGCACGGCGGGCTGCACGAGTGTCGTCAGGGTCTGGACGGGCGAGCGGTGCAGCAGGCTGTCGTCGATCCGGATGCCGTCGAACCCGACCACGCTGACGTCCTGCGGCACGCGGAGCCCCGCGTCGAGCGCCGCGACGATGACCCCGACGGCGAGCAGGTCGCTCTGTGCGACGACGGCGGTCGGCCGGGACGGTCCCGCGAACAGGGTCGCCCCGGCGAGGCGGCCCTCCTCGACCGCGCTGCCGCCCGCGACGACGGCGGCGGCGTCGGGGAACACCTCGTGCACGCCGCGGAGGCGCTCGAGGGCGATGAACGACGTCGCCCGGCCGGCGAGCTCGGGCGTGAGCGGCCCGCGGGTGCGGTCCGGGTCGATCGGCAGCGCGACGACGGCGACGTCCGTGTGGCCGAGGTCGCGGAGGTACTCCGCACCCCGCCGTGACGCGTCCCGGTTGTCGAGCATGATCGGCACGGCACCGGCGATGTGCTCGGCCTCGACCGCGACGACGGGGATCTCGCGCCGCCGGAGGACCGCGACCGCGGCGTCGATCCGGACGTTGCAGCCGATGAGCACGACCGCGTCCATGGGGGCGTCGACGAGCGGCCCGAACCCCTCCGCGCCGTCGAGCGGGCTCCGCACGAGCAGCAACGAGGCGCCCGCGGCACCGGCGACCTCGGCGATCCCGTCGAGGGTCTGTACGTTCACCGGGTCGCGGAAGGCGTCGCTGAGGCGGTCGTCGAGCACGACGCCGACCACCCCGGACCGGCCGCGGCGGAGCGATCGTGCGCGAGGGTCCGGGCCGTCGTACCCGAGCTCGGCCGCGACGGCGAGCACGCGCTCCTTCGTCTCCGCGGCGACCGGACCGGCACCGCTGAACGCGAGCGAGGCGGTCGACGGTGCCACCCCCGCCGCGCGCGCGACGGCGGCGAGCGTCGGCCGTCGGGCGTCACCACGCGGCCTGGAGGCGGTGCCCACGTCCGACGCGCCGGTCTCCCTTGCCGCGTTGTCCATGGCTCGGTAGCGTAACGACCGATCCTGGGTCGAATCGATTCGAGCGACGAATGACCGCCCGCGCCGGATCGACGACGAGGAGGCCGCGTGACCACGCCGACGAGCACCCGGACCCCGGGCACGCGGACCTGGCGCAACGCCGTGTTCGTCGTGTTCACCCTCTCCGGCCTCGACATGGCCACCTGGCTCGGACGGGTCCCGAGCGTCCGCGACTCGCTGCACGCCTCGACGTCCGAGATGGGGCTGCTCGTGCTCGGCATGTCGGTCGGCTCCATCGTGGGGCTGTCCGCGGCGAGCCACATCGTCGCCCGGCTCGGGGCACGACGCGGGATCCAGGTCGCCGCGGTCCTGCTCGTCGTCGGCATGGTGAGCGCGTCGATCGCCGTCTCGGCCGGCTGGGGGTTCTGGGCGATCTGGGGCTGCCTCACTGCGTTCGGGTTCGGCAACGGTCTGTGCGACGTGTCGATGAACGTCTCCGGGGCCAGCGCCGAACGTGCCGGCGGGCGGAGCGTCATGCCGTTGTTCCACGCCGCGTTCAGCGTCGGGACCCTCCTCGGGGCGACACTCGGCGCCGCCGCCGAGGCCGCGGACGTCCCCGTGTGGATCCACATCGGCAGCATCGGCGTCCTCGCGAGCATCGGCATGGTCGTCGCCGTCACTCGACTCCGCGACGAGCGTGCCGAGCCCCACCCCGAGTCGACGGACACCTCGCCCGTCGCCGTCCTCAACCGCTGGCAGGTGTGGGCGTCACCGGCCACGATCCTCATCGGGCTCATCGTGCTCGGGATGGCCCTGGCCGAGGGCGCCGCGAACGACTGGCTGCCCCTCGCGATGGTGGACGGCCACGGGTTGACCAACGCGGAGGGCAGTGCCGTGCTGTCGGTGTTCGTCGCGGCGATGACGGTGGGTCGCGCGGGTGGTGTGTTCGTGATCGACCGGTTCGGCCGGGTGCCGGTGCTCCGCGGCAGTGCGGCGCTCGCCCTCGTCGGCCTGCTCGTGCTCATCCTCGTGCCGTCGGTGCCTCTGGCGATCGTCGGCGTGGTGCTCTGGGGCATCGGGGCATCGCTCGGGTTCCCGATGGGGATGTCCGCCGCCGCCGACGACCCCCGGAACGCGGCCATCCGCGTGAGCGCCGTCGCCACGATCGGCTACGTCGCGTTCCTGGCCGGCCCGCCCGTGATCGGGTTCCTCGGCAAGCAGTTCGGGCTCCTGCACGCCCTGCTCGTCGTGGTCGTGTTCATCGTCCTCGCAGGGCTCGCGTCGGGTGCCGCCCGCGAGCGCACCCGCCCCCAGGTCGAACCGCGCCCTTCCGGTGGAACACCCACATCCGGCGGTTCGACCGGAACGAACCGGTTCGACACGGACGAACACGTCGGCCGGCGCTGACTAGGCTCGTCGGGTGCGTCTCGTCATCGCCCGCTGCTCCGTCGACTACGCCGGACGACTCTCGGCCCACCTCCCCCTGGCCACCCGGCTCCTCATGCTCAAGTCGGACGGCTCGCTCCTCGTCCACTCCGACGGCGGCAGCTACAAGCCGCTCAACTGGATGAGCCCGCCCTGCACGATCAGCACGGCCGAGCCCGACGAGGACCAGGCGGCCGCGGGCATCACCGAGGTCTGGACGGTCACGCAGAAGAAGACGCAGGACCGCCTCATCGTCAGCATCCACGAGGTCGTCTCGGACGAGTCCCACGACATGGGCGTCGACCCGGGGCTCGTCAAGGACGGCGTCGAGGCTCACCTGCAGCAGCTCCTCGCCGAGCAGATCGAGCTCCTCGGCGACGGCCACACGCTCGTCCGTCGCGAGTACATGACCGCCATCGGCCCCGTCGACATCCTGGCCCGCGACGCCGCCGGTGCCGCCGTCGCGGTCGAGATGAAGCGCAACGCCACGATCGACGCGGTCGAGCAGCTCACGCGGTACCTCGAGCTCATGAACCGCGACCCGCACCTCCGCCCGGTCCAGGGCGTCCTGGCGGCGCAGACGTTCGCGCCGCAGGCCCGCACCCTCGCCGAGGACCGCGGGATCCGCTGCCTCGTCCTCGACTACGACGCCATGCGCGGCATCGAGGGCGGGCACACACGCCTGTTCTGAACCACGCGCGCTCCGCGAGCGACGCGACGGGGTGGGGACGTGCCTCCCGGCCGGGAGGCCCCACCCACCACGGCCACGCAGCGCCCGTCCCATAGGCTGGAACCGATGTCCAGCCCGTTCTCCGCGATCCTGTTCGACCTCGACGGCACGATCTGCGACTCGGCGCCCGGGATCACGTCGAGCCTCACGTACACGTTCGAACGCATCGGGGTGCCGGTGCCGTCGCCCGCCACGCTCCTCAGCTTCGTGGGGCCGCCGATCCTCGACTCGTTCCGCAGCATGGGGATGGACGAGGACCAGGTCCAGCACACGCTGCAGGTCTACCGGGAGCACTACCTCGCCCACGGCACCCTCGACGCGCGGGTGTACCCGGGGATGCCCGAGGTCCTGCGGCGCGTGCACGAGGCCGGCGTGCCGACCTCGACCGCGACGAGCAAGCCCGAGACCCCGGCGACCTACATCCTCGAGCACTTCGGGCTCCTGCCGTACCTCGACGTCGTGACGGGCGCGAGTGACGACGAGGTCCGCAGCGCCAAGGCCGACGTCGTCGCCGAGGCACTGCGCCGGCTCGCCGCGCGCGGGGTCGACGTGTCGCGGCCGGTCCTCGTCGGCGACCGACACCACGACGTCGAGGGCGCCGCCGCCCACGGCGTCCCGGTCGTGTTCGCCGAGTGGGGGTACGGCTCCCCCGCCGAGGCCGCCGGCACGATCGCCCGGGCCGCCGAGCCGCTCGACCTGCTCCCCATCCTGCTGTGATGTCCGACCGCACCGGCGCCCGGGTCCGCGAGCGGGCCGCGTGGCTCCTGCCCGCGGCGATCGTGCTCATCGCGCTCAACCTGCGCGGTCCCGTCGTGGCGGTCGCCCCGGTCATCGGCGACGTCCGGCACGACCTCGGCCTGACCCCGACGGTCGCCGGGCTCCTCACGACGATCCCGGTGCTGTGCTTCGCGCTCGCGACCCCGCTGGCGTCGTGGGTGATCGCCCGCCTCGACCCGGAGCGTGCCGTGACGGCGTCGCTCGTCGGGGTGCTCGCCGGCACGCTCCTCCGTTCCGCCGGCACGTCGTGGGCCCTCGTCGCCGGGACGGCGCTCATCGGCATCGCGATCACGATCGGGAACGTCGTCGTGCCCGTCGTCATCCGCCGCGACTCCTCACCCGAGCGCGTCGGCATCGTGACCGGCGTCTACACGTCGGCGCTCAACGTCGGGTCGATGATCACCTCGCTCGGCACGGCCCCCCTCGCCGCGGTCGTCGGCTGGCCCGTCGCGATCGCGATCTGGGGCGTGTTCGTGCTCATCGCGGCTGCCGCGTGGTCGCGCGCGGTCGGCGTCCGCGCCGCACTCCGAGGTCCGATCACCGCGAGCGCCGAGCCGCTCCCGGTCACCGGCCCGATCGACCAGGTCCTCGTCCCGGAGACCCAGCGGCACGCCACCGCACCAGCCCCGGCGCGGCGGCTCGTCACGTGGGGCCTCGTCCTGGCGTTCGCGGGTCAGGCGTTCTCGTACTACGCCCTGACCGCGTGGATCCCGACGCTCCTGCACGACGAGATCGGGTTCGACACGGCCTCGGCGGGCGCGAGCTCCTCGGTCTTCCAGATCCTCGCGGTCGTCGGGGCCCTCGGCGTCCCCGTGCTCGCGTCCCGCTGGCGGCCCCGCTCGATCATCGTGCTCGTCAGTCTGTTCTGGCTCGCGATGCCGCTCGGGCTGCTCCTCGCACCGCAGCTCTGGCTCCTCTGGTCGATCTGCGGCGGTGCCGCCCAGGGCGGTGGCATCACGGTCGTGTTCATCATCGTCGTGCGGCTCGTGACGACCGACGCCGACGCGCGCCGCATGTCCGCGCTGGTGCAGGGCGGCGGGTACCTGCTCGGCAGTGCGGGTCCGCTCGTCGCCGGGACGCTGCACGAGGTCTCGGGCGGCTGGACCGTGCCCCTGCTCGTCGTCGTCGGTGCGGTGCTCGTGCTCGGGGTGTCGGGGACCATCGCGGCCCGGAACGTCGACTAGCGGCGTCGTGTCGAGGACCGTCCTCAGCCCGCCGCGAGCACCTCGCGCAGGGACATCGGGCGCCGCCCGGTCACCCGCTCGACGTCACCGCTGACGGCCGCGAGCGCACCCTCGGCGATCGCGGTGTACGTGCTCACCCAGGCGTCCGCCTGCCACGGAGCGGGGTCCCAGCGCGCCCGTGACGCGTACGCCTCGTCGAGCGTCTCGGGGTGGTAGGTCACCGTGCGGCCGCGGACGTCCGACACGATCGCCGCTGCCTCGGCCAGGGTGACGGCCTCGGGCCCGGTGAGCGCGTAGGTCGCTCCAGCGTGCTGGTCCGGGTCCAGGAGGACCGTGGTCGCGACCCGCGCGACGTCCGCGCGAGCGACCGCCGCCATCGCACCGTCCCCGGCCGGACCGCGGATGACGCCGTCCTCGCCGACGAGCTCCTCCACGAAGTCGAGGTAGAACGAGTCGCGGAGGAACGTCCACGTCATGCCTGACGCGCGGATCGCCTCCTCGGTGGCGTGGTGGTCGCGCCCGAGCGTGAAGGTGGCGTCGGGCGCCGCGCCGACGAACGACGTGTACACGACGTGGCGGACCCCGGCCCCGGCAGCGGCGCGGACGAAGGCGCGGTGCTGCTCGAGGCGGTCCTCCGCCTCGGCCGCCGAGACCATGAGCAGGACGTCGACACCGGCGAGCGCGGCACGAGCGGCGTCCGCGTCGGCGAAGGCGGCCACGGCGACCTCGGCTCCGGCGAGCCGGGGTGCCCGGGCTGGGTCGCGGACGACCGCGCGGAACGGTCGACCGCCAGCGGCGAGCGCCCGCGCGACGGCACCGCCGACGTGCCCGGTGGCACCGGTGACGGCGATGACGGGCTGGGGATCCGCCGTGCTGGGCGTCGTGTCGGACATGTGCCGGTCCTCCCGGTCGGGTGCGGTGGGGGTCAGGTGGTGACGACGAGGTCGGCGCGGTCGGCCGTCGGTTCGATGCGCCGGGCGTTCGCGCCGTCGACCTCGGTCGCCCAGGCCCGGGCCGCCGCGTGGTCGCGGCCGTGCCGCATGTGGCGTCCGACGAGCCGGTCGATCCGGACGGCGTCGTCGGTCCGGCAGAACCAGGTCTCGGTCAGGAGGCCCGGCAGCAGTGCCCACGGCTCGTCCCGGTCGAGCAGGTAGTTGCCCTCGGTGACCACGAGTCGCACGGCGCGTGGCACGGCGATGCTGCCCGCCACGGGCTCGTCGACCCGCCGGTCGAAGTCGGGCGCCCACGTGACGTCCTCGTCGGCGGCGACGAGCCGGCGCACGAGCGCGACGTACCCGGCGGCGTCGAAGGTGTCGATCGCGCCCTTCCGGTCGGACCGACCGAGGGCGGCGAGCGCGGTGTTCGCCAGGTGGAACCCGTCCATGGGCACCTGGACGGCGACGCCCGGCCCGTGCGCCGCGGTGACGGCGGCGACCACACGGCGCGCGAGGGTGGACTTGCCGGAGCCGGGGCTGCCCGCGATGCCGAGCACGGCCCTCCCGGCGGGCGGAGGGTCGGCGACGAGCGCGAGGGCCCGCTCCACCGCGGCCGCGACGTCGAGGGCGGCGGGGGTGGGCGGCATGTCGCAAGTCTCCCACCCGACGGTCCGGATGCCAGGGCGCGGGTCTGGTGCTCCGGCACGGTCGGAGGGACACTGTCGGCCATGATCGATGCGACGAGGGCGTTCAGCGGGTTCTCGGTGCGGGACACCGCCGAGGCGCGGGCGTTCTACGAGGACGTGCTCGGACTGTCGGTGCACGAGGCGAACGGCATGCTCATGCTCGAGGTCGGCGGCGGGACGCCCGTGCTCGTGTACCCGAAGGGCGACGCGCACGAGCCGGCGTCGTTCACGGTCCTCAACTTCCCGGTGCCGGACGTCCCCGCGACGGTCGCGGACCTGACGGAGCGGGGCGTGGTGTTCGAGCAGTACGAGGGGCTGACGGACGATTCGGGGGTGAACCGCCACGGCGGGCCGCTGATCGCCTGGTTCACGGACCCGTCGGGCAACGTCATGAGCGTGGTGGAGGACAGCTGAGCGCATCGACGGTCGCGGTGGCAAACTGTTCGAAGATCGAACGACCCCGGGGAGCATCGTGTCCGAGCCGACCGCCGACGACGACCGCACGCGTCGGGAGGACGAACGCATCGACGAGGCGATCGACGTCGTGGCGGCGTTGACCCGCGTGGAGGCGGCGGATGCGGCGCTCCGCTCACGGCTCCGCGCGCGGCTCGGTGTCGGGGGCACGGACCTCGTCGTCCTCCAGTTCGTCGCGCGGGCCGAGGCGGTCGGTCGTGCCGTCCGCGTCAAGGACCTCACGCAGCACGTCGGCATGACGAGCGCCGCGACGAGCGTCATCCTCGAGCGCCTGGAGGCTCGCGGCCACGTGCTCCGTGACGTCGATCCGACGGACCGCCGCAGCAAGTTGATCTGCCTGTCCGACACGACGAAGACCGCGATGCGGGAGGCGGTCGGGGAGACGCAGGACGCGTTGCGCGTGGTGCTCGACGAGCTGGGCCCGCGGGACCGCAAGCGCTTGGTGGGCCTGCTCGACCGGGTCGTGCGGGCGCTGGAACTCGGCGTGCCCCAAGGCTGATCCGGGGGCACGGGCCACCGCTGAACGACCGGGGTACCCCGGTCGGATTGTCCAATATTCTTTGCTTTTCCTCCTCCTTCCGCCTATCCTCGTCACTGCGCGGTCTCCCCGACTCGTCGCCCTGCGTCGAGGACCGACGGATGCCCGCGAGCGGCGAGGACACCACGGGAGCGATGGACACCACGACCGGTGCGGCGGCCACTCCCATCCGAATCGAGGCCCACGGCCTCGACGCCGACCAGGCCATGGACGACCTGCCCCGGCTCTACGCCGGCGCGGCCTGGTCCTCGGCACCGACGCGGGCGACGCCCTACCGCTACCGCTACGCCGCGATGGGCGACACGGACCTGACACTCCGGACCTCGCGCATGCACGGCGAGATCCAGGGCGACATCCCGCCGGGCGGCGACTACGTCGTGCAGTGGCTGACGGCAGGGCGGTCGACGGTCGACCTCGGCCACGACGACCTGCGCATGGTCCCCGGGCGGCCGCTGCTGTTCCCGGCGCATCGGTCCTTCGTGTTCCGGTTCACGGACTACGACCAGAAGCTCGTGCACCTGGGGCGTGACCACGTCGACCGCATCGCCCGCGAGCAAGGCCTCGCCGGCGAGGACCTGCGGTTCGACCACACGGCCGCCCCCACCGACGCCGCGGTCCGCAGCTGGCAGGGCACCGTGGGACTCGTGTCGAACACCATGCGCTCCGGCCCGGTCAGTCCCCTGCTGTGGGACGAACTCACGCGGATGACGGCGATCGCGTTCCTCGGGCTCTACCCGCCCCTCGCCGACGCCCTGCCGTCCGCGGTGCTCCTGCCGCGGAACGCACGGATCCGCGCCGCGGTGGAGTACGTGCAGGCCCATGTGCACGAGCCGATCGGCACCACCGAGATCGCGGCCGCGGCGCACCTCAGCGTGCGGGCGTTGCAGGAGGGCTTCCGACGCGTACTCGACACCACACCGCTCGGGTACCTACGGCAGGCCCGCCTCGACCGCGTCCACGCGGAGTTGCAACAGGGCGTACCGGGGACGACCGTCGCCGGGGTCGCGCAGGCGTGGGGCTTCACGCACCTCGGACGGTTCGCGGGGGCGTACCGCGCGCGGTTCGGGGAGCATCCCCGCGCCACGCTGCGCGGTTGAGCCGGGAGGGACGGGGCGGGACCCGCCACGTCCCTCCCGGCCGCGATCAGTCGCGTCCGGCGACGGCGCGGCGGATCCGCTCGATCGGCACCTTCGGCTCGCGCTCCGCGGTGAGCAGCCCGTTCGTCTCCTGCAGCGTGTCCGTGAACTGCGTGTAGCAGGACCCGGCGAGGAACGAACTGGCGCGGATGCCGTCGTACAGCGCGGTGATCCGGTCGACGTAGTCGTCACCGTCCACCGCGACGGAGTACCCCCAGGCGTCGTCCCGGTCGGCACCCGGCTGGTACTGGACGCCCCCGAACTCGGTGAGCATGACGGGCTGGCCCTGGTCCTCGGCGTCGCCGACCAGGATCCGCCGGCCGGCCGGGCCCATCCCGGCGAGCAAGCGGGTGCGGGCGGCGTCCTCGGCGTAGGTCGCGGCGAGGACCTCGCCCGAGGCCTCGTAGTCGTGCACGCTGAGGATGTCCGACGCGGCGTGCTCCCAGCCGTCGTTCGAGATCACGGGCCGTGACGGGTCGAGCGCCCGCGTGACGTCGGCGAGCGCCCGGGCGTACGCCTGCTGTGCCGGTTCGTGCGCGATGTGCTGCACGCCCCAGCTCTCGTTCGCCGGCACCCAGGTCACGATGCACGGGTGGGACACGTCGCGCTCGACGGCGTCCATCCACTCCCGCATGAGCCGCTGCACCGCCGTCGGGGTGAACGCGTAGGCACCCGGCGCCTCGCCCCAGACGAGGAGGCCGAGGCGGTCCGCCCAGAACAGGAACCGCGGGTCCTCGATCTTCTGGTGGATCCGGGTCGCGGTGAACCCGAGCTCCTTGATGAGCTCGACCTCACGACGGAACGCGGCCGGGCTCGGCGCGGTGAGGTTCGAGTCCGGCCAGTAGCCCTGGTTGAGCACGCTCCGGACGTCGTAGGGCCGGTCGTTGAGCAGGAACGCCCCCCGGTCGACCGCGACCGACCGGAACCCGAGGTACGACGCGACGACGTCCCCGGACCCGTCGGGGTGCCCGAGCACGACGGTGGCGTCGATGAGCCGCGGGGTCTCCGGCGTCCACACGATCTCGTCGTACGCCTGCCCGTTCGTCTGCCGCGCGACGGGGACGACCACGTCCACGGTCGTGGCGCCCGCCGGCACGACGACGGAGGCGCTGCCGAGGTCCTCGTCACCGTCCTCGTGGCGGAGCGACACCGACAGTGTCGTGCCCGCGGTCACCCGACCGGCGATCCGGACCGTGCCCCGGACCACCGAGCCGGGGAACTCGGTCTCCCACCGGAGCGCCGCGACCGACACCGGGGGGACCGCCTCGAGCCACACGGTCTGCCAGATCCCCGTGGTGCGGCGGTACCAGATCACGTGCGGGTGCTCGTGCCAGTCCTGTTTGCCGCGGGGCTGCGTGACGTCGTGCGGGTCGTCCTCGGCGCGGACGACCAGGGTGTGCGTGGTGTCGGTGGCGGCGTCGACGTCCGTGCCCGCGTCGAGCACGTGCGTCACGTCGAACGAGAACGGCGTGTGCCCGCCCTCGTGCTCGCCGAGGCGCACCCCGTCCAGCCACACCGTCGCGCGGTAGTCGACCGCACCGAAGTGCAGGAGCACCCGGGACGCGTCGGCCGAGCGCCCGGCACGCTCGAGGTCCCCGGCCGAGATGCTGCGCGCGTACCAGACCACGGGGTGGAATCCCGGCTCGTCGATGCCCGACGCGACCGACTCGGGCGGGAACGGCACCGTGATCGTGCGGTCCGTCGCCCCGTGCTCGGGCCGGAAGCCCGCCGACCAGCCCGCGCCCAGGCCCTCGTCGCCGTCGTCGTGGCGGAACGACCACGGCCCGTCGAGGTCGGCCCAGGCCGGACGGACGAGTTGCGGCCGGGGGTGGGTGCCGTCCTGGCGGCTCGCCGGTTCGGGGACGGACAGGGTCCGGGGAGCGGCTTCCTCGCCGCGCAGCGTCGTCATGGCGTCCAGTCTGCCGCAGCCGTTACAACGTTGTACAGGCGGTTGGCCGGCGCGCCGGTCTCGGTCCCGAACGCCGCTGCCGCCCCGGTCGGGACGCGCTGCAGGGAGCCGTCCGCCTGCTCCTCGAGCCGGACCAGCCCCATGCGGCGCAGCGACGGGGTCTTGCGCCCGCCGACGACCCGGGCGGCCACGACCTCGTCGGGCACCGCGAACTCCTCGACGTTCCGACCGCCGGACGCGTACGACCAGTCGACGAAGTCGAACAGGGGCCACCAGGTGTACCCGCGCAGGTCCATGCCGCCCGCCACGAGTTCCTGGACCGCGTGGACCGAGTCGCGCACCCAGGCCGTCCGGACCTCGTCCGTGCCCTCGATGCTCGTCTCCGTGACCATCATGGGCAGGCCGTAGCGCGCCTCGAACCCGCGCAGGCTCGTCACGAGCCCGTCGGTCCAGCGGTCCGTCGCGATCTGCACCACGTCGGTGCCGTCGGCGACGAGGGTCCGCGGGGACAGGTCGGGGTAGTAGTTGACGCCGAGCACGTCGATGCGTGCCGGGTCGGCCCGGAGACGCGCGAGCTGCTCGGGTGCGGCGCCGTGCTCGAGCAGCCACCCGTGCATGGGGTGCTGCACGCCGACCAGCCCGAGCACCAGATCCGTCGGCACGGTGCCGATCGCGGTCAGGTGCTCAGCCTCGCCCGCGAGGGCGGGGTCGTCCGTGGCGAACAGGGACGACGCCTCGACGTGCACGATGACCGCGGCCGGGTTGGCCGCCCGGATCGCCGCGACGGACCGGGTGATCCCCTCGGCCAGCGCGAGCGTCACGCGCACCCAGCCGTCCCAGCCGGTCAGCGCCGGCGGCCACACGCCGCGGAGGCCGCAGAACGACGCCGTCGTGACGGGTTCGTTCAAGGGTGTGACGTGGTCGACCAACCCGCGGTAGCGCGCCGCGAACGCACCCGCGAACGCCGCGACGACGTCGGGGTAGCGCGGGTCGGCGAACGAGCCGTCGAGCCAGGTCGGCGTGCCGTAGTGCACGAGATCGGCGATCACCGTCAGCCCGAGCTCCTCGACCGCGAACCGGAGCCGCTCGTCGAGGGTGCTCCAGTCGTAGGTGTCCGGCGCGGTGTGCACGAGCGGCCAGTTCACGCCGTACCGGACCGCCCCCGCGCCGAGGTCGCGCGCGGCGGTGAGGTCCGCGCGCCAGTGCTCGGTGTGCTCCGTCAGGTCGTACTCGTCGAGCGGCGCCATCGCGAAGTGCGCCGGCGGGTGGACCGAGGTGTCCTCGATCCCGAGGACCCAGGTGAAGTCGCCCATCACTTCAGTCCACTCGTCGCGACGCCGGCCACGAAGTACTTCTGTGCGAAGAAGAACGCGATCGCGATCGGGACCAGCGAGATGGTCGCACCGGCGAGCAGGATCGCGTGGTCGGTCACGTGCTGGCCGCCGAACAGCGTCAGGCCGGCCGGCAGGGTGAGCATGTCGTTCGACGTCGTGACGACGAGCGGCCAGAGCAGGTCGTTCCACAGGTTCATGCCGTTGAGCACGGCGACGGTGGCGATCGCCGGTTTGGCGAGCGGGAGCACGACCTGCCAGTAGATCCGCCAGTGCCCGGCGCCGTCGATGCGCGCCGCCTCGTCGAGCTCCGGCGGGATGCTGACGAAGAACTGCCGGAACAGGAAGATGCCGAACGCGCTCGTCGCCCGCGGGACGATGAGCCCCTGGTAGGTGTTCAGCCAGCCGAAGTGGAACAGCTCGACGAACACGGGGATCAGGGTCACCTGGAACGGCACCATGAGGGTCGCGATGACGATGACGAACGCGACGTTCCGACCGACGAACCGCATCCGCGCCAGGGCGTAGGCGCACATCGAGTCGAACAGCAGGGTCAGCGCCGTCGTCACGCCCGCGAACACGAACGTGTTGACGAGCAGCCGGACGAACGACAGCTGCTGCCAGACGCCGACGTACCCGTGCATGGTGATGCTCGTCGGGAACAGGCTCGCGGGGTTGTGGAACAGGTCGCTCTCGCTCCGGAACGACCCGGAGACCATCCAGATGAATGGCACGAGCGCGAACACGACCCCGACGCCGAGGTAGACCCACTTGAGCACGTCCACCGTGCGCACGGCGGGCCGCGGCCCGTGCTGCCTGCGCTGCGTGGGCGTGGACCGGTCGCCGCGGTCGTCGCCGCCGCGTGACGAACGGGAGGTCCGGGGCACGTCCGCCACGGAGGTGTCAGTCGACATCGTTGTACCTGAACAATCTGAGCTGGACGAGCGAGATGAGCATGATGATCGCGAACAGCACCCACGAGATCGCGGACGCGTACCCGGTCTGGTAGTCGACGAACCCGTCGCGGTAGAGCAGGTTGACCAGCGAGTCGGTGTGGAACACCGGGCCGCCGCCGGTCATGACGTAGACGAGGTCGAAGACCTGGAACGACTGGATGGTCAGGATCATCGAGGTGAACAGCAGCGTGGGCCGGATGCTCGGGATCGTGATCGACCACACCGTGGCCCACCGGCCGGCGCCGTCGAGCTGGGCCGCCTCGTACCGCTCGCCGGGAACGCCCTTGAGGCCCGCGACGAACAGGATCATGGCGAAGCCGACGCTCTTCCAGACCGACACGAAGATCACGGTCGGCAGGGCGAGGGTCGTCGACTGGAGCCACCCGATCGAGGGCAGACCGAGCGCCGCGGTGAGGCCGCCGACGAGCCCGATGTCCGGGTCGAGCAGGAACTTCCAGACCAGGCCGATCGTGACGAGCGAGACGATCGTCGGGAAGAAGAAGATCGACCGGACGATGCGCGTCGCGATCCCCTCGCCCTGGAGCGCCAGGGCCGACAGGAATCCGAACACGAGCAGGAGCACCACGGACACGATCGTGAACTCGAGCGTCACGCCGAGCGCGTTCCAGAACTGGTGGTCGTGGAACAGCTCGACGTAGTTGCCGAACCCGACGAACGGCTCCGTGCTCGCCCCGACGGTCCAGTCGAAGAAGCTGTAGTACAGCGACCGGAAGATGGGGAAGATCACGAACACGCCCAGGATCAGCAGGCTCGGCGCCATGAAGAGCCAGGCCGGCTGGAACCGGAACCGACGAGCGGTCGCGCGCCGGCCCTCCCCACCGCTGCGCGACCCTGGGGTGGTGCCGGCCCCGTCGCGCGTGCTGCGCGACGGGACCCGCTCCGAGGTGTGGCTGGTCACTGCGAGCAGCCCGTGAGGCCGTCGATCGTCTGCGCGGCGTCCTTGGTCGCGCTCGCGACCGAGGTCCCGCGCGTGATCTTGCCGATGAGCGGCACGTAGCCGTCCGAGTCGACCTTGGTCGCCTGGGGCACGTGCGGCAGGTACAGGCGGGCGTTGCCGACCTGCGACGCGAACACCGACACCGTCGGGTCGGCCGTGAGCTTGGCGTCGTCGGTCATGTCGGTGCGCAGCGGCGGGAACCCGGTCTTCAGCGAGAACTTCTCCTGCGTCGACTTGCTCGTCCAGTAGGCGAGGAACTCCTGCGCCTGCTTCGGGTACTTCGTCTTGGCCGACACCGACAGCGGCGCGGTCGACCCGAGCGTGACGGACGTGCCGTCGACCCCGGTCGGGATGGTCGCGATCCCGAGGTCGACGCCCGCGCTCTTGTAACCCGGCGCGGCCCACGGCCCGTTGATCTCCATGGCGGCCTTGCCCGCAGAGAA
Source organism: Curtobacterium sp. MCBD17_035 (assembly GCF_003234815.2). NCBI lineage: Bacteria > Bacillati > Actinomycetota > Actinomycetes > Micrococcales > Microbacteriaceae > Curtobacterium > Curtobacterium sp. MCBD17_035. The sequence goes on along the minus strand of NZ_CP126279.1, from coordinate 40,826 downwards.
CAGGGAGTCGGCCTCGGCACCCGTCTGCCCCACCGGGCTCACCTTGTCCTTCGCCACGAGGTCGGCCCACGTGGACAGGCTCTTCTGGCCGGCGCTCGTCTGCAGCACCGAGCAGCCCTTGCCGTTGACGATGTCGCCGCCCTCGAGCCACTGCAGGACGGGCCACATCTGGATCGTCTGGTTGTCCGCGAGCGAGATGCCGTAGTGGCCATCGGTCGTCAGCTTCTTCGCGTCCTGCGCGAGCTCGTCGATGGTCTTCGGCGGGTTCGTGATGCCGGCCTGCTGGAACAGCTTCTTGTTGTAGTACAGGCTCAGCGTCGCGAAGTTCGCGGGGATCCCGTAGAGCTTGCCCTTGTACGTGAACTCCTTGACGGTGCCGGGCGCGAGCTTCGAGGTGTTGATCTGGTCCTTGCCACTGCCGGTGTCCGTCAGGGCGAGCACCGAGTTCGTCTTGACGTACTGCGCGACCGCGTTCGGGTCGCTCGACACCGCGGCGATGTCCGGACCCTGCCCGGTCAGCCATGCCGACGGGAGCTTCTGCTGGATGGTGTCCCAGGGCTGCACGGTCATCTGGACCTTGATGTCCGGGTGGGACGCCTCGAAGTCCTTGACGATCTGCGCGTACCCGGGGCGGTCTCCACCGGTGAACCCGGTCCAGACCTTGAGGGTGACCGGTCCGCTCGCCGACGACGATGACGACGTCGAACAGCCGGACAGGGCCAGGGCCACAGCGGCGGCTCCGGCGGCGACGACGAGGGCCGTGTTGCGCTTCTTCATGGAACGCTCCTTTGCGTTGTGGACCGTCCTCGGGAGGGGACGGCACGGAGGTGGGATGTGATGGTGGGCAGGGGAACGGGTCTGAGGGGGACGGGGGCCGGCGACGTGCCGGTGGTCGGGCGGTTCAGTCCTCGGCGCGGTGCTCCGGGCCGCAGCCGCACGACTCGCGGACCACGATCGACACCGGGAGTTCGCGGTGGGTCGGACCGTCGCTCGTGCCGTCGACGAGGTCGAACAGCCGCTCCGTGGCCAGACGGGCCATCTCCTCGGCGGGGACCCGGACGGTCGTGATCGCGGGCGTGGTGACACGGGCGAGACCGAAGTCGTCGAACCCGACCACGGACACGGCTCCCGGCACGTCCACGCCGGCTGCGCGGAGCACCCGCATGCCGCCGGTCGCCATGTCGTCGTTCGCGAAGACGACGCCGTCGAACTCCTTGCCCGCGTCGAGCAGGGCCCGGATCGCGTCGGCACCGGACTCCTCGCCGAGGTCCCCCTCGACCACGAGCGCGTCGACCTCGACGCCGTGGACGCGGACGGCGGCGAGGAACCCCTCGCGTCGGTCGAGTCCGGTCTGGTGGTCGAGTGTGCCCGTGACGTGGACGAGCCGGCGGCGCCCGTGTGCGTCGATGAGGTGCTCGGTGATCCGCCGCGTCGCAGCGACGTCGTCGATCCCGACGCTGGCCGCATCGGGCAGGGACGGTGCGTTGCCGATGAGCACGACCGGGAGGCCCGACGCGACGAGCCGCTCCATGTTCCGGTCGTCGATCGCCGCGCTGGTGACGATCACGCCGTCGGCGCTCCGCGAGCGCATGACGCGCTCGTAGGCGGCCACGCCACCCTCCTCGTCCGCGTTGGTCGAGACGATCACCTGCGCGTCGTGCGCGCTGGCGGCCCGGGACATCCCGGTGAGCACGTGCATGAAGTACATGTGCCCGAACACGTGGTGCGAGCTGTTCGGGACGACGAGGGCCACGGCGCCGGCCCGCTGGTTCCGGAGCGCGCGCCCGGCGGAACTCGGCACGTACCCCAGCTCGTCAGCGGCGCGACGCACGGCGTCCCGGGTGGCGGCGCTGATGCGCTCGTGGCCGGACAGCGCCATCGAGGCGGCGGCAGCGGTCACGCCGACGCGCTGCGCGACGTCCTTGAGCGTCACGGACTTCGCCATCAGTGCCTCCTCGCACGGCTGTTGGTCGGGCTGCTTTATCGATTAACCGCCTCGACTCCTGGAACTGTAGCGCTGCTTTATCGATTCAACAAGCCCGCCCCGCGGATCGCGAGCCGGCTCGACACACCTGTGGCGTGCCTCCCGGTCTGGAGGCACGCCACAGGCTCGCGACGCGGGCGTCAGTTCACGGTGAACACCTGCGCCTGGTTGCCGTTGCAGTCGTACAGCTGCAGGGCGGTGGCGTTCGCGGTGTTGCCCGACGGGTCGTCGAGGCAGCGCCCCGACTGCGGGTTGAGGATCGACCCGTTGGCCTGCGGGATCCACTGCTGCCCGCCGACGCCGTTGCACTGGTAGAGCTCGACGTGGGTGCCGTTCGCGGTGGCGTTGCCGTCCGCGTCGAGGCACCGGCCGAGCGTGCGGATGGTGTGGTCGGCCTGGTCGACCGTCCACTGCTGGTCCTGCGCGGCCGGCTGCGCGGTCTCGATGGTCAGGCAGTCGTAGAGCTGCACCTGCTGACCGTTCTGCTGCAGGTCGTCACCGGCGACGTCGACGCACTTGCCGCCGTTGCCGATGATCGGGACCGCGACGGTGAACTTCTGCGCCGCGTTCCCGTTGCAGTCGTACAGCTGGAGCGCCGTGCCGTTCGCGGTGTTCCCGGACGGGTCGTCGAGGCACCGCCCGGACTGCGGGTTCTTGATCGACCCGTCGCCCTGCACGATCCACTGCTGGCCGCCGACGCCGTTGCAGTCGTACAGCTCCAGGTGCGTCCCGTTCGCGGTCCCGTTGCCGTCTGCGTCGAGACAACGCCCGAGCGTGCCGAGCGTGCCCGTGCCGTACGCCGTCCCGGACCAGTGCTGGTCCGCTGCGAGCGCCGAGCAGTCCCAGAGTTGGACCACGGCGAGGTTGCCACCCGTGTCGTCGCCCGACACGTCGACGCACTTGCCGCCGGGTCCGACGATCTGCGAGCCCGGACCACCGCCCGTGCTGACGCCCTGGTAGTTCTGCGCGACGATGTTCGACTGCACGGCGTTGTCGGCCGCGTCCGTGGAGTAGCCCGTCGTCATCACGCCCTCGAAGAACGACTGGGTGCCGCGGTTCGAGTTGTCGCCGCCCGCGCCGAGGACGATCGAGCCCTCGAGCTTCATCGGCGTGTAGTCACCAGCGGGCTCCGGGCCCTCGTACCAGGTCGTCAGCGAGCCGGTCTGGCTGTTCCCACCCTTCAGGGCGAACTTGTTCGTCCCGTTGTTCTTGAGCTCGGCGGTCACGAACTTGCTGTTGTTGCCGGTGTTCGGCGTGTAGGTCGGTGTCCCGCCCTGGAACACGCCGTTCTCGAGGTCCGCCTGCACCCACGGCCCCTTGCCCGAGCTGCCGGGCGCGTTGAGCGTCGAGAGGTTCAGGGCGTCCATGTGCCCCTGGCCGGTGTCCTTCTCCTGCGTCTCGACGTTCCCGAAGTCGGAGCAGCAGCCGTTGTTGCTGTTCGTGCCGCTCGCGACCTCGTACATCGACTCGGGGCTCGCGCCACGCGCCGTGCCCTTCGCCGCCGTGCTCGGGATCCGGTACGCGACCTGCGGGGGCATGTACAACCCGTAGGCCTCGTGCCCCGCGACGGTGATGGGCAGTGCGGTCGCGTTCGCCGCGTGGTTGGCCGCACCCGCGTCGCCCGCGGGCGCGACCGTCAGGTCGTTGTGGTTCGCGGTCTGGTCGTAGATCTTCGGGATCGTGCACGTCGTCCCGGCGCAGAACGTGTCCTGCGTCGCCGCGTTGACGTACCCACCGGCCGAGAGCAGGCCGATGTTCGTCGTCGCACCGTCCGAGGCGCGCTGCACCTGGTAGAGCGGCCCGTTGTACGACGCGGACAGCGCCCGCGTCGAGCTGTACGCGGCGACGCAGGAGGTCCCCGCGCTGCCGTAGACGTCGCACGGGAGCGACGTGGCGGCTGCGGCGCCACCGGCGCCGGCCGTTGCTGCGAAGAGCGTGCCCGCCACGAGGGCGAGGGCTCCGAGCAGCGCTGTGGGGATCCGCCTGAGACGGGGGATCCGTGATGACCCGATGTGCATGGTGATGCAGTTCCTTCCGAGCGTCGTTGCTGGAGTGGTCGATCGCGGCGTCGGGTGGGATCGCCGCTTAAACGATTAACCAAGCGAAATCATACTCAGGGGAATGATCCGGCGCATCCCCCAGTTCCCCGTCGCCGTCGCGCACAGCTCCGCGAGGCTGCGCAGGAAGCGGAGCACGCGGAGCACGCGGAGCACGCGGAGCACGCGGAGCACGCGGCCGAGCGTGCGACATGTCGTGTGCGACGCTCCGTTCTGACATCCGATCGGGAGTACCGCTGCGGCCCGGTTGGGGATAGGGTCCTCACAGATCCGGAGGTTCTGAGGGCTTTTCGGTTCTGCCGCCGCGTCGGCCCGAGACGTGGCGGCACCGGCCCGCCGACCCACGGCGCGCCACCACCGAAACCGCGGACCCGATCCGCCCGTCCCGAAACGGAACCACCCGTGAAGCGTCTCCCCGTCCTCGCAGCGGTCGCTGCCACCGCCGTCGCCGGCGCCGCCGTGCTCACCGGCACCGCCACCGCCGACGCCGCCACCACCGCCGGCGTCAGCCCCCGCCTGCTCGACGCCTCGACCCAGTCGTCGACCTGGATCACGAGCGCCGACCTCCAGACCTACAGCGGCACCGGCGAGCCGCCGACCGGCACGTGGTACACCGGCACCGCGACGGGGTTCACGACGCCGACGTTCGGCCCGTCCGGCCTGACGTTCTCCGGACCGGGCGTGCTCCTGCACTCGACGGACGGCCACCCGGCGAGCGACCTCACGTCGATCACCAGCTCGACCGACACCGACCTCGGCACCGCCGACCTCGTGAGCAGCGGCGACGCCGACTTCACCCTCGTGGTGGACCTCGACGGCGACGGCGAGATCGCCGACCAGAACTACGCAGCGCTCGTCGCGGTCACGGCGGGTGACGAGGGCATCGACGGCGAGTACACCTCGTTCACCCCGGTCGGGACCATCCCCGCCGGTACCCCGGCCACGCTCGCGCAGTTCCAGGCGCAGTTCGCCGCGACGAGCCCCGACGCCACGATCCGCGAGTACGGCGTCTCCGACGCCACCGGTCCGGCCACCGTCACGGGCATCGCCTTCGACGGGCAGAACGACTACTTCACGCCGCGGCCCTCCGACGCCGGCACGATCACGCCCGCGACCCTGTCGGTGAGCGACTTCGCCACCACCGGCGTCGCGGTCTCCCAGCCGAACGGGTTCCTGCCCGGTGAGCCCGTCGGCGTCGCGCTCGTCGCCGAGGACGGCACGGCCACGGACACCGGTGTCACCCTCACCGCGGGCGCGGACGGCAGCGTCGTCGGCACGGTCACCGACCCCGACGCGACCGCCGGCACCTACGCGCTCACGCTCGTCGGTGAGAACTCGGGCATCTTCGTCGGGTTCGTGCTCGACGTCACGGCAGACCCGGCCGTGACGACGCCGACCACCCCGCCCGCCCCGGTCGCGACGCCGGTCACCACCACGGCGACCTTCACCGGCTGACCCCCTCCGCGCACACGCTGATCCGCCGGACGCCCGTCGTCCGGCGGATCAGCGCTGTCCGGCACCACCTCGTCCCCGGAAGGCCCGCCGTGCTCCGCCGTCTCGCTCCCGTGACCGTCGCCGCGGTCACGGCAACGCTCCTCCTCGCCGGCTGCTCCGGTGCCCACCCGCACCACGCGCGTGCCGGTCACACCCCGACACCGACGCCGACCGTCCACGTCGGCGGCGCGCTCGGTCAGCGTCCGACCGCCTCGCCGAGCCCCAGCGCGGACGCCACGGCACCGAGCACCCCGCCGATCGCGGCCTCGGCGACCATCGCGACGGCGGAGGTCGCCAGCGTCGCCGTCCACGCCGCCGCCGGGGGCGCGGTCACGACGACCCTCCCCAACCCGCAGTCGAACGGCGCCCCGCTCGTGTTCCTCGTCGTCGCGCAGCAGTCCGGGTGGGTCGAGGTCGACGTCCCGACGCGTCCGAACGGCCGCACCGGGTGGGTCCGCGCGAGCGACGTCGCGCTGAGCACCGTCGCCTACCACCTCGTCGCGGTCACCGAGACGAACACCCTCACCGTCTACCGCGCCGGGAGGCCCGTCGCCACCTACCCGGTCGCGTCCGGCACCGGCGGGACCCCCACCCCGCACGGGTCGTTCTACCTGACGGAGCTCCTCAAGCCGACGAACGCCGGGTACGGGCCCTACGCGTACGGGCTCTCCGCGTTCTCCGACGTGCTCACGAGCTTCGGGGGCGGTCCGGGGCAGATCGGCCTGCACGGCACGGACGACGCGTCGAGCATCGGCAAGGACGCCAGCCACGGGTGCATCCGCATGCAGAACGCGGACATCACGGCGCTCACGAAGCTCCTGCCGCTCGGCACCCCGATCACGATCATCTGACCCGCCCCCCACCCCCGGCACCCGGTCCGCTGCCATCCCCACGGCGTATCGAGGGAGCACCGCACCACACCTCCGGGAGGCCGCCATGGAAGACCTGCACACCGTCCGCGCACTCGTCACCGGCGGCACGTCGGGCCTCGGCCGCGCGATGGCCGAGGGACTCGTCGAGGCGGGCGCCCGCGTCGCGGTCACCGGCCGCTCGGAGGCCCGGGTCACCGCCGCCGCGCGTGAGATCGGCGGCGACACGATCGGGATCGCCATGGACAGCCGCGACGACCGGTCCGTGGAGCAGGGCACAGCCACCGCGTGGCAGGCGCTGGACGGCATCGACCTGCTCGTCAACAACGCGGGCATCGGCATGCGCACTGTGAACCCCGCGTTCATGACGACGCCGCAGGACTTCTGGGAGGTCTCCCCCGATGGCTTCCGCGACGTCGTCGACACCAACCTGACGGGTTACTTCCTCGTCGCACGGGCGGTCGTGCCGCGGATGCTCGCGACGGGCACGGGCCGCGTGGTCACGATCAGCATGAACCACGGCACGATGAACCGCCGCGGCTTCGTCCCGTACGGACCCTCCCGCGCGGGCGCCGAGGCCCTCGCCCGGATCATCGCCGCGGACCTCGCCGGCACCCCGGTCCGAGCGAACATCCTCCTCCCGGGCGGTGCGACGGCGACCGGGATGCTCGAGGGCACGTCCCGGCCCGAGGCACTCGCCGTCCTCTCCCCCGACGTCATGCGGGCCCCGATCCGGTGGCTCGCGTCCGACGAGGCCGCCGACGTCCACGACGCACGGATCGTCGCGACCGAGTTCACGGACTGGTTGGCGTCGCGCCGGGCCTCCTGACCGACGGCCGGGAGGCGCGGCACCGGCATGACCCGTCCCTCCCGGCCGGTGGGACCAGCGCGGGTGACCCCCGCCGGCCGCTGCTCCGGGCACGACGAGAGGCCCCGCCGGAGCGGGGCCTCTCGAGGACCGGTGGTGCGGGTGGCGTCAGCCCTTGAGGCCGCTGCCGGTCACACCCTCGACGATCTGCCGCTGGAAGATCAGGTACAGGATGATCAGCGGCAGTGCCGCGAGGATCGCACCCGCCTGGATGTCCGCGTACCGCTGACCGAACGAGCCCTGGACCGTGGCGAGCCCGACGGGGATCGTCATGAGGTTCGGGTTCGACAGCACGAACAGCGGCAGGAGCAGGTTGTTCCAGACACCGACGAAGGTCAGGATGACGACCGCGGCGATGACCGGACGGGACAGCGGCATGATGACCGACCAGTACACCTTCCACAGCCCGGCGCCGTCGATGCGCGCGGCCTCCTCGAGCTCCCGGGGGATGCCGTCGAAGAACTGCTTGAAGATGAACACCGCGATCACCGCGGGGACCTGCGGGAAGATCACCGACCAGTAGGTGTTGAGCAGGCTGACCGCGCCGAGCTCCTGGAAGATCGGGACGATGAGCACCTGCCCCGGGATCATGATGCCGAGGATGATGAGCAGGAACGCGAGGTTCTGACCCGGGAAGTTCAGCCGGGACAGCGCGAACGCCGCCATCGACGCGAACAGCACGGTGAGGATCGCGGTGATCACCGAGGTGATGCCGCTCGCCAGGTACCAGTTCCAGATGTCGCCGGCCTGGAACAGCGACGCGTACGAGTGCAGTGTCGGGTTCCAGTGCGACAGGATCGCGCCGGCGCCGAGTGCCGCGGTGCCGTTGTCGGACAGCGACGTCTTGAGTGCGAACAGGCTCGGGATGAGCCAGATGATCGCGAAGACCGTCAGGACGATGCCGGCGACGATGTTGAACGTCCGGCCGCTGACACCGATGCGCGTCGCGTTCTGCGCCGGTGCTGCCGCGGAGACCGGGGACTTGCTGCGGGTCCTGGTCGGCGCTGTGGTGGTCGTGGCCATCTCAGGCCTCCTTCCGAGCTGCGGAGCGGTCGATCACCTGTCGGATGACCGCGATGGCGACGATGACGATGAACAGCAGGACCGACGCCGCCGACGCCGCACCGATGCGGTTGTCGGTGAAGCCGGTGTTCGTGATGAGCCCGAGGGCCACCTGCGTCGATATGCCCGGCCCGCCGCTCGTCATCAGGTAGACCTGGTCGAAGATCTTCAGGCTGGCGATGATCTGCAGCAGGATCACGAGGGTCGTGGTCCGGCCGAGCAGGGGCAGCGTGATCGATCGGATCTGCTGCCAGTTCGACGCGCCGTCGACGGCGGCCGCCTCGTACAGCTCACGCGGGATCTCCTGGAGGCCCGCCAGGTACAGCACGAAGTTGAAGCCGAGCGTCCACCAGACGGTGGCGAGCGCGATGCCGATCATGGCGGTCTTCGGCGACGCGAGGACACCCGCCCCCGGCGTGATGCCGAGCCAGCTCTCGCCCAGCGCCCAGAGGCCGGTGCCCGGCGTGAAGATGAACACCCAGATCAGCGAGATCGTCGCCGACGGCAGGATGTAGGGCAGGAAGAACGCGAGGCGGAAGAACCACTGGCCCCGACGGATCCGGTTCGTCAGCACCGCGAACACGAACGCGAGGATGACGAGCGGCGGTGTCGTGTAGATCGTGAACTGCAGCGTGTGCCACAGCGCGCTCCAGAAGTCGGCGCGGGTCAGCATCTCGCCGTAGTTCGCGAACCCGGCGAAGCTACCGAGGCCCGCGTGGACGGTCGACGTGTTGAAGAAGCTCGTGATGATCATCCACACGGTCGGTCCGAGCAGGAACGCCAGGTAGAAGAGTCCGAACGGGGCCAGGAACAACCAGGCCTTGCGCCCGTCCTGTCGATCGAGCGCCGCGCGCCGCGGCCGCGACTTCGGGACGTGGGTCGTGAGCGTGGGACGGTTCGCTACGGGTGCGGTGGCGGTCACGTCGTCGTACCTCCGGGGTTCTGGGGTGAGGGGGTCACAGTGGGCTGGGGGTGCTGAGGTAGACGGCAAGCTGCTGCTTGATGGCCGACATGGCGCCCTGCGGCGACGTCGAACCCTGCTGCACGAGCGCGAGCTGGGCGCCCACCGTGGCCTCGAAGGTGGAACCGGACCCGCCGTACCAGGCGGGGTTGTCGTACACGGCGACCTTGGCGGCCGAGGCGTAGTCGGCCTGCGGCTCGAGCTTGTGGTACGCCGCACTCGTCGCGGTCGGCTGGTACGCCGGCACGTGACCGCCCTGCGCCCAGGTCATGCTCTGCTCGAGCATGGTCTTGATGAACCCCATGTGCTGCTTGCGCTGGTCGAGGGTCCGCGCCTTCTTCGGCAGGACGAACGTGTGCGAGTCGGCCTGCGCGGCCGGCTTGTCGAAGATCTGCGGGATCGGCACCATGCCGAACTTCAGGCCCTTGATCGACTGGGCCGTGCTGATCTCCCACTCGCCCTCGAGGTAGAAGCCCGCCTTGCCCGTGAACATCTGCGTCTGCGCGCCGGCGTAGTCGAGGCCCTTGTTGAGCCAGCCGTTCTTCACCCAGGTCTGCATCCGCTCGTTCACCTTGTTGAAGGCGTCCTCGTCGACGGACAGCTTGGCCCCGTTGTCGGAGAGGAAGGGCGTGACGCCGTTGATCTGGTTGTAGAACGTCCAGAACACACGCCAGGGGGTCGCAGTCTCGCTGACGTTCGCGACCGTGATCGCGTTGCCACCCGTGACCTTGCTCACCGCGGCGAGCGCGCTCTCGAACGCGTCGAGACCGTTGAGGTCCTTGAGCTTGCCGTCGCTGCCGATCAGCCCGGCCTTCCGGCACACGTCCTCGTTGTAGAACATGACGATCGGGTGGGTGTCGAGCGGGATGGCGATGTTGTTCCCGTCGGTCTTCTGCGCGGCCCACGACTTGGCGTTGAAGTCGCTCGCCTTGAGTCCGACGAGCGCGAGGTCGTCCTCGGTGATCGGCTCGAGGATCCCACCGTCGTAGAGCGGCTTCGCCCGCGTCAGGTGCGCGACCGCGACGTCCGGCGGCTTGTTCCCGACGGTGGCCAGTGTCAGCTTGGAGTAGTAGGGGTTGCCCCAGGCGAACGTCGTCGCCTGCAGGGATCCCGATCCGCCGTGTCCCTTGCGGTAGCCGGCCTCCATCTGCTGCATGCGGTTGCCGTCACCACCACCGAACAGGTTCCAGAAGATGAGCTGCTCGGGGTTGAGCTGACTGCCCACCAGTCCTGCCGACACGGGGCTGCTGCAGCCCGCGAGTGCGACCGTTCCTGCCGCGGCGATGCCCGCGGTCAGGAATCCCCGCCTCGTGAAGGCTCCCGTTCCCGTTGCCATTTCGACCTCCTCGTCGTTCCGGTGCCCGTGGACGGGTCGCCGGGGTGCTGCGTTGGGTGCTCGTCCGCCAGGGAAGCGGACGTGGGTTCAGTGCGTCACCGGCGCTGCGCCGGATCCTGTCTGGAGGACCGGTGCCGGTCCTCCCGTCCGGTCGCCGGGCGTGGGGTGCGGCCCGCGGAGGACCCTCCCCGCGGCGCGGTGCGCAGCACGGGGGCCCCGGACGCGGAGGCGTCGAGGGTCGTTCGGGTTGCGGTCATGGCATCACTCCATCGGGACGGACCGATCCCACCGACGGCGCGGCGGGTCTGGGGTGACTTTACAACGATGGAATGGAGTTGCAACACCCTCTTGCCACAGCGTGTCGAGAGCGCTCACACGAGCGGCGCGCGTTCCTGTCCGGCATCGGTGCACCGGCTGTGCGTCGGCGATGACCTCGCAGCCCGCTGCCGTTGCACACCCTGCCGCTGTCGAACACCCCGCTGCCGCTCGAACACCCCGCTGCCGCTCGAACACCCCGCTGCCGCTCGAACACCCCGCTGCCGTTCGAACACCCCGCTGCCGCTGTCGCACACCCCGATGCCGTTCGAACACCGTCATCCGGGTGTTCGACGGGAACGCACCGGTTCGTCCCGGTGCCGCTGCGTCAGGACACCGGCGGCGTCCCGCCGTCCTCGCTCCACTCCGGCTTGCCACCGGCCGCGGTCGAGGTCACCTCGGGGCCGACGATGAGGAACCGGACCTCCTCATCGGCCACCGGGCAGTGCTCGACCCCCCGCGGCACGACGAACAGGTCGCCCGGCGCGAGGTCGACGTCGCGGTCCCGCAACTGGATGCGCAGGCGTCCGCTGAGCAGCAGGAACGTCTCGTCCTGGTCGTCGTGCGCGTGCCACCGGGTGGAGCCGATGCCCTTGGCGACCTTGAACAGCTGCCCGTTCGCCTCGGCGAGGACACGCTGCGACCAGAACTCGGTCAACGTCGCCGCTTCGTCCGCCAGCGTCACCTTGTCGTCCACGTGGTCCTCCTCGTCCTCGGGCCGGGCCGTGCGCCCGTCTCCGCCCGTCAGCGTAGGGATCGGCAGCGGCGGTCGAGCGTGGTAGGAATGCCCGATGTCGCAAGGATCGTTGCAAGCCGACGCCGGGACCGTCCCGCGTGGTCGTGGGACACCGCACCGGGTGGTGCTCGTCGTCGACGAGGGCTCGAACCCCTTCGAGATGGCGTGCGCCTGCGAGGTGTTCGGTGCCCGCCGTGCCCAGGACCTCGGCTTCGAGCCATACACCCTGCGGATCGTGGCGCCGGGTCGCCGGACGACCATGCGCGACGGCCTGTTCCGGATCACCGCCGACGACGACCTGTCCGCCCTGGCGACGGCGGACACCGTGATCGTGCCGAACCGTCCCGACGTCGAGACCGCCTCACGCCCGGCGGTCCTCCGCGCGATCCGGGAGGCCCACGACCGCGGCGCCCGCATGGTCGGTCTGTGCACCGGGGCGTACACGCTCGCGGAGGCGGGCCTCCTGTCCGGCAGACCCGCGGCGGTGCACTGGCAGCTCGCCGACGACTTCCGGGCGCGGTTCCCCGACGTCGACCTCCGCCCCGACGTGCTGTTCGTCGACGACGGCGACGTCCTGACGTCCGCCGGCAGCGCGGCGGCGCTCGACCTGGGCCTCCACATCGTGCGGAACGACCACGGCGCCGAGGTGGCGAACCAGGTGAGCCGACGCCTGGTGTTCGCGGCCTTCCGCGACGGCGGTCAGCGGCAGTTCGTCGAGCGGTCGGTGCCGCGCGTCACCCACACACCCCTGTCGGCGACGCTCGACTGGGCCGAGGAGCACCTGGCCGAGCCCCTGACCGTCGCGGACCTCGCCGCCCACGCGCACGTCGGGGTCACCACGCTGCACCGGCGGTTCCGTGCCGAGGTCGGCAGCACGCCGCTCGCCTGGCTGACGGGGCGGCGGGTGCTCCTGGCGGAACGGCTGCTTGAGCGGGACGACCTGCCCCTGGACCTCGTGGCACAGCGGAGCGGACTCGGGACGACCGCGAACCTCCGCGCGCTGATCCGGCGGCACACGGGGTCGACGCCCTCGGTGGTGCGGGCGCGGTTCCGGGCGGCGGTCCCAGCGCGCTGATCGCCGGCCGCGGTCGCCCGCCGCGGTCGCCGCCGTGCGTCGAACACCCCGCTGCCGTTCGAACACCGCGATCGTGGTGTTCGAACGGACGAACGCGGTTCACCGCTCGGTGACACCACCGCGCTCGGCAGCATCCCGCCGTGCGATGACGAGCGCCACCACGAGCGTCCCGACGACGAGCACCGCGGCACCGATCGCGACCGCCGAGCCGACTCCGACGGCCGCACCGAGCACCGCCAGCGTGATGCCGTTGCCCGTGCGCAGGCCACTGCCGAACATGTTGTAGACCCCGACCACGCGGCCGCGCTGGTCGAGCGGCGCCCGGAGCTGCACGACCGCCTGCCCGATCGACATGCCGGCCATGTTCGCGACGCCGCCCACGAGCAGCGCGAGCACCGCGACGACGTAGTTCCCGGTCACCGCGACGGCGATCGTCGTCAACCCGAACAGGACACCGGCCGCGACCGCCGCCCGTGTGTTCGGCTTGATCGCGCCCGTCGCCTCGAGCAGGAACCCGCCGAGCACACCCCCGGCACCGTTGGCGAACAGCAGCAACCCGTACGCGAGCCCGGCGTCCCCGGCCCCCAGGGCGTCGGCGAACGACGGGATCGCGACCTGCAGCGCCCCGCCGATGCACAGCGCGGTCAGGCCGGCGAGCACGATCATCCCGATGAGCACGCGGTCGCCGCCGACGCTCCGGAGCACCTTGCCGGTGTCGAGCAGCGAGACGCGGGCGCGGTGCACGTACCCGCTCCGGGTGTGGCCGGTGTACGGCGTCCGGAGCATGAGGAGCGTCATCGGCACGTAGAACAGCACGTTCGCGAAGATCCCCCACGTCGACCCGAGCCCGAGCAGCAACGCCGAGCCGACGACCGGCCCGAACAGGATCCCGAGGCTCCGGAACGTCGCGTTGAGCCGCACCGCGCTCGTCAGTTCCGCCGGTTCGGCGAAGTCGTGCAGCAGGAGCTGTTCCGCGGGTGCCCACAGTGCGCCGGCCATGCCGTGCAGCACGAGGAGCAGGCAGGCCTCCCAGATGTGCAGGGTCCCGGTCAGGAACAGCACACCCCAGGCCACCGACACGAGCATGAACATGCCCTGTGCGATCTGGATGAGCCGGCGGCAGTCGTACCGCTCGGCCAGCGTGCCGAACCACACCGAGAGCAGCAGGAACGGCAGCCAGTGACTGACGACCTCGAACCCGACGAGCGCCGGCGAGTGAAACCGCTGCCAGAGCACCCAGTAGGTGATGACGTGCTCGATGTTGTCGCCCATCATCGACAGACCCGCGGTGAACAGGTAGGGGCGCGAGTGCCGATCGCGCAGGGCGGCGAAGCGCCGCGGTGCGCTCGCGATGGGGGTGGTCATGCTGCTCCTGCTCTGATCCGGTACCGGCACGGTACTTCATGCCCGGCATGCCGAATCCGGGGCGTCGAGCACGACCGGACGAGCACGACCTCATGAGCACGACCCGCACCTCGACCCCGCGTGGGGCATACCGTGGCGTCGTGGACCTCGAACTCACGGACAGCGTCGCACTCGTCGTCGGCGGACAGGGCTACATCGGCAGCGCCGTGGCCGACCGACTCCGCCGCGAAGGCGCGTCCGTCGTCATCGCGTCGCGGAGCGCCGACCCCGGACCCGACACCGTCCGGCTCGACACCGGCGATGCCGGCTCCGTCGAGCGCGCCGTGGCCGAGGTCGTCGACCGCCACGGCCACATCGACGTCCTCGTCGTCACGGCGGCCCCCGCTGCCGGCACGCTCGACCCTGCACGCGCGTCGGACCCGGAGCAGGTGCTGCACGCCATCGACGGCAAGGCCCTGGGCTTCCTCCGGGTCGCGAACGCGGTCCTCCCCGGCATGCGCGCCGCCGGACACGGACGCGTCGTCGTGCTCAGCGGCCAGAACGCCTACCTCACGGGCAACGTCACGACCTCGGTGCGGAACGCGGCGACGAACGTCATCGCGAAGAACCTGGCCGACGAGCTCGCCGGTTCCGGGGTGACGCTCAACGTCGTCAACCCCGGCACCGTGACCGACACGCCCGCGGCCCAGGTCGCCCCGGGCCGCGGCGGCGAGTCGAGCCCGGAGCAGATCGCCGACCTCGTCGCGTTCCTGTCGTCCCCGCGCTCGGTCGTCTCGGGCGAGTCCATCTCGATCGCGCACCGGGTGCTCGGGTCCGTCGTGCTCTGACGCGCCCGTTCCCCGTCGGTCCCGCGGATCAGACGGCGGCGTCGACGACCGGTGCCGTGCCTCCCGGCTGGACCAACGCGGGTCCGCGATCCGCCCGCAGCTCCCCGTACCTGGGCTCCCGCGTCGACGGGTCGACCGTGGCGCGCAGCACGGCCGTCACCGCCGAGCCGTCCGCGTGCTCGAGGTCGAACCGGAACAGGGCAGCACCGTCGGGCGCACGAGTGGCGGTGACGACGGATGTCGCCCGGAGCGACGCCCGTTCTGACCGCAGGGTCTGGAGGCACCGCTCGCGGAGTGCGTCGGCGTCACCCGGCCCGTCGGCGGCGTCGGTGGTGGGGTCCACGAACCGCAGGGCGCGGTCGGACAGGCCGTCCGGAGGGCTCCAGCATCCCCGGGAACGACGAAGGCCCCGGGTGTTCCCGGGGCCTTCATGCCTGGTGCGCGAGGGGGGACTTGAACCCCCACGCCCTCACGGGCACACGGACCTGAACCGTGCGCGTCTACCAATTCCGCCACTCGCGCCAGCCGGACGACTCTAGCACGCACAGGAAGGAACCCACGCCAACCACTACCATGCATGAGTCGGCGACCGCGATCACGGGAGACCCATGGGCCTACTGGACAGTTTCGAGCGAGGGCTCGAGCGCGCGGTCAACGGCGCGTTCGCGAAGACCTTCCGCTCGGGCGTGCAGCCGGTCGAGATCTCGGCGGCGCTCCGACGCGAGCTCGACACCAAGGCGGCGGTGGTCACGCGCGAGCGCATCCTCGTGCCGAACGAGTTCACGGTCCGGCTCGCGCCGCCGGACTACTCGCGCATGAACGACATCGGCCGGCCGCTCATCGACGAGCTCACCGGCCTCGTCCAGCAGCACGCGGTCGCACAGAACTACTCGTTCTCCGGTCCGGTCCAGATCACGCTGCGGCAGGACGGCACGCTCTCGACCGGGATCCTGCAGGTCGACTCCACGACGGTCCGTCGTGACGTCACGTGGGCCGGCGTGCTCGACATCGGATCGCAGCGCCATCACCTCAAGGTCGGCCGCACCGTCATCGGTCGCGGTTCGGACGCCGACATCACGGTCGCCGACACCGGCACGAGCCGTCGGCACGTCGAGGTCGTGTGGGACGGCAAGCACGCGCAGGCGACGGACCTCGGCTCGACGAACGGATCCAAGCTGAACGGAGAGCGCTTCGAGCGTGCGATCGTCGAGCCGGACTCCACCATCGAGATCGGACGGACCCGTATGGTGTTCCGGGTGGTCCCGGAAGCCGACGGAGGAGCGTGATGACGAGCAGCCTGACACTCCTCGTGCTGCGCTTCGCGTTCCTCGCGGTGCTGTGGCTGTTCGTGTTCGCGATCGTGTTCGCCCTCCGGAGCGACCTGTTCGGGCAACGCACCCGGTCCATCCCGACCGACGCCAAGAACCAGCAGCAGGGTCCGAGCACGCCGCCACTGCCGACCAACGCCACGGCTGGCCGCGCGGATCCGGGCGCGTTCACCGAGGCCATCCGGCCTGGAGGCCCACCCGCGTCCGCCACGCAGGTCGCCACCCGACTCGTCATCACCGACGGCGCGCGCGAGGGCATGGAGATGCCCCTCGGGCGCGGTCCGATCACGATCGGTCGAGCGAGCGACAGCAACGTCGTCATCCGCGACGACTACACGTCCACCAACCACGCCCGCCTCGACCTCCGCCCCGAGGGGTGGTTCATCACCGACCTCGACTCCACGAACGGCACCTTCCTCGACGGCCAGCGCGTCTCCGCGCCGATGCCGGTCCGGGAGCGCACCCCGATCACCATCGGGACGACGACGTTCGAGCTGCGGCGGTAGCGCCGGATGGCAGCCCGTACCCTCAGTGCCGCCGTGTCCCACGTGGGCCGGATCCGCGCGAACAACCAGGACTCCGGCTACTCGGGGGCGTACCTGTTCGCGGTCGCCGACGGCATGGGCGGGCACGCGGGGGGTGACGTCGCCTCCGCGATCGCGATCCGCCGCATCCGTGAGGTCGACCGCGAGTTCCCGTCGGCCCACGACGCGGAGTTCGCGCTGCAGGCCGCGCTCATCGCGGCGAACCAGCTCATCACCGAGACGGTGTTCGAGCACCAGGAGCTCACGGGCATGGGCACGACCGTGTCCGCGATGATCCGCGTGGGCGACCAGATCGCGATCGCGCACATCGGCGACTCCCGCATCTACCGCTTCCGGGACGGCGAGCTCAAGCAGATCACCGCCGACCACACCTTCGTGCAGCGGTTGGTCGACAGCGGGCGCATCACGCCGGAGGAAGCCGCGGTCCACCCGCGGCGGTCCGTCCTCATGCGGGTGCTCGGCGACGTCGACGCGGCGCCCGAGGTCGACACCGCGGTCATGGACATCCAGCCCGGTGACCGGTGGCTGCTCTGCTCCGACGGCCTGTCGAGCTACCTCGCCGAGGAACGCATCCGCCACGCGCTCGCGTCCGAGATGGACGCCAACCAGGTGACGCAGCGCCTCGTCAAGGAGACCCTCGACCACGGCGCACCGGACAACGTCACCGTCGTGGTGATGGACGTGACCGAGGACGTCCCGGACGACGTCGACGACGCCGCGACGACCGTCGGGTCCGCCGCGGCGCCGCTGACGTTCGAGGCGTCGACGGGCCGCAAGCCGATCCGGCTGCCGACGATCCTGCTCCACCCCCTCAAGGTCACGACGGCGCCCGAGGACTCACACTTCGAGCCCGAGTCCGACCAGTACTTCGCCGAGCTCATCGCGGAGGACCGCCGCCGGCGCCTGCGTCGTCGCATCTCGTGGACGATCGCGTTGGTCGCTGCGGTCGTCGTGCTCGTCGGCGTCGTGTTCCTCGGCTACCGGTGGACCCAACAGCACTACTACGTGGGCGCCGACGGCAGCAACGTGGCCATCTTCAAGGGCGTGCAGCAGGGCATCGGTCCGGTGCACCTGTCGAGTGTGTACGAGGACTCGGACCTCCGGGTCGGCGACCTGCCCGCGTACACGCGTGAGAACGTCCGCCAGACCATCAACGCGTCGTCCCTGTCGGACGCGCGGGCCATCATCCGCCGTCTGGAGGCCGCGGCCGAGTCCGACGCGGACGGTGACGGCACCGGGACGCCGACGTCCACACCCACGCCGACGCCGACGCCGACGGGAGGCGCGCATGGCTGACATCGCCGCCCGCCAGTCCCTGACGCAGACCATCACCATCAAGCTGCGCGAACCGGCGCGCGCCCGCAACCTGGAGCTCGGCCTCCTCGTCATCGCCTGCGGTATCTGCGCCGGCGCGATGCTGCTCGTCCAGCTCGGCGTGCACAACCGGATCGACGTGCCGATCCTGATCGAGGGCGCGGCCATCCTCGTGCTGGCCCTCGTGATGCACGTGGTCCTCCGCATCGTCGCGAAGAACGCGGACCCGTTCATCCTGCCGATCGCCCTCGTGCTCAACGGCATCGGGATCGCCGAGATCTACCGGATCGACCTGCACACACCGAGCGCCACCGGATGGGGCAGCGCCGGGGTCCGGCAGATCGCCTGGACCTGCATGGCCATGGTGATGGCGATCCTGGTGCTCCTGCTCGTCCGGAACCACCGCTTCCTCCAGCGCTACCGCTACATCTTCATGCTCGTCAGCATCGTGCTGTTGTTGCTGCCGATGCTCCCCGGCATCGGACGCACCATCTACGGCGCGCGCGTCTGGATCGGCATCGGACCGTTCTCGTTCCAGCCGGGCGAGCTCGCCAAGATCTCGCTCGCGCTGTTCTTCGCCGGGTACCTCGTGACGGCGCGCGACAGCCTGTCGATCGTGGGCCGCCGGATCCTCGGCGTGCAGCTGCCGCGGGCCCGCGACCTCGGGCCGATCCTCATCGTGTGGGGCGCGGCGATGAGCGTCCTCGTGTTCCAGCGCGACCTCGGGACCTCGCTGCTCTACTTCGGCCTGTTCCTCGTGATGATCTACGTGGCCACGGGCCGCGCGAGTTGGGTGATCATCGGCTTGATCCTGTTCGTGGGAGGCGCGCTCATCGCCGCGCAGACCCTCACCTACGTGCACGGCCGGTTCCAGGCCTGGCTCGAGCCGTTCGACAACACCATCTACAACCGGCAGTTCTCCGGGAGCTACCAGCTCGTGACGGGTCTGTTCGGGTTCGCCAACGGCGGCATCACCGGCACGGGCCTCGGCCAGGGACGCCCGTACCTGACCCCGCTCGCCCAGAGCGACTACATCTTCTCGGCCATCGGCGAGGAACTCGGGCTCGTCGGCGTCTTCGCGATCCTCGGACTGTTCCTCCTGCTCGTCTCGCGCGGGTTCCGCGTGGCGTACGCCGGCCAGGACGACTTCGGCCGACTCCTCGGGGTCGGGCTCGGCTTCGTCATCGCGCTGCAGACCTTCATCGTGATCGGCGGTGTCACGCGCGTCATCCCCGTGACGGGTCTGACCACGCCGTTCATGGCCGCGGGTGGCTCCTCACTCGTGGCGAACTGGATCATCGCGGCGATGCTCCTGCGCCTCACCGACTCCGTCCCGGCGGAGCAGCGGGTGCAGCAGGGCGTCGCCACGGCCGCCATCGACACGAGGACAGGACGGTGACCCGCCCGTGAAACGCCAACTCCGCTCGATCTCGACCGTGGTCGTGCTCATGTTCGTCGCGCTCTTCGTGTCGACGACGAGCATCCAGTTCTTCTCGGCCCAGCAGCTCCGGGCCGACTCCCGGAACTCCCGGACGATCCTCGACAGCTACTCGACCAAGCGCGGGGCGATCCTGGTCGACGGCACCCCCATCGCCGAGTCGAAGCCCGTGGACGACCAGTACAACTACCAGCGCACCTACGCGAACGGCGACCTGTACAGCGCCGTGACCGGGTACTTCACCATCGGGCAGGGCGAGACCGGGGTCGAGAGCGCCGAGAACTCCTACCTCGCGGGCACGAGTTCCGACAGCTTCTTCAGCAACATCAACTCGATCCTCACCGGGCAGGACGTCCAGGGCGACGACGTCAACCTGACGATCGACCCGCAGGTGCAGCAGGCCGCGTTCGACGCACTCGGCTCGAACACCGGCGCGGTCGTCGCCATCGAGCCGAAGACCGGCAAGATCCTCGCCATGGTGTCGAAGGCGTCGTTCGACCCCAACACCCTCGCCGTGCACGACACGAAGCAGGTCCTGGCCCAGTACCACGCCCTCCTGTCCGCCGAGAGCCAGCCGCTGCAGAACCGCGCGATCGCCGGCGACCTGTACGCGCCGGGGTCCACGTTCAAGCTGATCGTCGCGTCCGCCGCCTTCGCGAGCGGTGACTACGACCTCGACTCGACACTGCCGAACCCGTCGACACTGACCCTGCCGGGCACGAGCCGCACGATCAACAACGCAGAAGGCGGGTCCTGCGGCGGTGGCAACACGGTCACCATCGCCGTCGCGATCCAGAACTCGTGCAACATCCCGTTCGCGGAGCTCGGCCAGAAGCTCGGCTACGACGCCATCAACGCGATGGCCAAGCAGTACGGCTTCGGCGACAGCATCCACGTGCCGATGGCGAGCACGCCGAGCCAGTACCCGCAGACCGACGGCACCGCCGAGCTCATGCGGAGTGCCTTCGGTCAGCAGAGCGTCCGGGTGACCCCGCTCCAGATGGCGATGGTGTCGGCCGGCATCGCGAACGGCGGCCGGGTGATGAGCCCCACGCTCATCGACAAGATCACGACGAGCGACCTGAAGACGGTGGTCCCGTTCCAGGCCAAGCAGTACGGCGACCCGATCTCGTCCGACGTCGCCTCCGACCTGACCAAGGCCATGGAGAGCGTCGTCGACAACGGCACCGGCACCAATGCGAGAATCGACGGGGTCGACGTGGCGGGCAAGACGGGCACCGCCGAGAACGGGACGGGCGATCCCTACACGCTCTGGTTCACCGGGTTCGCCCCCGCGAAGGACCCGCAGGTCGCCGTCGCCGTGGTCGTGGGGAACGGCGGCGGACTCGGACAACAGGGCGTGGGCAACACGGTCGCGGCTCCGATCGCGAAGAAAGTCATGGAGGCGGTGCTGAACAAATGAGACCCACCAGCGGACTCACCTTCGGTGGGCGGTACCAGCTCTCCTCCCGCGTCGCGATCGGCGGCATGGGCGAGGTGTGGCAGGCGACCGACCTCGTCATCGGTCGCACCGTCGCGCTCAAGATCCTCAAGGACGAGTACCTCGGCGACCCCGGGTTCCTCGAGCGCTTCCGCGCGGAGGCCCGACACGCGGCACTCGTCAACCACGAGGGCATCGCGAACGTCTTCGACTACGGCGAAGAGGACGGCAGCGCCTACCTCGTCATGGAACTCGTCCCCGGCGAGGCGCTCTCGACGCTGCTCGAGCGTGAGCACACACTCCCCGTCGACAAGGTCCTCGACATCGTCGCGCAGACGGCCAACGCCCTGCAGGCCGCGCACGCGGTCGGGCTGGTGCACCGGGACATCAAGCCCGGCAACCTCCTGATCACCCCGGACGGCCGGGTGAAGATCACGGACTTCGGCATCGCGCGCATCGCCGATCAGGTCCCCCTGACCGCGACGGGTCAGGTGATGGGCACCGTGCAGTACCTGTCGCCGGAGCAGGCGAGCGGTCACCCGGCGTCGCCCTCGACGGACATCTACTCGCTCGGGATCGTCGCCTACGAGTGCCTCGCGGGCAAGCGTCCGTTCACGGGTGAGTCCCAGGTCGCGATCGCGATGGCGCACATCAACGAGCAGCCCCCGGAGCTCCCGGCGTCGATCCCCGAGCCCGTGCGCGATCTGGTGATGTCCTGCATCGCGAAGAAGCCCGCCGACCGCCCGGCGACCGCGGCGAACCTCGCACGCGCGGCGCAGGCACTCCGACGTGGTGACGTCGCCGCGGCCACCGTTGCCGTGCCGGCGCTCGGCGCAGCCACGGTCGCCTTCAACCCGCCGGTCGGCAACGACGACGCCACGAGCATCATCGGGACCCAGGCCACCCAGCGACTCGCTCCGACGCCGGGGCCGGCCGTGCCCAGGGGCCCCGGCACCCCGCCGACCCCCGACGACGACGGCCGGAAGCGCCGGCCCTGGTTGTGGCCCCTCATCGTCCTCGGGGCGCTCCTCGTCGCGGCGCTCGTCATCGGCGGCATCGTGTTCGCGAACCGCGGCAACCAGCAGGACCCGAGCGCGTCGGAGACCCCATCGCACGCGTCCACGCCGAAGCGGTCCGAGCCGAGCGACAGCCCGAGCTCCACGCCGACCACCGCGCAGCCCCAGACCGTCACGGTGAACGAGGGCGACTACACGGGCAAGAACGTCGACGACGTGGCGGCCGCGCTGCGCGCCGAAGGGTTCACCGTCAAGGTCGTCACCGGCGATCCGGCGTCGAGCACGACGCCGGAGAACACGGTGCAGTCCATCGACCCCACCGGCAACCTGCCGTACGGCTCCACCATCACCGTCAAGGCCTACGGGCCCATGCCGTCGGCGCCGACCCCGTCCACGGCCACCGCCTCGCCGATCTCGTCGGACGGCACCTTCACGGCGACCTGGCCGGCGTACACGCAGTGCCCGACCGGCTACAGCCTCACCGGGTACTCGTACACGATCCAGAACGGCACGGACGGCTCCGGGGCGTCCTCGGGTGCGACCCGCGGCACGTCGGTCCGCGTCTCCGCCGGCTCGCCCGGAACGGTGTCCCTCACCTACACCGTCAACTGCGGGGACCTGCAGTCGGGCTCGTCCCAGCCGCTCACCGTGCAGTACCAGCCGGCTGCGACGAGCACGCCCACACCGAGCTCCGCCGGGACCCCGGGTACCCCCGGCACCTCGAACGACGACGCGAACAGCGTGCTCGATGAGATCGCGAACCGGGTCGGTCTGCACCGCTGATGACCTTCCGATAACGGTTCGCCACCGGGTCGCCCGCGCCAGCGATCCGTCAGGAACCCCTGCCGTACACTGATCGCGACGGACACTCGGAGGACACGTGGCAGAAGGTGTGACCGCGGGGATCTCCCTCCTCGCCGGCCGGTACGAGATCGGCGACACGATCGGCCGGGGCGGCATGGCGACGGTCCACATCGGCAACGACACCCGGCTCGGTCGTCGGGTCGCGGTCAAGCTCCTCAAGCCGAGCCTGGCGAACGACCCCTCGTTCCGCACGCGCTTCCGGCAAGAGGCCCAGGCCGCCGCGCGCATGGCCCACCCGACCATCGTCCGCGTGTACGACGCCGGTGAGGAAACGGTGACCGAGCCCTCCGGCGCCGAGGTCCAGGTGCCGTACATCGTCATGGAGTTCGTCGAGGGCCGTCCGCTCAGCGACATCCTCACCGACGGCCCGCTCGCTCCGGACGAGGCCGTCCGCATCACCGAGGGCATCCTCACCGCGCTCGAGTACAGCCACCGTGCGGGTGTCGTGCACCGGGACATCAAGCCCGCGAACGTCATGGTGACGCACTCCGGCCAGGTCAAGGTCATGGACTTCGGGATCGCGCGGGCCATCACCGACACCTCGGCGACCGTGGCCCAGACGACCGCGATCCTCGGAACCGCCTCGTACTTCTCCCCCGAGCAGGCCCGCGGCGAGACCGTCGACGCCCGCACCGACCTGTACTCGACGGGCATCGTCCTGTTCGAGCTGCTCACCGGTCGTCCGCCGTTCCGCGGGGACTCGCCCGTGGCGGTCGCGTACCAGCACGTCAGCGAGCAGCCCGCCGCTCCGAGCACCGTGAACCCAGCCGTGTCGCCCGCACTCGACGCGGTCACGCTGCGCGCCCTCGCGAAGGACCGGTCGCAGCGGTTCCAGAGCGCCGCGGAGTTCCGCCGTGACCTCCAGCAGGCCGCGTCCGGGCACGTCCCCGCGACGCGTCGGCTACCGGCCGCCGCCGACGCCTCGACCGTCCTGTTCGGCGTCGACCCCCGGACCTCCGACAGCGCCGACGCGGCCTTCCGCGAGCTCGACGACCCCGATGACGCCCGCCCGCAGCGGACGCAGAGCCGACCGCCCGTGGCGTGGATCTGGCTCGGCGTCATCGTCATCGCAGCCGTCGTGATCGCCGTCGTCTGGTGGGTCGCGAACCTCCAGCCATCCACGTCGTCCGTGTCCTCGTCGGTGTCCGTGCCGAACGTGGCCGGCGCGACCTGGCAGACCGGGCAGAAGGCCCTGGAGAAGCGCCATCTCGTCGCCGTCCGCGTCGACAAGAACTCGACGTCGGTCCCGAAGGACACCATCATCCGCACCACGCCCGGCGCCGGCACGAACGTCGCGCCCCAGCAGAACATCCGGGTGGTGGTCTCGGCGGGCCCGGCGCAGGTCGCCGTACCGGACGTGACGAACCAGTCCCAGGACGCCGCCGAGACCACCCTGAAGTCGCAGGGCCTCAAGATCGGCAGCAGCAACTCGGGGTACTCGGCGACCGTGCCCGCAGGCACCGTCCTCAGCACCGACCCGGGCTCGGGCACGACCGTCAACAAGGGCTCGGTCGTGAACATCGTCGTCTCGAACGGCAAGATCCAGCTGCCCGACGTCACGAAGCAGCCCTTCTCGACGGCGAACGCGACACTCGCCGGCCTCGGGCTCACCGTGCAGCCGCAGCCGGACTACACCTGCACGGGCAGCACCGTGACGCAGCAGTCGCTCCCGCCGGGCGATCAGCCGCAGGGCTCGACCGTGCAGCTGACGTACTGTGCCGCCTCCGCGCAGCCCACGCAGACATCGACGCCGGCACCCACCCAGAGCAGCGACTCCGGGAACGGCGACGACGACCACTGACGGCGCGTCGACCGTCCGGGGCGCCGCCTCCAGCGGACCGCGTGGTCCTCTCCAGATCGCGTGACCCTCATCCGAGATCGCGTGGCCCTCATCGGAGATCGCGTGACCCTCATCGGGCCGCGTGACCCGCAGGTCGCCCGCGGGTCACTCTCAGCGGTCCGCGCGTCGCCCTCAGCGGTCCGTCGAGGGCGACGTGATGAGCGGACCGAGTCCGTCCGCGGCCGTGGCGGCACCCGCGAGCCCGGTCAGCTCGAGCCAGTTCCCCACCATGCGGTACCCGCCCTCGGTCAGGACGGACTCCGGGTGGAACTGCACGCCGAACACCGGAGCCTCCCGGTGCTGGACTCCCATGATCACACCCCCGGTCGTCCGCGCGGTGACCTCGAGTTCGTCGGGCACCGTGCCGTCGACCACCGCGAGCGAGTGGTACCGGGTCGCCGTGAACGGCTGCGGAACGCCGACGAACAGCGGGCTGTCGTCGTGCATCACGCTCGACGTCTTGCCGTGCATGAGTTCCTCGGCGTGGGTCACCGTGGCCCCGAGTGCCTCCGCGATGGCCTGGTGTCCGAGGCACACCCCGAGCAACGGCACGTCGGCACCGATCGCAGCATGCACGGCGGGGATCGAGACACCGGCGGCGGCGGGAGCGCCGGGCCCCGGCGACAGCAGGACGCCGTCGTACTCGGCGATGCGGTCGGCGATGGCGTCCGCATCGATCGCGTCGTTGCGGACCACGTCGGTCTCGGCACCGAGCTGTTGCACGTAGCCGTTGAGCGTGTAGACGAAGCTGTCGTAGTTGTCCACGACCAGGATCCGGCTCATCGGTGGCCGACCGTCACGTCGGGGGTGGGGATCAGCTCCTGCACCCAGGGGAACACCCACAGGTCGAGGACGGCGAGGACGATCGCGACGAGGACCAGGACCTCGACGATCCGTACCCACACCGGACCGGGCAGGACCCGCCAGAGCGCACCGTACATGTGGTCTCCTAACCCTTGACCTCGGACGCGATGGCCGTCGGCGCTCCCGCGGACCGTGGCTGCCACGAATCGAACACACTGAAGGCGACGATGCGCTCCTGCGCCGAGTACATCGGGTTGCAGCTCGTCATCGTCATGATCCGGTCCTTCGTCGCGACGCCGACGTCGTCGGGGTCCTGGTCGAGGACCGTCACCTGCGTCGGCGGCACGTACTCCAGGTTGCGGAACGTGTAGGTGTAGAAGCCGTCCGCGGTCTCGAGGTAGATCTTGTCGCCGACCTGGAGGTTCGCGATCTGGTTGAACGGGGCGCCGTGCGTCGTGCGGTGACCGGCGACGGCGAAGTTCCCGACCTGCCCGGGCATCTGGGTGTGGTCGTAGTGCCCGATGCCGATCGTGTCGAGTGTGCCCGCCGTGGTCGTGCCGCCGGCCATGGGGACGGCGTAGGTCGCACTGAACCGGGGCACGTACATGACGCCGAACACCTTGGTGTTGCCGGGCTGCGCGCTGACCTTCGGCGGACCGTACCCCTGCGTGGGGGTGGGCGCTGGCGTCGAGATCGCGCCGAGCGACTTGCTGAACTGCTGGGCCTGGTGTTCGTGCTGCTTGGCGACGACCAGGTCGTTGAACCACTGCTGCCAGGCGATGAACAGGAGGACGAGCACACCCGCCGTGATGAGCAGGTCGCCCAGGACACCGAGGACGGTCACGTGGCCTCGGCGTCGACGACGGCCGCCCGCGTCCGGGGACGGGGCGTGAGCGTCGCCCTCGACGGGCACCTCGGTCACGGTCATGTGGTTCGTCCCCCGTCCGACAGCCCACCCACCCGAGCGGGTGGCAGATGTGTTGACGGTAGGATACCGGCCATGGCCAAGCAGAAGGACCGTACGAAGCCCGCCCGGCAGGCCCGAGCCGACTCGGTCGACACTGCCGGCGGTGCACCGAACCCGGTGTGGTTCAAGCCGGTCATGTTCGGCTTCATGCTCGTCGGCCTCGCCTGGGTCATCGTGTTCTACGTCTCGCAGGGAACGCTCCCCGTGCCGACGCTCGGGTCGCTCAACATCCTGATCGGCTTCGGGATCATGTTCATCGGGTTCCTCATGACGACGAAGTGGCGCTGAGGCGAACACGATCTGTCCGCCGGGTGACGGCGGAGCCTAGTGGACTTACACAGCTGTGATTATCCCCAATGTGGACATGGCTGTGGATAACTCATCCCCCTCTTCGGGGGGAGGCGGAAGGCCCGCGGACCGGACGGTCCGCGGGCCTTCGTGTGTCGAACCTCCCGACGGTGCTCACGTGTACACGGCGTAGGCCGCTGCGGCGATGGCGACCGCGACGACGGCCTCGGCGACGAGCAGGGTGATCTGGAGCCCACGCCGTCGGACATTGCGGGTCCGGGTGAAGATGAACCCCGTCACGAACCCCGCGACGACGCCGCCGACGTGCGCCTGCCATGCGACGCCGGCGACCAGGAACCCGATCACCAGGTTGAGCCCGATGATGACCAGGATCTGGACCGCGTTGCCGCCGAGACTCCGCTGGAGCACGAAGAACACCGCGAACAGTCCGAAGATCGCCCCGGAGGCGCCGATCACCGTGGTCTGCGGCGCCAGCACCGTCACCGCCACCGAACCGACGAGACCGCTGATGAAGTACAGCGCCACGAACCGCCAGGTCCCGAGCATCTGCTCGAGCATGCGGCCGAAGATCCACACGGCCCACATGTTGAACAGGATGTGCAGGAAGCTGCCGTGCACGAACATCGTCGTGATCAACCGCCACGGCTGCGTCGGCAGCCAGTACGGGTTGTAGTCGAGCGCGGCGGTGACCGGCCCGTTCGTCCCGCCGGTCAGCATCTGCAGCAGCCAGATGGCGACGCTGACGACGACGATGACCGTCGTCGCTTTCTGGTCGATCATGCCGAAGCGACGCCGTGCCACCGTGAACGTGCTCGGGCCGACGGTCCGGCGGTTCGACGAGAACTGCGCGCGCTGCTCACGCACGCACTCGGGGCAGTGCACCCCGACGGCGGCCGGCGTCTGGCACTCGGTGCAGATCGTCCGCCCGCAGCGCTGACACAGGATGAAGCTCTGCCGGTCCGGGTGCCGGTAGCAGAAGTTCGCTCGGTCTTGGGAGAAGTCGGTCACTACGCCCCGGCGCCAGCGGAGTCGGTCACGTCGATGCTCTGGATGACGACGTCCTCACGCGGCTTGTCGCGGCCGTCGGTGGGCACGGCCTCGATCGCGTCGACGACCGCGCGCGACTCGTCGTCGGCGACCTCACCGAAGATCGTGTGCTTGCCCTGCAGCCACGGGGTGGCGACGGTCGTGATGAAGAACTGCGAGCCGTTGGTGCCGCGGCCACCCTGGGTGCCGGCGTTCGCCATCGCCAGGATGTACGGCTGCTGGAACGTGAGCTCCGGGTGGATCTCGTCGTCGAACCGGTAGCCCGGGCCGCCGATGCCCTGGCCGAGCGGGTCGCCGCCCTGGATCATGAAGTCCTTGATGATGCGGTGGAACACGACGCCGTCGTACAGCTTGTCCGTCGACACCTTGCCGGTACCCGGGTGCGTCCACTCCTGCGTGCCCGTGGCGAGTCCGACGAAGTTCGCGACCGTCTTGGGTGCGTGGTTGCCGAAGAGGTTGACGCGGATGTCGCCGAGGTTGGTGTGGATGGTTGCAACAGCGGTGTGCGAAGACATGTTGCCATTCTCGCATGCGCTCCCGGGTCGTTCATGGTACTTCCAGACGAGGCACCGTGACCTGCCAGGGTCTCCGGTGGCAGGATGGGCATCTCACCGCCCGATCCGATGGAGGTAGCTCATGACCATGGAACTCTCCCGCAAGCGCAAGAAGCAGATCAAGAAGCTCAAGGGTCAGACGACCACCCTCCTCGGCGAGCAGCGCAAGGTCCTCGAGCACGCGAACGCCATCCTGGCCGAGGCCCGACTGCACGCTGCCGACGCCGCTCGCAACGACCTCGGCCCCCGCGTCAAGGACGCCATCGACAACGGGGTCAAGCCCGCTGTCGCCACCGGCGTGCACGCGGCGACGTCCGCGGCGACCGCCACCAAGACCCGGTTGACCACCGAGGTCGTCCCGAGCCTCGTGTCGACCCTCGGGTCCGCGATGAGCGTCGTGGACCTGGCCAAGGACCCGAAGGTGAGCAAGATCGTCGCCGACGCCACCAAGAAGGCGGCCAAGGCCTCGAAGAAGGGCCGCAAGGCCGCCAAGACGGTGGTCAAGGCCGCGCCCAAGCAGAAGAGCGGACTCGGCTTCGGCGGCGTCGCGCTCATCGTCGTCGGTGCCGTCGCCGTCATCGGAGCCGCGTACGCGGCGTACCAGACCCTCCGTGCCGACGACGACCTGTGGGTCGCCGACGACGCGGACGCGGCGGACAAGCCCGCCGCCTGATCGGATCGCACCACACGAACGGCCCGTGCCACTCGGCGCGGGCCGTTCGTCATGCCGGGAGGGCCATCTCACCCGGCGTCGCCGGCAGCCCTCCGCCGAGATCGCAGCAGATGTCGTTTCGGCGCGGTCCGAAGCGGCACCTCCTGCGATCTCACGCAAGAGGAGGACCGGAAGGGACGCCCGGACCGAAGGCACTGGGCCGGCGCCGCGCGCCGAGCGCCGAGCACGGAGCGCTCAGGCACGCCCCGCGACGTCGCCCCGCAGGGGCGGCGGCGCGCATGAAGCACTGAACCAGCGGGCTGCGAAGGCGCGAAGCGCCGAGCAGCCCAGACAGCTGGTGGAGCCTAGGGGAATCGAACCCCTAACCCCCGCCTTGCAAAGGCGGTGCTCTGCCAATTGAGCTAAGGCCCCGGATGGTCGGCCATGCTACCGGAGGAGCAGCCGACGGGTCATACGGGCTCGGTGGTGCAGTCACGATGACGGCGAACCGTCGGAGTGGGGCTACTAGGACTTGAACCTAGGACCTCTTCGTTATCAGCGAAGCGCTCTAACCGCCTGAGCTATAGCCCCGAGACCGGATGAAAGCCTACATGACGCGCGCCGCGGGCGCGAATCGGGTGGGGCCTCCAGACCGGTGATCCGGGTCAGTTGTTGGTGAACCCGACGAGCAGACCACCGGTGATCCGCACGCTGAGGTTGTACAGCACGCTCACGATCGCGCCGAGTACCGTGCCGACGACCACGTTGAGGATCCCGACGACGATCGAGAACCCCATGACCTGGCCCAGCGAGAACTGGTCCATGATCGAGTAGTTGTTCTTGCCCGTGACGTCCTGCAGCAGCTTGTCGATCTGGGTGAACACACCCGTCTGGTTCAGGATGATCCAGACGAGCATGGTCGCCACGACGATCACGATGCTGCCGGCCAGCGCGATGAGGAACGACAGCTTCACGCACGACCAGAAGTCGAGGTACACCAGGCGCAGCCGGACCTGCTTGGTGCCGACGGGTCGCTTCGTCTTGCGCTGGAGCTTCTCGGCGACACTACTCATTCGTTGACTGGTCCTCTCCGGCCTGCGGGTCGGCGGGCTCGTCCGTTGCCTCGGCGGGGCTCACTGCTTCGACCGGGCCCGCGGGTTCGATCTCGGCGTCGGCCTGGTCGTCCAGGTTCCGTTCACTGTTCCGGGCCACTGCGATGATCCGGTCGTCGTCGGCGAAGCGTGCGAACACGACGCCCATGGTGTCGCGCCCCTTGGCAGGGACCTCGGCCACGGCAGACCTTACCACCTTGCCGGAAGCCAGCACGACGAGCACCTCGTCGTCCCCGCTGACGATGAGACCGCCGACCAGGTCACCCCGGTCGACCGCGAGCTTGGCCACCTTGATGCCGAGACCACCGCGCCCCTGCACGCGGTA
Organism: Curtobacterium sp. MCBD17_035; assembly: GCF_003234815.2. Lineage (NCBI taxonomy): Bacteria > Bacillati > Actinomycetota > Actinomycetes > Micrococcales > Microbacteriaceae > Curtobacterium > Curtobacterium sp. MCBD17_035. The sequence goes on along the minus strand of NZ_CP126279.1, from coordinate 10,321 downwards.
CTGGTCCACGGCGGTGCGCTTGGCGTAGCCGCCCTCCGTCATCACGAACACGAATCCCTCGTCGTGCGCGACCGACGCGGACAGCAGCGAGTCGTCCCCACGGAAGGTCATGCCCTTGACGCCGGACGTCGAGCGGCCCATCGGACGCAGGGCGTCGTTCGTCGCGGTGAACCGGAGCGACATGCCGTGCCGCGAGACCAGGAGGAGGTCGTCGGACTCGTCCACCAGGAGTGCGGAGACGAGTGCGTCACCCTCGCGGAGATTGATCGCGATGATCCCGCCGGTGCGGTTCGTGTCGTACTCGGTGAGCGCGGTCTTCTTGACCAGGCCGTCGCGGGTCGCCAACACGAGGTACTGGGCTGCCTCGTAGTCGCGGATGTCGAGGACCTGCGAGATCTGCTCGTCCGGCTGCATGGCGAGCAGGTTGGCGACGTGCTGGCCCTTGGCGTCGCGCCCGGCCTCCTGGAGTTCGTACGCCTTGGCGCGGTAGACGCGACCCTTGTCGGTCAGGAACAGCAGCCAGTGGTGCGTCGTCGTGACGAAGAAGTGGTCGACGACGTCGTCCGCTCGGAGCTGGGCGCCCTTGACGCCCTTGCCGCCGCGGTGCTGGGACCGGTAGTTGTCGCTGCGCGTGCGCTTGACGTAGCCACCACGCGTGATGGTGACGACCATCTCCTCCTCGGGGATGAGGTCCTCGACGCTCATGTCGCCGTCGAACCCGAACATCACCTCGGTGCGGCGGTCGTCGCCGAACTTGGCGACGATCTCGTCGAGCTCCTCGCCGATGATCACGCGCTGGCGCTCGGGACGCGCGAGGATGTCCTGGTAGTCCGCGATGAGGCGCTCGAGCTCCTCGGCCTCCTCGTGGATCCGCTGTCGCTCGAGAGCGGCGAGACGACGGAGCTGCAGGTCGAGGATCGCGCGTGCCTGGACCTCGTCGACCGACAGCAGCGCCATGAGGCCGTCCCGGGCCTCCTCGACCGTCGGCGACCGGCGGATGAGCGCGATGACCTCGTCGAGCGCGTCGAGGGCGGCGAGGTACCCGCGGAGGATGTGCGCCCGCTCCTCCGCCTTGCGGAGCCGGAAGCGGGTCCGCCGGACGATGACCTCGACCTGGTGGTCGACCCACGCCGAGATGAAGCCGTCGAGCGCGAGCGTGCGCGGGACACCGTCGACGATCGCGAGCATGTTCGCGCCGAAGTTCTCCTGCAGCTGCGTGTGCTTGTACAGGTTGTTGAGCACGACCTTGGCGACCGCGTCGCGCTTGAGGACGATCACGAGCCGCTGTCCCGTGCGGCCGGAGGTCTCGTCGCGGATGTCCGCGATGCCCGCCAGGCGGCCGTCCTTGACGAGTTCCGCGATCTTGACCGCGAGGTTGTCCGGGTTCACCTGGTACGGCAGCTCGGTCACGACGAGGCAGGTCCGACCCTGGATCTCCTCGACGTTGACGACCGCGCGCATGGTGATCGAACCGCGGCCCGTGCGGTAGGCGTCCTGGATCCCGCGGACGCCGAGGATCTGCGCGCCGGTCGGGAAGTCCGGGCCCTTGATCCGCTGCATGAGCGCCTCGAGGAGCTCCTCACGCGTCGCGTCCGGGTGTTCGAGCGCCCACTTCGCGCCCTCGGCGACCTCACGCAGGTTGTGCGGCGGGATGTTCGTGGCCATGCCGACCGCGATGCCGACCGACCCGTTGACGAGCAGGTTCGGGAAGCGCGACGGCAGGATCGACGGTTCCTGCGTGCGGCCGTCGTAGTTGTCCTGGAAGTCGACGGTGTCTTCCTCGATGTCCCGCACCATCTCGAGCGCGAGCGGAGCCATCTTCGTCTCGGTGTACCGCGGGGCGGCGGCACCGTCGTTGCCGGGGGACCCGAAGTTGCCCTGGCCGAGCGCGAGCGGGTACCGGAGGCTCCACGGCTGCACCAGGCGGACGAGGGCGTCGTAGATGGCGGAGTCGCCGTGCGGGTGGAACTGCCCCATGACGTCGCCGACCACGCGCGAGCACTTGGAGAAGGCGCGGTCCGGGCGGTACCCGCCGTCGTACATCGCGTAGAGGACGCGCCGGTGCACGGGCTTGAGGCCGTCACGGACCTCCGGGAGCGCACGCCCGACGATGACGCTCATGGCGTAGTCGAGGTAGGACCGCTGCATCTCGAGCTGGAGGTCGACCTGCGAGATGCGGTCGCCCGAGAGCACGATGTCGCCGGCGTCGCCGTGCACGACCTCGGGCTCGTCGCCGCCGTTGTCGTTGTCGTCAGCCATGTGCTGCCTCTCTCATCGGCCGGGAGGCCGTGGTTCCGTCCTGCTCGGGCGTCGCGCCGGCAGGTGGTCGGGGCGCGCGGGGCGCGCGGTGCCTCAGATGTCCAGGAAGCGGACGTCCTTGGCGTTCTGCTGGATGAACTGACGACGCGACTCGACGTCCTCGCCCATGAGGGTGGCGAACACGCCGTCGACCGCGGCGGCGTCCTCGAGGGTGACCTGGAGCAACGTGCGGGTGTCCGGGTTCATCGTCGTGTCCCAGAGCTCCTTGTAGTCCATCTCGCCGAGGCCCTTGTAGCGCTGGATCCCGTTGTCCTTGGGGATCCGCTTGCCCGCCGCGAGACCGGCCTGCAGCAGGACGTCGCGCTCGCGGTCACTGAACACGTACTCGTGGGCCGAGTTCGACCACTTGAGTCGGTAGAGCGGGGGCTGCGCGAGGTACACGTAGCCACGTTCGATGAGCGGACGCATGTAGCGGAACAGGAGCGTCAGCAGCAGCGTGGTGATGTGCTGGCCGTCGACGTCGGCATCGGCCATGAGCACGATCTTGTGGTACCGCGCCTTGTCCGGGTCGAAGTCCTCGCCGATGCCGGCACCGAACGCCGTGATCATCGACTGGATCTCCTGGTTCGCCAGCGCGCGGTCGAGTCGGGCCTTCTCGACGTTGAGGATCTTGCCGCGCAGCGGGAGGATCGCCTGGGTGAGCGGGTTGCGCCCCTGCACCGCTGATCCGCCGGCCGAGTCGCCCTCGACCATGAAGATCTCGCTGACCGTCGGGTCCTTGGACTGGCAGTCCTTGAGCTTGCCCGGCATCCCGCCGGATTCGAGCAGGCCCTTGCGCCGCGTGGTCTCGCGCGCCTTCCGCGCCGCCATGCGCGCCTGGGAGGCCTGGATCGCCTTGCGGACGACGTCGCGCGCCTGCGTCGGGTTGCGCTCGAGCCAGTCGCCGAGTTCCTGACCGACGACACGCTGGACGAACGACTTCGCCTCGGTGTTGCCGAGCTTCGTCTTGGTCTGTCCTTCGAACTGCGGTTCGGCGAGCTTGACGGAGATGACGGCGGTCAACCCCTCGCGGATGTCGTCACCCGTGAGGTTGTCGTCCTTCTCCTTGATGATGTTCTTGTCGCGCGCGTACTTGTTGACGAGCGAGGTGAGCGCGGCGCGGAAGCCCTCTTCGTGGGTGCCGCCCTCGTGCGTGTTGATCGTGTTCGCGAAGGTGTGGACGCTCTCTTGGTACGAGGTGTTCCACTGCATGGCGAGCTCGAGCGAGATCTTCCGGTCGGTGTCCTCGGACTCGAGGGAGATCACGTCGGGGTGGATCACCTCGGCCTTCTTCGTGCTGACGAGGTGCTCGACGTAGTCGACGAGCCCGCGCTCGTAGTGGAAGACGTCCTTCCGTGCTTCTTCGCCCTCGTCGGGGACACGCTCGTCGTGGAGCGTGATCCGGAGCCCCTTGTTGAGGAACGCCATCTGCTGGAACCGCGTGCGCAGGGTCTCGTAGTCGAAGTCGACGGTCTCGAAGATGTCCGCGTTCGGCCAGAACGTGATCGTCGTGCCGGTGGTGTCGGTCTCCTCGTCCTGGGAGAGCGGCGCGACGGGCACGCCGTCGGTGTAGCTCTGCCGCCACACGTGGCCCTGTCGGCGCACCTCGACGTCGAGTTCCGAGCTCAGGGCGTTCACGACCGACGACCCGACACCGTGCAGGCCACCGGACACCGCGTACCCGCCGCCGCCGAACTTACCGCCGGCGTGCAGGACCGTCAGCACGAGCTGGACGGTCGAGATGCCCTCGTTCGGGTGGATGTCGACCGGGATGCCACGGCCGTTGTCGGTGACGCGCACGCCGCCGTCCTCGCGGATGACGATGTCGATCTGGTCGCAGTACCCCGCCAGGGCTTCGTCGACCGAGTTGTCGACGATCTCCTGGACGAGGTGGTGGAGCCCACGTGGTCCGGTGGAGCCGATGTACATGCCGGGGCGCTTGCGGACCGCTTCGAGGCCTTCGAGCACCTGGATCTGATCGGCACCGTACGCGTTGTCCTGAGGGGTGTCGCCAGATTCTGATGACATGGTCGTTGTGGCTCCTGCCCGCCTGCGATTCGGTCGTGCAGCACGGCGTGTCCGGCGTGCGCCAGCGCCCGCGTGCAACCCCACGAGTCTACCGCAGCAGGCCTGCTCCCGAGGGCTGAGACGCCGATCTGCGGGCCGATTCCGCTCCCAGAGGATTGATTTGTCGCCTCAACCGTAGGTATCGCGAGGGCCGCGCCCCTGGACCGATCTGAGACCGCGTTTCCAGGTCGGGGCGTCCGGGGCGAGAACGCGCACCGACTCGACCCCCGCCTCCGGGTAGCGCTCCGCGATCGTCGTCGTGATCTGCGCGCGCATGAGTCGGAGTTGTGTGGCCCAGGCGGTCGAGTCACACCGGATGAGCAGCGCGTGGTCGTCGATCGACACCGGCTCCGAGTGCGCCGCGAGCTCGGCGCCGACGACATGGGGCCACGCGGCGATCACCTCGGACTGCGCCAGGGGCTCGGTCCACCCGAGCTCGCTCGTCAGGTTCCCCACCACGTCGCCGAGCCCCCGCGGCTCGCGTCCGACGCCGTAGGGCTCCGAGTCCGCGGAGGCCTCGCGTCGACGACGCCGACGCGCGTCGACGGATCGCTTCGCGGGGTCACCGAACACCGCCTTCAGGTGGAGGTAGAACCGCGTCGGTTCGGTCGGCCGGTCCGGTCGTGGCACCGTCACACCTCCTGCGCGGCCGGACGGGAGGAACGGTGCGCGTCCGCCCCGTCGGTCCCGTCCGTCGATCCGGTCGCCGGGGTCCCCGTCTCGGCGACCGCCGCGGCGTCGTCCGGCGCGTCCACGATCCTCCCGGAGTCGATGTGCACCGTGTGCGCGGCGAGGACCGGCGGCACGTCACCGTGGACGGCCGCCGTGATGAGCACCTGCTCGTACCCGGACACCGCGTTCGCGAGTCGGCCGCGGCGGGTCTCGTCGAGTTCCGCGAACACGTCGTCGAGCACGATGATCGGATCGCCGAGGGACGACTCCGCGCGGAGCACGGCCGCGGCCGCGAGCTTGACCGCCAGTGCGAACGACCACGACTCGCCGTGACTGGCGTAGCCACGGGCCGGTAACCCGTTGAGCCGGAAGAGGACGTCGTCTCGGTGCGGACCGACGAGGGTCAGTCCGCGGTCGAGCTCGTCCCGGCGCCGACGGGCCAGGCCGGCTCGGAACCCGTCCGCCGCGGCGGCCACCGTCACGGGTTCGATCTCGCTCCCGAGCTCCTGCTCGGTCTCCGGGTCGCCGCCCCGGATGCTGAGGACGCCCGCGAGTGACGCCTCGTGGGCCGCACCCGCGACCGCCGCGTAGGCCTCGGCGACGAACGGTGCGAGTCGTCGGACCAGGTGGTCGCGCCCGGCGATGACCTCGGACCCGAGCGCGACGAGGCGGTCGTCCCAGACGTCCAGGGTCGACATCGCGGCGCCGCTGACACCCGAACCGCGCGCCGACTTGAGGAGCGTGTTCCGCTGGCGGAGCGTCCGGTCGTAGTCCGCGAGCACCCCCTGCATGCGCGGGGCGATGAGCACGAGGAGTTCGTCGAGCATCCGGCGCCGGCCGGCGGGCTCGCCGCGCACCAGGGCCAGGTCCTCGGGGGCGAACAACACGCTCGTGCAGTAGCGGGGGAGATCCCGGGGCTTGATGGGTGCCCGGTTCACCTGGGCGCGGTTCGAGCCGGTCCGGTTGATCTGCACCTCGGCGAGGATCGTGCGCTCCTCGTACGCGAGCCGTGCCCGGACGATCGCCGCGTCGCACCCCTGTCGCACGAGCGCGGCGTCGGTCGGGACCCGGTGCGAACCGAGGGTGGACAGGTACCCGATCGACTCGACGAGGTTGGTCTTGCCCTGTCCGTTCCGGCCCACGAACAGGTTCGGCCCGCGTGCGAGGTCGACGTCCGCCTCCCGGTAGTTCCGGAAGTCGGTCAGCTGGAGATGGTCGACGTGCACGCGGGCCGGACGAGCGAGGACCGCTAGGCCTTCTTGACGGCGTGGCCGCCGAACTGGTTGCGGAGGGCGGCGACCGCCTTCATCGTCGGCGACTCGCTGCCCTGACGGGACACGAAGCGCGCGAAGATCGAGGCGCTGATCGCGGGCATGGGCACGGCGTGCTCGATCGCTTCCTCCAGCGTCCAGCGACCCTCACCGGAGTCCTCGACGTAGCCCTCGAGGTCCTTGAGCGTGGGGTCCTCGTCGAGCGCGCGCACGAGCAGCTCGAGCAGCCAGGAACGCACGACCGTCCCGCGCTGCCATGCCCTGAAGGTCCCGGGGACGTCCTTGACCAGGTCCTTGGCCTCGAGGAGCTCGTAGCCCTCGCCGTACGCCTGCATGATCGCGTACTCGATGCCGTTGTGGACCATCTTCGTGTAGTGGCCGGCACCGACCGGACCGGCGTGGACCAGGCCCTCTTCGCGCGGACCCTCGGGGCGGAGCGCGTCGAGCACGGGCATCGCCGTCGCGACGTCCTCGTCCGCGCCACCGACCATGAGGCCGTAACCGTTGTCGAGGCCCCAGACACCACCGGACACACCGGCGTCCATGTAGCGGATGCCCTTGGCGTCGAGCTGCTTGGCGTGCACCTCGTCGTCGAGCCACTTCGAGTTGCCACCGTCGATGACGAGGTCGCCCGCGTCGAGGACGTCGGCGAGGCCCGAGATCACGTCGTCGGTGATCTTGCCGTGGGGGACCATGACCCACACGAGGCGCGGGCCGGGCAGAGCCGCCGCGAGGTCCGCGAGGCTGGCGACATCGGAGACGGCGGGGTTGGCGTCGTAACCGGTGACCTCGATCCCTGCGTTGCGCAGGCGGGCACGCATGTTGTTGCCCATCTTCCCGAGGCCGACAAGACCGATGTGCATGATTTCCCTTTTCTCGTTGAGTTCGCGCGACGCCCGGTGGTGCCCCGGCGTCAGCGCAGGAGGAGGTTGGGCTGGAGCAGGTACCGGTAGCCGTCCGCGGCCGCGTCCTCACGCGAGGTCTGTCCCGTGATGAGCACAGGCCCCGGCTTGTTCGGGTTCTCCGTCTTGGTGAAGGAGATGCGGACGAACTCGGAGTGCACCGCGTTCAACCCGTCCAGGAGGAACTGCGGCTTCAGCGAGACCACGGTGTCCTCTCCGGTCAACTGCGCGTCGATCGACTCTGATGCCTGCGCTTGTTCGGATCCGATCGCCTCGAGCGTGAGCCCGTCGACCGAGAAGGTGAATCGGAGCGCGGCTTCGCGCTCGAGGACGAGGGAGACGCGACGGACGGCCTCGACCAGTTCCGCGGTGTTGAGCACCGCGTGGTCGGGGACGGTGTCGGGGAACAGCCGGCGGACCGGCGGGTAGTTGCCCTTGATGAGCAGCGAGGTGACGGTCTTGTCGTCGGCACGGAACGCGATGAGTTCGCGGTCCTGGTTGCCGCTGATCGACACCGACACGGTGCTCGCTGATCCGAAGGTGCGTCCCACCTCCTGGAGGGTACGCGCGGGTACCAGGGCGTGCATCGGGTCAGCGCCGACGCGGCCGCTGTCCCATGCGATCGTCCGGACGGCGACCCGGTAGCGGTCCGTCGCGACGAGGGACAGGTCGGTGTCGCCGACCTCGAGCTGCACACCTGTGATGACGGGGGTGACGTCGTCACGGCTGGCGGCGACCGCCACCTGCGCGACGGCCTCGGAGAAGGCGTTGCCCGGGATGACGCCCGTCTGGGGACCGATCTCGGGCAGGGTCGGGTACTCGGCCACGGGCATGCTCAGGAGCGTGAAGTGTGCCGATCCGCACGTGACCGTGATCCGGGACTCGTCGGTGCTGAACACGACCGGCGCGTTCGGGAGGCGGCTGGCGATGTCAGCGAGGAGGCGCCCGGACACGAGCACGGTGCCGGGGTCGTCGATCTGCGCCGGGATGCGGGTCTGCGCACTGACCTCGTAGTCGAACGACGAGAGCGTCAGGTGGTCGTCCTCGGCGTGGATGAGCACACCCGACAGGATCGGGAGCGTCGTGCGCTGGGGGAGGAGCTTGACCGCGAAGGAGACCGCTTCGCTGAAGACGTCCCGGTTGACATGGAACTGCACAGCTGGGACCCCTGTCCTTCGGTTCGGTGACGGCGGCCCCCATTGTGGCACAGCGGGCGGGGGCGGGATCCGTGTCGTTCGGCCGCTGGGGACCGTCCACAAGGTTGGCCCCCTGAGAGAGATCGTTAACCAGGAGTAATGGTCTTAACGCTTGTGCACAGTGTGGATAACTCTGTTGATCGTTGTCAGGACGGGGAACTACAACCGTGTGACTTGTGAGCAGTGTGTGGAGCGGCCGTGGACGAGGAAACCTCGTCGGGAACTCCATCCCGACGACGTCCACAGCTGGGCCCTCGTCCATGAACAGGGGAGCGGCGTGTCATCCACAGTTATCCACACGTTGTGCACATCTTGTGGAGACCGGGCGGTCGTGCTCTCCGGAGGCGGCGTCGCGGCCGTCCCGCGGCCGTCCCGGAGCCGGACCGGGGGACGCATGGCGGGCCGCGGTGGGCCTCCCGGCCGGCGCGCGGAGGGGGGTACGAGGTCGACGTTGGCGGTGCTACTTGTAGCGGCGGTCCTGCTTGATGCGGCTCGTGAGCTCGGTCACCTGGTTGTAGATCGACCGACGTTCCTTCATGAGCTCGGTGATCTTCTTGTTCGCGTACATCACGGTCGTGTGGTCGCGGTTGCCGAACAGCTGCCCGATCTTGGGCAGGGACAGACTCGTCATCTCGCGGCAGAGGTACATCGCGATCTGCCGGGCGGTCGCGATCGCCTGGGAGCGGGAGGAGCCGTAGAGGTCGTCGACGGACAGTTTGAAGTAGTCCGCGGTGTGCGTGATGATGTCGACCGGTGCGATGACGTTGTCCTCGTCGAGCGTGATGAGGTCCTTGAGCACCGTCTGCACGAGTGCCATGTCGACCTCGGTCCGGTTCAGGCTCGCGAACGCGGTGACCCGGATGAGCGTCCCCTCGAGCTCGCGGATGTTGCTCGACACCTTGGACGCCATGAACTCGAGGATGTCGTCGCGCACCTGCAGGTGGTCGCTCTGCGCCTTCTTGCGGAGGATCGCGATGCGGGTCTCGAGGTCCGGTGCTTGGACGTCCGTGATCAGGCCCCACTCGAACCGGCTGCGCATGCGGTCCTCGAAGCCGGTCAGGTGCTTCGGCGGCAGGTCCGACGTGATGACGACCTGCTTGTTGTGGTCGTGCAGGGTGTTGAAGGTGTGGAAGAAGGCCTCTTGCGTGGAGTCCTTCCCCTGCAGGAACTGGATGTCGTCGATGAGCAGGATGTCGATGTCGCGGTAGCGCTGCTGGAACTGCGCGGAGCGGTTGTTCGCGATCGAGTTGATGAAGTCGTTGGTGAACTCCTCGCTCGAGACGTACCGGACGCGGATGCCCGGGTACAGGCTCTCGGCGTAGTGCCCGATGGCGTGGAGGAGGTGCGTCTTGCCCAGGCCGGAGTCGCCGTAGATGAACAGCGGGTTGTAGGCCTTCGCCGGGGCCTCGGCGACTGCGACGGCGGCGGCGTGTGCGAAGCGGTTGGAACCGCCGATGACGAAGTTGTCGAAGTTGTACTTCGGGTTGAGGCGCGAGTCCGGGCGGCCGGCGCTCGACGGGTTGTCCACCGGCGCGGGCACGAACGGGGCCTCGACGTACTGGCGCGGGGCCGTGCCCTGCTCCATCGGCGGGACGGGTGCCGATGCCGCGTACGCGGGGACCACCGGATCCGTGCGGGGTTCCGGGGTCAGTTCGGGGTTCACCGTGATCGCGAAGTTGGCGACCGAGTCGTCACCGAGGCGCGAGACGGCCTCGGTGATGGGGACCCGGATCCGCTGCTCGAGCATGCCCCGCGTCAGGTCGTTGGGGACCTCGAGGTAGAGCGTCCCGGCGAGCACGCCCTTCGGTTCGACCAGGTTGAGGAATCCGTGCAGCTGCGGGGTGATCCGGTCGTCGTCCTCGAGGAGTCCGAGCACCGAGGCCCAGAGGTCCTCGACGGGTGCCGGGATCGTCAT